>NZ_JBJLSI010000012.1:0-109697 GCF_050871945.1 Kineococcus deserti | reverse complement strand
CGCAAGGGCCAGTACGGCGCGCTGCCGCAGGCCGGGTTCCCCCTCGGGCTGCTGCTGGCGAACCTGGCGTTCTGGGCCAGCGCCGGCCTGGCCGGTGACTGGGTGTGGCGGGTGCCGTTCCTGCTCAGCGGGCTCCTCATCGCCGCCGGCATCTACATCCGGCTGCGCATCACCGAGTCGCCGGAGTTCGAGAGCGCCAAGGAGGCGGGCGAGATCGCCGAGAACCCGCTGAAGGACGTCGTGAAGTCCGACTGGCGGAACCTGCTGCGCGCGTTCGGGTTGCGCATCGCCGAGACCGCCGGCTACGCCGTCGCCATCACCTACCTCACCTCCTACGTCCACGACGAGGGACTGGCGAGCAAGTCCGACACCATCATGGCGCTGGTCATCGCCGCCCTGCTGGGCTTCCCCGCCACGCTGCTGTGGGGCCGGCTCACCGACCGCATCGGCCGCAAGCCGCTGTACCTGTTCGGCACCAGCCTGATGGTCGTCATGGGTTTCCCCATCTTCCTCATGGCCAACACCGGCAACCTGCTGCTCATCGTCGTGGTGTTCGTCGTGAGCTTCACGCTCTGCCAGAACTCCCTCGCCGGAACCCAGGCCTCCTGGTTCCCCGAGCTGTTCGAGACCGGCACCCGCAGTTCCGGTGCGTCGCTGGCCTACCAGTTGTCCGCCGTCATCTCCGGGTTCACCGCCTTCTGGGCGGTCAGCCTCTACGGCAGCTTCGGCTGGCAGGGACCGGCGGTGCTGTTCAGCGTCTACGGCCTCATCGGCCTGGTCGCCGCCCTGCTCACCGCCGAGACCAACCCGGCCTCGCGTCGCGCGGCCAACCTCGCCGCCGAGCGCCAGGCCCTGGCCGGCACCCCGACCGCCGTCGGTAAGCCCACCGGCGCCCGCTGAGGCTCGCGCACCGGGGGAGGACGTCCGTGGAACCGCACGCACCGAAGAACGGGAAGAACTGCTCGTGACCCACCTGTTCGGCCAGCCTGAAACCTTCGTCGACGAGTCCGTCGCCGGTTTCGTGGACATCTACTCCCACTTCGTGCAGCCGGTGCCGCACGGGGTGATCCGCTCCACCGCCACCCCCCAGGGCAAGGTCGCCGTCATCGCCGGCGGCGGGTCGGGGCACTACCCGGCCTTCGCCGGCTACGTCGGGCCGGGCCTGGCCGACGGCGCGGTGTGCGGCAACGTGTTCGCCTCCCCCTCCACCCGCTGGGTCTACGACGTGGCCAAGGCCGCCCACCGCGGCGGGGGTGTGGTCCTGGGGTTCGGCAACTACGCCGGGGACATCCTGAACTTCGGCCTGGCCGCCGAACGGCTGCGCGCCGAGGGCATCCCGGCCGAACTGCTCGTGGTCACCGACGACGTCGCCTCCGAGGGACAGGGCGCCAATGGTGAACGTCGCGGCATCGCCGGCGACGTGGTCGCCTTCAAGATCGCCGGCGCGGCGGCCGAGGCCGGCTACTCCTTCGACGACGTGGTGCGCGTCTCGCGCCACGCCAACGACGTGACCCGCTCGATGGGCATCGCCTTCGCCGGCTGCACCCTGCCCGGGGAGAGCGAGCCGCTGTTCACCGTCACCGAAGGCCACATGGGCGTCGGGCTGGGCATCCACGGCGAGCCGGGCATCAGCGAGGAACCCATCGGCACGCCCTCCGAGATCGCCGACCTGCTGGTCGACAAGGTCCTGGCCGGCCGCCCCGAAGGCACCCCGGGCCCTGGGCAGGGGGGCAAGGTCGCGGTCCTGGTCAACGGCCTGGGCTCGACCAAGTACGAGGAGCTGTTCCTGCTGTACGTGCCGATCGCGGCGCGGCTGCGCGCGGCCGGCTACCAGATCGTGGCCCCGCAGGTCGGGGAACTGGTCACCTCCTTGGACATGGCCGGCGCCTCGCTGACGGTGACCTGGCTGGATGAGGAGCTGGAGAGGCTGTGGACCGCCCCGGCCCAGTGCCCGGCCCTGAGCGTGGGCGCGACGATCGAGACCACCCCGGCCCCGCGCTACGTCGCGCCCACCGAGGAGGTCGCCGACTACTCCGGCACCCCCGAGGCCGCCCAGCAGGCCGGCCAGCAGGTCGCCGCCTTGATCGAGGCCGTCCGCGACGTGCTCAAGGACGCCGAGGCCGAACTGGGCCGCATCGACGCCATCGCCGGCGACGGCGACCACGGCACCGGCATGGTCAACGGCTCGGTCGCCGCGGCCCAGGCCGCCCGGACCGCCGCTGATGCCGGCGCCGGCGCCGGCGCGACGCTGTCGGCCGCCGGTGGCGCCTGGGCTGACCGGGCCGGCGGCACCTCGGGGGTGATCTGGGGGGTGCTGCTGCACGCCTTCGCCGACAAGCTGGGCGATGCGGGCAAGCCCACCGCGCAGCAGGTCGCCGAGGGCGCGACCGCCTCGGTGGAGGCCGTGATGCGCCTGGCCGGGGCCCGGGTGGGCAACAAGACGATGCTGGATGCCCAGGTGCCCTTCGCTGAGAAGCTGGCCGAGCGGGTGGGGGCCGGGGATGACCTGAAGACGGCGTTCACCACCGCCGCGCAGGCCGCCACCGCGGCCGCCGAGGCCACCAAGGACCTGCGTCCGCAGATCGGGCGGGCCCGGCCGCTGGCCGAACGCTCCCTGGGTCACCCCGACGCCGGGGCCGTCTCCCTGGCCCTGGTCACCCGCACCATCGCCGACAAACTCTGAGAGAACGGCGCCGGCCGATGATCGTGACGTGTAAGCAGCTGCGCTTCCAGTTCGGCACCCAGGTGTCCATCCCGCGTAGGTATCGGCACTTCCGGGCCGACTTCTCCGAGGCGTTGCGGTGAGTGCTGGCCGTCTACTCGGAGGTGGAGGTCGAGGAGGTCGCCAACGGCACCCGGCTGCGTCCCTCCTTGCTCCAGGTCAGCGCTGCAGGCGCCCGGCGCTGAATCAGCGCGACTGAGGACGGAGCATGTGGCTGCACGGCCTGGCGGCCCTCGGACGGTGAAAAGTGTTCATCGGCTGGTCAGCGGGGCTGTCGTCAGCGAGTCAGACGGTCGAGGGGGACCTTGAGAACCGTGAGCGTGCGGGACAAGAAACCCGAGGATGCCCTCCGCCCAGGTCGTGTGTACTTGGGCGGAGGGCATTGTTGTCGAGGTGCAGTCAGGTGTCCATGGGTCCGGCGGCCCAAGCCGTTCTGCTTAGCTTGGGCGTCGATGTTGTTCTGGGCAGCATCACCGGTCACGGTGGGCGAGGGTAGTGCCGGCCCGTCAGTCGAGGCGCCCGCGGTGTCCTGCACCTTGGCACGGCGATGGCCTGGCCGTAGTTGGCGCCGGAAGCAGGCTGGCTGGTGGTCACCGCGTTCCAGCCGCTGCGGCCGTGGGTGAGGATGTCCAGGGCCTTGAACTGCGGGCGGTGTTGTAGGGCTCACCGAAACTCGTCGAGTCGGTGGCCACGAAGCCAATCCGCTGAGTCTGGCCGGCGATGGCCGCGATCGTGACGATCGGCTCAAGGGTGGCCTGCGGTGCTTCCCGGTCCGTCGTGGGGGTCATGGCCGGGGTGTCGGGCAAGAAGGCGAACTTGCCCCGCTCAGCGGCCCGAGCGTCTCGCGCTTGAGCTTCGAAGTTGGTGTAGTTGGCCGGGTCCACGCTGGGAGAACGCCAGGACAGGGCCTGAAAGCCGTACCCGGTGCCCAAGGTCAAGGCCAGCATCATCGTGGGCTTGCTCATCGGGGCTCACGGGCCTCGACCGCCGCAGACGTGGACGCGGGCGCGGAGGTAGGCGCGGTCTCCTTGGCCCGTCGGGGCAGGAAGAGCGCGCCGATGATGGAGGCCACCGCGATGAGGCTGGCGGCGGTGAACGCGGCACTGACCCCGTCCAGGGAGGTGCTGCCGGTGCTGGCACCAGCGCTGGCCGGGTCGCTGAAGATAGCCAGCACCGAGACCAGAACGGCGATGCTGGCGGCTCCGGCCAGCTGCTGCAAGGTGTTCAGCGCGGCGCTGCCGTGAGAGTAGGGCTTTTCCGGCAGCGACCCCAGAGCCAAGGTGAACAGCGCGGTCCACATGAACGCCTGCCCGGTGCAGATCACCAGGTGGGTGGCCAGGATGACCCAGACGGGCCGCTCGGGGGTGACGGTGGACATGAACCACAGCCCGGCGGTGTCGATGACCGCACCGGTCAGGACTAGCGTGCGCGGGCCGGTGCGCTCGTACAGGCGCCCTACCAGAGCCGAGACCAGGGCGATGGCAGCACCCCGGGCTCCAGCAGCAGACCGGTGGTAAAGACGCTCAAGCCCAGCACGTCCTGCAGCACCAGCGACAGGACCACCGCCAGGCCCATGGCGGTCATCAACAGGCAAAGACCCACGATCGCGGCCAGGGTGAGGCCGCGGTGGGTGAAGATGCGCATGTCCAGCAGCGCAGCGTCGCGGTGCTGCAGATGCCGCTGACGCGCCACGAAGGTGGCGATGCCCACCAGACCCAGGGCCACGGTGATCCAGAAGGTGGCCGGCGGGTGCTAGCCGGAGGTGTCGTGGGCGCTGGCCAGGCCGTAGACCAGGGCGCCGAAGCCGACCGCGGCCAGGGCCAGGAAGACCACGTCGATGCTGCTGGCAGCGGGGGTGGTGAGGTCGCGCATCTTGATCGCGCCCACGACCAGGGAAATCAAGGCCAGCGGCAGAACGAGGATGAAGATCCAACGCCAGCTGAGGTTGGCCATGATGATGCCGGAGATCGCCGGGCCGATGGCCGGGCCGATGGCGGGGGCGACCGCGCCGACGGCGGTGACCAGGGCCATCATCTGCCCCCGCCGGTGTACAGGGGTCAGCCGGAAGGTGGTGGTCATCATCAGCGGCATGAGCATCGCGGTGGCCAGCGCCTGCACGATGCGCCCGGCCAGCAGGTGCACGATGCGCCCGGCCAGCAAGACCTCGGAGCTGGGGCTATCGCGGCGATCAGGGTGCCGGCACTGAACAAGGCCATGGTGGTGCTGAACAGCGGGCGCATGTTCAAGCGCTTCATGAGGAAGCCGGTGGCCGGGATGACCACCGCCATGGTCAAGGCGTAGGCGGTGGTCAGCCACTGCCCGGTGGTCGCGGTGATGCCCAGCTCGCTCATGACGTGGGACAGAACCACCCCCATGACCATCTCGTTGAAGATGACGATGAAGCCCGACACCGCCAGCACGGCGATGACGACGACCTCGCTGGGCTCCAGGTGCGTCTTGGGTGCCTGCGGCGTGGTGCCTGCAGCGTGGATACGGGCGCAGCAGAGGAGGCAGCGCCGCGGTGGCTGACCGGGACAGCGCAGGGACCGTGCAGCAGGGTCAAACATCGGCTGGTGGTGGTCGGTGGCAGGGTGCGACGCGCGAGGCCACGTCGTACCGCTCTTTTCTGCCGCTGTCCGATGAGACGATTTCGTGCCCACGCTGACCGAAGGCGCCAACGCCATCGCGCCGTCCTCGTCGCCGTCTCAGGTCCTGTCGACGTCATCGCCCTCAGCGCTGGCGGCGCGGTCACCAGCCGTGCGGACGTGGTGTTCTTCGATCAGCTGACTGCTGCAACTGACCAGCAGACGTTCCTCCTCGAGTGGTGACGAGCAATCGGGTCCGCGACGGATCCCGTCTGGGTCAGAACGTCGATCAGCCAGTCAGGCAGGAGTTCTCGGCGATCGTGTCACTCGCGCCGGTCCACCACACCTGCTCGTACCCGCCGACGATGAGCTGCGTGCGGCCACCCTCTCCGGAGGCGCCGGCACGCCGTGACCCAGCTCCTGCCGTTGGTCGACGCCTTCCCAACCGTGCGTGGTGTCCGCGGCCGATCCCGTCTGCGTCCGAGCTGGAGGGATCGTGCCGCAACGCACATCGCGCCGCCGCTCGCGACGCCAGACGTCGCCGCACCCGCCGGGTCGTCGAGCGCACCTCCGCCTGGCCGCAGCAGTTCCCGCCTCTGCGCATCCCTTGCGACGTCCGTTCCGATCTGCACCTGAGCCCGCTGCAGCTGACGTGCGCTGATCTGCTGCCGCAAACTCCCGACCTCACGGTGAAAGGAGTTGCAACACCGGCAGGCCAGGGCGGCCGACAGGACCCTGACCACGCGACTGTCCACCCCGCGGCGGGTGAGGCGACGAACAGGACTCGTGATGTTCGGGCTGCGCGACGGGCTACTCGGTAGTTCCTCCGCGAAGGCGCGCGCAGCGACGACGTCAGCGACGGGGTCGGGGGCGGCGTCCAGTTCGATGAGTCGTACGCCGGCGGTGGCAGTAGTGGACATGACCTTCGCCCAGCCTTCGAAGTCGACGACTCCTTCGCCCAGGGGGCGCATGAAACGGCGGTGGACGGCGTGCACGTTCTCGTCGAGGACGAGATCGGCGGGGAAGGGGCCGGAAGCGTCCTTCCAGTGCGAGACCACGACCCGGTCGGCGAACTCCCGTGCGATGGCCACGGGGTCACCCCCGGACAGCGTGATGTGTGCCGAGTCCGGGCACAGGCCGACGAGGGCTGGGTCGGTCAAGTCCATGATCGTGGCGATGTCCGCGTGCTGGACCGTGATCGAGTGCGACTCGGTGTGGATGGCGAGACGGATGCCGAGTTCGGCGAGCGACGCGCCGACCGCGTCGCAGTTGGCCGCCAGCGTCTCCAGCAGGGCCTGTCGGCCGGTGGCGTCGAGCGGCTCGACGGGGCTGTCGGGACCCCCGTGGGTCATGGGTGTCCCGAGCACCAGGATGTCCGCTCCGAGCGCGTGCAGGAACCCGGCGTAGTCACGGACGTCGGCGACGGCTTCCTCCGGGGAGCAGGTGCCCCAGTGCGTGCCGTTGAGGAAGCCGGAGACCACCTTCACGCCACGACGGCCGAACGCTTCGCGGACCGCTTCAGCGGGTCCGTAGGCGGTGAGGGCGCTGTGGAAGTCCAGGGGTGGGAAGGTCACCTCCACCCGCGAGACGCCGGCGGAACCTGTCAAGTTCTATGAGACACGTGTCGGTCAAACGCTCTGAATCTGAGCCTCCCGCGACGGCTGGTTGATCCACGCCGAAGTCGGCAGTGCTGGTGGTGTGGGCCGGCGGGTGGCGAACCGTTCGGGGTGCGCGGCGTAAGCCGCATCCAGCGTCATCTGCCGGGCAGCGCGGATCTGCCCGACGGTGCCGTAGTGCACCGAGGCCGGGGTGTGCAGCCCGATCCCCGAATGCCGGTGCTCGTAGTTGTAGTGCGCGAAGAACACCTCGCAGAATTCCCGGGCGCGATCCAGGGACTCGAACCGGTCCGGGAAGGCCGGGGCGTACTTCAACGTCTTGAACTGCGCCTCGCTGAACGGGTTGTCGTTCGACACCCGCGGCCGGGAGTGCGACCGGGTGACACCCAGGTCGACCAGCAGCTGCGCGACGGGCTTGGACGTCATCGAGGTGCCCCGGTCGGCGTGCACGACATCGGGGATCTGGTGCCGGCCCATGGCCTGCTCGAGCATGTCCTGAGCCAGTCCGGCGTCCTCACGGGCCTCCACCCGCCAGGCCACGACGAAGCGGGAAAAGATGTCGATCACGACGTATAACTCGTAGTAGACCCCGCGGGCCGGGCCGCGCAGTTTGGTGATGTCCCAGGTCCAGACCTGCCCCACTTTGACGGCGACGAGTTCAGGTTTCACCCGTGCCGGGTGGGTGGCCTGGGCGCGGCGGTCACCGACGATCCCATTGCGCCGCAACAGGCGATGGATCGTTGACTGCGAACACAGATAGGTGCCCTCGTCCAGCAGCATCGCCCAGATCTGCGCGACGGACTTGTCCACGAACCGGTCGGAGGTCACCAGGTCCAGGACCTGCTGTTCCTCGGCCCGGCTCAGCGCGCTGGCCGGACGTGGCCGCGGCCGCGACGGTCCCAGCCGGGGAGGCTTGTTGGCGCGGTAGTGCGAGGCGCGGGCCCGGCCGAGCAAGGCGCACGCCCGTCGGATACCGCCGAGACGACCGGCCAGCGTGCTGGCCAGTTCATCGACGGCGGGGTTGATCACCGCTGCGGCGGCTTGGGTGTGCCCGTGCTCTCGGAGAGTTTTTCCAAGAGCTCGTGCGCTTTTCCCACGATCTCCAACGCCGTCCGGGTCCGGTTCGGGTCGGCCTCGGCGCGTTCGGCGCGAGCACGTAGTTCGGCGATCTCTTCGTCCCGCGGGTCGGGCTTGCGGGGCTGCAAGGCGTCGCGGGCGCCGACGGTGGCGGACTTGCGCCAGCCGATGAGGTGGGTGTCGTACAGGCCTTCGCGGCGCAAGATGGCGCCGCGTTCGCCGCGGGGTGCGGCGTCCTACTCGGCCAGGAACCGGGCCTTGTACTCGGCGGTGAACGAACGCCGGCGGGCTTGCTCGGCGCGGGGGCCGGGCTCGGACGCGTCGTTGGGGCCGGTCGGCCCGGTCGGATCGGGGCGGTCGGTGCTGTCCACATCGGACAGTGTCAGGGTTACGGTAGGTGTCTCGCTTCTCGCCCTACGCCAAGGAGTGGATCGGTACTTCGTGTCTCACCTCAGCCTGACAGGGAGGGGCGGTGCAGCCAGCCGCGGACCTGGTGGACCTTCAGGTGCAGGCCGGCCAGGGTGCGGCTGACCCAGGAGGCGGTGACGCCCCAGTTTAGATCGCCCATGCGGCGGGCCAGCTCGGTCTGGGTCCACAAGGCGTTGACCTGAGGGTGTTCTTCGGTGGCCAAGGTGAGCAGGTCCCGGACGGCGGTGTCGTCGTACAGGCGGGGACGGCCGCTGCGGGCGGCGTCGGCCAGGCCGTCGGTGCCGAGCTCGGCCACACGCCGGGCCCACTTGCGGACGGTGGTGGGGCTGATGCCGAATCGGGCGGCCACAGCGCGGACTTGGCTGCGACTTTCGCCGTGGCCTTCGTCGATGCTGGCGTCCAGGGCCAGGACCCAGCGGGCGCGGTCGGCGTGGCGTTGGCTGGTCGGTCGTCTGGCGATCTTCGTCAACGCGCTCCGCCTAGCATCGTCCAGGCGCGGCACCGTCGGCAGAGGCATTCCCATGCACACCGACGGTGCCCCGTCCTTGATCACGGTCTGGGTAGCGACGTGTGGATCTGTTGCGGCACTCCGGTAATCACGAACTTTCGCACATGACCACTAGTGGTCACCTCGAAAAGTCCTTGATCACCTGACCTGCACATGTCGCTGCCGTGACAGTGATCAAGGACGCGGCACCGTCGGTGGCCGTGGGTACAGCACTTCCGACGATGCCGCGCACGGCCGAGACTATCGAGCAGCAACTGCAGTACGTCGCTGCCCATCCCGGCGTGGCGCAGCGGCACGCCTTCCGCGCCCGCCTGGTCCTGGCCGCTGCGGCGAAGTCTTTACGGGCAGTGGCCGCCGCCCACGGCACTACCCGCAACACCGTCCGCAAGTGGGTTCGGCGGGTCGCGGCCGAGGGCATCGAGGGACTGCTGGATGTCCTTCGCTCCGGGCGGCCGGTGCTCTACCCCGATGCGGCCGTGCGGGACCTGGTGACCGTGGTCACCTCAAAGCGTCCGGGCCCGTACGCGCTGTGGACTCACCGCGCACTACGCGAGGCGATGTGGGACCTGAACTGGGGCGTCACCTGCTCCTGGGTCACGACCACGTTGAACGCGTTGAGGTTAAAGGTGCATCGGGTCCGCGGCTGGATTCACCGCCGTCCCGACCCCGGCTTCGATGCCAAAGTGACTGCGGTGCAGCAGGCTGTCAGCGCGGCCAAGGTCGGTGCGCGGCCGGTACTGAGTCTGGATGAAAAGACCTCCCACCCGGTCCGGACCCCGGTGCGGGCCGATTCGCGCGCCGGTGACGGCAGTCTGCGGCGTGAGTTCGAGTACGTCCGTAAGGGCACCGTCTCCTGGTACGGGGTTCAGGACTGCGCCAGCGGGGCGGTCGAGATGGTCCGGGCCCGGTCACGCATGGACCCGGCGGCGTTCATCGAGGTGTTGGAGTACCTCAAAGACGTGCACGGGGCCGACTTCGTGCTGATCATGGACAACGGGCCGGCGCACACCAGCCGGGCCACGACGGCCTGGCTGGCCGAGCATCCCGGCATCGAAGTCCTGCTGACACCCAAGCACGCCTCGTGGGTCAACCCGATCGAGTCGGTGTTCGGGATCGTGACCCGCCAGGTCCTGGGACATGGCTGGTTCACCAACGGTGACGGCTGCGACCAGGCCGTGCAGGACTGGGTCGGTGAACGCAACAGGACTCACCGCCCGGTCAGATTCACCTGGCAGCGCGCTGCATGATCAGGAACTTTTCGAGCTGACCACTAGAACCCGGGACTGCTCGTGCTCAGGCAACTACTGCAGGGCCTCAGTGAGGACGGCGATGTGGGCGGCGGCGTCGTTGGCGGTGGCTTTGCCGGTGCGCAGCATGCCGCCGACGTACTCCCCGGTCCCGCCAGGGCCGTGGTCGACAAACGCCAGCAGTGGGTGGAGGAATCCGAAGGTCCGCTTCCAGGTCGGGGCCGCGCCTTCCTTCTCCGAGTGCGCCAACATGATCGTGGCATCGAGATCGATCACAATGTGCCCGTGGTCTAGAATCGGCGAGGAGATGTTCCAGGCCCGCTCACGGGCAGTCGCTCGAGCGTGGCGCAAGGCGGCCAAGGCGGCAGGGGTATCGGCTGCCAGTTGCGCGGTCAACCGGGAGACGGCGGGGTCGGAGGCGCTCGGGCCGAACAGTTGCGGCTGGGCACGGACCACGCCGACGTCGGCCAGGCAGTCCCCGCCGAGAGCGACGGCCATCGCCAGGTCGAGGACGATCTTGCCGGGGTCGTGCACCGCCGACCGGGCCCGCCAGGGCGACAAGGCCCGGCGCAGAGCGGTGTCCAGACCGGCGAGGCGGGCGGTGTCGACCAGCAAGGACGCGCCGGCGGAAAAGACCAGCGAATCGCCGTCTGCGGTCATGGTGAGTGGATGGGGGCGGGGTTAAATCTTCACTCACGAAGTGCCTCTCTGCGTGGTGGCCATGTGCCTTCGACAAGCAGCATGATCACCTGCAGAGCAGGCACTCCGGTGCATTTACGACCCGCGTCGGCGTCCCGGGTCAAGCTCTCCGCGAAAGATCGAGGCTAGCGGCCGGCGAGGGAACCGCCGATGCCGCCGACGGAGAAGTACCGGTTGAGGGCGGCGAAGACGACGACCGGCGGCAGCATCATGACGACGGCGACGGCCATGACCGATCCCCAGTCGGTGGCGTTCTGCTGGAAGAAGGACTGCAAACCCATCGGGAGGGTGAACCGTTCGCTGGAGCGCAGGAATACGATGGCGACGAGGTAGTCGTTCCAGGCCAGCAGGAACGTGAAGATCGCGGTCGACAGCACCCCCGGCAGGGAGTTGCGCAGCACGATGCGGGTGAAAGAACCGAAGACGCTGGTCCCGTCGATCCAGGCCGCCTCCTCCAGGGAGGCGGGGATGGAGTCGAAGTAGGCGGCCATCATCCAGGTCGCGACCGACATCGACGACCCGACGTAGATGATGGCGATGCCGACGAGGTTGTCGACCAGCCCAAACTTCGCGAACAGGATGAACAGCGGGACAACGGCCGTGATGACGGGCAGGGACTGCACGACGAACAGCAGCAGGCTGTACCCGGAGACGGCGCGGGAGCGGCCGCGAGACAGGACGTACCCGGCTGGGGCGGCGACGGCGACCGAGACGAGGACGGTGCCCAGGGCGACGGCCAGGGAGTTGCCCAGCCAGGTCGGGGTGAGGGTGTCGCGGAAGACGGCCACGTAGTTCGACAGTGTCGGCCCGGAGGCCTGCGAACCCAGGCCGGGTTGCAGGGATAGGACCACGGTGGCGATGACCGGGACGAGGACGACGGCGGTGATGAGGAGGATCAGGGTGAAGCGCCACCAGCGGCCTTTCAGCTCCCGCTCGGGGACGATCTCGCGCGCGCGCCGCGGGCGGGCGGTGGGCTGTGGTGCGGTCAGGGTGCTCATTCGACGGCCGACTTCCTGATCTGGCGGTAGAGGAGGACGGAGATGACGACGAGGGTGGCGGTCATGAGGAAGGCGATCGCGACCCCGGGGCCGGTCTGGAAGTTCTGGAACACCGTGCGGTAGGCCAGGACGACCAGGGAGGTGGTGGCGTCGACGGGGCCGCCGCCGGTGAGCAGGTAGATCGTGGGGAAGTCGTTGACGCAGAAGATTGTCATGAGGATCCAAGAGATGTAGGTGGACCGGGCGATCAGCGGCAGGGTGATGCCGAAGAACTGCTGACGCCGGCCCGCGCCGTCCATCTGTGCGGCCTCGTAGACGGTGCCGTCGACGGAGGTCAGCGCCGAGGAGGCCATGAGCATCATGAACGGGAACGAGACCCAGACCTTGAACAGGCAGACGGTGACGACGGCGAGGGTGGGGTCGGCCAGGAACAGCGGGGTGTCGAACCCGAGGCTGGTGAACAGCCGGGGGAGGGGGCTGTCGGGGGTGGCGACGAGGTAGTTCCAGGCGGTCGAGGAGACTACGACGGGCACGACCCACGGCAGCAGCAGCAGGACCTTGAACGTTCCGCGGCCCGGGATGCGGGTCTTCAGCAGCAGCGCCAGCCCGAGGCCGACGACCCAGGAGCCGAACACGCCGACGAGCGTGAACAGCAGCGTGAAGCGGGTCGCCTTCCAGAACGCCTCTGACCGCAGGACGTTGACGTAGTTCTCCAGCCCTACGAAGTCGCCGGTGGCGATGAGGCTGCCCTTGTGCACCGACTGGCTGGCCGCGTAGACGAGCGGGTAAGCGTTGATAAGCAGCAGCAGGAACACCGAGGGGGCCACGAGCAGCAGCAGGGTCAGCCCGCCGCGGTTCAGGCCCCGGTTCCGCCGGCCCGCGACCCGGCCGGAGCCGGCGACGCCGACCCCGCGCCGGGCCTTGCCGAGGGCTTCCTGGACGTCGGACATCAGAGCGCCTCGATGTCCTTCTGCAGCTTCTCCAGCGCCGCCTTGGAGTCCGCGCCGCCGGCCAGGACGGTCTGGGTGAACTCGTTGAGCGCCTGGCCGCCGTCGATGGCCGCGATCTTCGCGTCGACGGTGTCGCCCTGTGCCGCGTACGTCTTGGCGATCGGCTGCCAGGTCTTGAGGATCTCGGCCTTCTGAGTGTTCTCCTGAAACTCCGGCAGGTCCACGACGGACTGCAGGACGGGCAGACCCGGGATGACCTTCTGCTGCCACAGCTGCCCGTAGTTCTGGAACCAGTACAGCATGAACGCCTCGCTGGAGGCCTGCGACGGGGTGTTCTTGTACATCATCATGTTGTTGAGGAACTGCAGGCAGCCGACGTCGCCGTGCGGTCCGGCCATCGGCGTCGCGACGAGGATGTCGCCGTCGGTCTCCCCGAGGTCCTCGTCCAGACCCGGGGTGTTGATGCCCATGGCGATCTTCCCGCCCTGCCACTGGCTGCGGAGGTTGTCTGTCGTGTACGACACCGCGGCCGGGTCGATGATCCCCGCCCCTGCGAGTTCCTGAACGAAGTCGATGGCCTCGATATTGCGGTCGGTGACGCAGTCGAGCTCGTTGTCGGCGTTGAACAGACCGCCGCCGTTGTTGATCATCATCGCGACCATGGTGTGCGCGCCGAGGTTGTTGCCGGCGCCTGCGCCGATGCCGTAGGCGAAGTACCCCTTGGCGGCCAGGGCGGTGCCGACGGTCAGGTACTCGTCCCAGGTGGTCGGCAGGGTCAGCCCCTCCTGGTCGAACACCGACTTGCGGTACCACCAGACGCGCATGTCGAGCTGCGTCGGGACGGCGACGTACCCGTCGGCGCCCTTGAACGGTTCGATGGTTCCGGGCAGGAAGTCGTCGTAGATGCCCTCGGTCCTGAACGTCTGGAGCAGGTCGTCGGCGGGAGCGATCGCGCCCTGCTCGGCGTACTGGTAGGCCTGGAAACCGCCGCCCGTGGAGACGGCCGGGCCGGTGTTCGAGGCGATGGCCGAGGAGAACGTCTGGGTGAAGTTGTTCCACTGGATGAGCTGGTACTTCGCGGGCAGGTTCTCGCCGGTCGGGGTGTACGCCTCGGTGATCTGCTGCGCGGCCGTGTTGTAGCTGGCCGCGCCCCACGGCATGTCCCAAAAGGCGATCGAGTCACCGCCGCCGGAGCTCGAACCGCCACCCCCACCGCAGGCGGACAGGGCGGTCAGGGAGGCGGCGCCGGCCGCGAGACCGAGGAAACCGCGACGGGTGGCGGTGCTGCGGGTGGTGTCGGAGTGCGTCATCGCTGTGCTCCAGGTTCGTTCGGGGAGGAGGTCGGGGGCAGGAGCTCGGGGATCGCCTCGACCAGGACGGCGCAGTCCTGGGCGTGGTCGGCGAGGTCGGTGGTGGCGGTGCCGTCGGCGACGGCTGCGTGCAGGCGGCGCCAGGAGGCGCGGTGCGAGGACTCCCAGGACGTGGGGAGTAGGCGGGCGCCGGAGTCGTCGGTAACGACGGCGTGCGCCGGGCGGGCGGTGGCCGAGTCGGGAATCGCGACCGACACCGAACTCGTCGCTCCGAGGATCCGGACCGTGACGAGGGGGGCCAGGGCGGTGGTCAGGTCGGCCCCGAACAGGGCCTGCCGGCCGTCGTGCAGGACGGCGCGCACGAGGAGACCCCGCGGGCCGTGGGACAGGACGCGGGCGGCGGCGACGCCGCTGCCGGTGACCGCCCGGGCGACGGCGAACTGCTCCAGCACCAGGTCGGCCGCGTCGTTCCCCGGGGCGGCGGTGGTGCGGACCTCCAGCAGCGCGTCCGCGCCTGTGGCCTGCACCGCGGAGCGGAGGTCGGCCAGGCCCGGGCGGCCGGCGTGCGGGCGGTCGATCACCACGGGGAAACCCGGGTCGGCGCCCTGCCCGGCGGATGTGGGGACGACCGTGGAGGAGACCGTGGGGCAGACGACGACCGCGCCGCGGGCCCGCGTCGTCGCCAGCCGCTTGGGCCAGTCCTCCCCGCCGTCGAGGGCGACGAGGTCCGCGTCTTCCGGCGGGTGCGCGGGGGCGAGGGACACGGGGAAGGAGGCCAGGATGGCGTCGATCCGCCCCGTCGTGCGGGCGGGTTCGTCGGCGCCGACGGAGTACGTCGTCCTGGTTCCCGTGGTCGTTGTTCCCGTCGCCGTGGTTCCCGTGGTCGTGCTCACGCTGCGTCCTTCCGTACGGCGTCCGCCGACTGGCGGGCGAACTCCAGGACGAACTCGAGGTCGTCGATGAGGTGGGCCAGGCCGAACCGCGGTGTCGCGCCGCGCACCACGGCGGCCAGGTGCCGCCACTCGCCCTCGTACCCGTTGTGGTCGGCGGGGGCGTGGGTGGTGCGAGTTCCGGCGTGCGCTGTGGTGGCGGTGGCGGAACCGGCGTGCACGTACGACGGCGTGAACTCGACCTCGAGGAGGTCGTCGTCGCCGACGGCCGTCAGCTGCCACTGCGGGTTCCAGCCCCCGTGCATCACGGCGTGCAGTTCGAGGGTGATGTCCCCCGCGCGGGCCACGACGAGGTAGCCGAACGGGGCCAGCGGTTCGGCCGAGACGACCTCCAGCGAACGCCAAACGTCGGCGCCAGCACGGGCCAGCAGCTGCCGAACCAGCGGCAGGTCGTGCACGGCGAGCCCGAGGATGCCGCCGGTCACCGCGGCCGCGGCGTCGGGGGCGCCGGAGAACTCCGGCCGGTTCAGCACCTCGGTGGCGAAGTCCTCGAACCGGGGGTTCGGGGGAAGCACGATCGAGGAGCGGACGGTGTGCGGCACCACATCGGAGTTCTGCAGGGCGGCGTTCCAGCCGGCGTCGTAGGCGTGCATGGTGCCGACGAGGACGGGAACTCTTGTCGCGCCGGCGACCTCGGCGATGCGCCGGGCCTGGTCTGCGTCGGTCGCGAAGGGTTTCTCGCACAAGACGGCCTTCTTGCCCGCGCGGCACGCAGCCACGACCTGGTCAGCGTGGAAGGCGTGCGGGGAGCAGACGGCGACGACGTCGACCTCGGGGTCGGCGAGCAGCTCGTCGACGTCGGAGGTTGCCCGGGCGCCGACGCGAGCGGCGACCCGGCCGGCGACGGTGGGGTCCACGTCCATGACGTGGCGGACCGTGAACGTCTCGCGCAGCCGGGCGAGGGTCGGCAGGTGGATGGCCTGCGTGACGGGGCCGGCGCCAAGGAAGCCCACCCCGAGCGGGGCGGGGGCAGACGACGAGGGGGAACTCACGAGCGGTCCTCTCAGCACTGAGACGAGCGGGAGACGTGGCCGGCGGGCTCCTATGAAAGGCGACCCGCTGTTCACGTTTGAGAAGAACGTAAACGGGTGTTCGCAGTTGGTCAAGCGGTTCGGGAAGATCGGCCGGCGCGAGCGAGCCGGTTGCGCCCGCCGGCCCGCGGCGGGGGACACTGCGCGGGTGGAAGCGGCGAGCGAGGGGGCACGAGTGCGGGGTCCGTACCGCAACGGCATCGAACGCCGGCGGCAGCTCGTCGATGCGGCGTGGGGCGTGATCGCTCGCCGCGGCTACACCAGGGCCTCGCTGCGGGAGATCGCGCAGGAGGTGGGGGTGAGCCCGGCCGGCATCCTGCGCCTGTTCGGCAGCAAGGAGGCGCTGCTCATCGCCGTGCTGGAGCGGTGGTGGACCGAGACCCAGCTGCTGGGCGACCGCGTCGAGATCGGCGCCGGGGCCGAGTACTTCGGCTCCTTCGGCGACCTGATGCGCTACCACGTGCAGCATCCTGGCCTCATCGAGCTGTTCCTCACGATGTGCACCGAGGCCACCGACCGCGACCACCCCGCGAGCACGTGGGTGAAGGAGCGCTACGAGCGGATCGTCGCGGATGCCGTCGAGAACCTCGCCGTCCTGCAACGCGACGCCGGGGTGCCGGTGCTGGGCCGCGCCCACCGCGAGCGGGAGGTCCGCTGGCTGTTCGCCGCGATGGACGGGCTGGAGCTGCAGTGGATCGCCGACCCGGCGATGGACCTGGTGGGCCACTCCGACGCGCTGTTCGAGATGACCCTGCGCCGTTGGCTGGGGACGCCGGGCGCCGCCCCGGACCGCGTCCCGCCGGCGTCGGTCGCGGCGTCGCCGGCCGCACCGCAGGCGCAGGCCGAGGGCGCCGCCGTGCCCGGCGCCACCGTGCGCGGGCCCTACCGCACCGGGGTCGAGCGCCGACGGCAGATCGTGCTCGCCGCGACAGAGCTCTTCGGCCGGCACGGGTACGCGGGGGCGTCGGTGCGCGAGATCGCCGACCGGGTCGGGCTGAGCGCCGCGGCCTTGCTGCGGTACTTCGGGACCAAGGAGCAGCTGCTGTTCGCCGTGCTCGACGACTGGGACGCGAGCACGGGCGAGTGGGTGGACTCCCCGCGGGGCGCGGCCTACGTCGACACCCTCGAGCGGGCCATGGCCCACCACGACGAGAACCCCGGACTGGTCGAGCTGTGGCTGACGATGTGTGCCGAGGCCTCGGACCCCGAGCACCCCGCCCGGGACTGGGTCGCGCGTCGGTTCCGGCGCATCGTCGGAGAACTCGACGGGGCGCTGCGGCAGGCGGCCGCGGACGGGGCCGTCGCGGCGATGGACGCCGACCGCCGTGAGTTCGAGGCGCGGGTGGTGTTCGCGGTCATGGACGGTCTGGAGCTGCAATGGATCGCCGACCCGAAACTCGACCTCGGGGCGACGTTCCGCCCGTTCCTGCGGCTGTGCCGGGAGCGGTGGGCCGGGCCCGCCGTCACTCCATCGTCGCCAGCAGCCGCTGCAGGCCGTGGACCACGAGGTCGTGGTCCTCGGCGGAACTCAGCCCCGACGCCGTGACCGCCGCCACCACCCCGGCGCCGGCCACGCGCACCGGGAAGGAACCGCCCGTGACGGCGTAGCCGTGGTCGAGCCAGCCGACGGCGACGGGGTCGACCCCGTGCCGCTCCATCCGGGCCGCGACGAGCGCGCTGCTGGCCTCGAAACGCTGCACGACAGCGGCTTTGCGCACGGCCCAGTGCTGCTGGTCGATCGTGGCGCCCGGCAGCACGGCGCGGAACAGGACGAAGTCCCCGCGCCGGACGTCGACGAGGACGCCGGCCCCCGTGGCGCGGGCGCGCTCGACGATCAGCGAACCTAGCGTCCACGCGTCCTCGGGGCCGAACCGGGGCAACACCAGGCGCTCCTCCTGGAGCTCGAGGTGTTCGAGGTCGTCGCTCAGGGGGTCCCCCCGTCGAACGGGTAGGCGACGAAGGCGAACCGGGAACCGTCGGGTGCCCAGCCGTTGACGTTGAGCGTGCCTTGCCCGCCGGGGATGGGGTAGCGCTGGATCGAGGTGGTCCAGTCGTCGGGGCGCACGACGTGCACGACGACGTCGAGGTCGGCGGGGTGGCCCTGCGTCCCGGCCGGGAACGACAGGTAGTTGCCCGCCCGCCCGTCGGGGGAGACGTGCGGGAACCAGTCGACCGTGTCGCTCGCGACGAGGCGCTCGAGGTTGCCGCCGGCCGCGGGCAGGCGGGCCAGCTGGGCGTGCCCGGGGGCCTTCGTGAAGTGCTCGGTGTTCAGCAGCAGCCACTCGCCGTCCGGGGTCCACTCGGGCCCGTCGAGGTGGCCGTCGCCGGCGGGGACGCGGACGGCGTCCCCGCCGGCTGAGGGCAGCAGGACCAGGCGGCCGGGTTCATCGAACGAGCCGAGTTCGACGTAGGCCAGGGTGCCGCCGTCCGGCGAGACGCCGTGCAGGAAGTGCCAGTTGCCGTCGTCGGGGGAGATCCGCACAACGTCGCCGCCGGTGAGGGAACCGCGGTAGACGTGGCCGTCGTTCGCGGACAGGTACACGTGCTCGCCGTCGGGGTCGACGACGTGGTCGTTGTTGATCGGCGGCAGGCCCGTGAAGGGGACCGGTTGCACGCCGGCAGCGGGGTCGGCGAGGTCCAGGCGCCAGAGGCGACCGTCGCCGTTGAGGAACAGCGCCGCGCCGTCGGCCGACCAGTTCGGCGCCTCCAGCAGCAGGTCGGTGGTCTCGAACACGACCTCGGGGGTGGCCAGGTCGGGGCCGCCGATCATCACGCGGGACCGCTGCGTCGGCGCGAGGGTGCGGAGCATGCGGGCAAGTTAGCACGAGACAAACCCGGGTGGAGGTTCGCCGGAGAGGTGCTTGACGGCCCTCGGTGCGTGTGCGAGTTTCAGTCGGACGTTTGCTTGGAACGTGCCAACCGCTGAGATGACGGAGTCCCGCGATGAGCCCTCGCCGGCCCGGTCGAGCCGCGCTCCACCAAGGTGGGCGCGGTCAGGACGGTCTCGACGGGCGTCGCCGGGTCCTCGAGCCGGCGCGAGACGAGGTCCAGCGCCGCGTCGGCGGTGGCCGCGATCTCCTGGCGGACCGACGTGAGGTCCAGGAACGACAGCGCAGCCAGGTAGCTGTCGTCCCAGCCAACCACCGACACGCGCCCCGGCACGTCGACTCCCGGCAGCGCGCCGTCGCCCGTGCGCAACACCTGCACCAGACCCGCCGCGGCCTGGTCGCTCGCACAGACCACGGCCGTTGGCGCGTCCGACGGTCTGCGCCGCAGCAGGTCCCGTGCGACGTCCGCACCGCTCTCCTCGTCCCAGCCGCCGCCCAGGACAGTGGTCTGCGAGGACAGCCCCGCCTCGTCCATCGCCTGCCTGTACGCCCGGCAGCGCTCCTCGCCGGCGGGACTGCCGTCGCCGCGCAGGTGGGCGATGCGGCGGTGGCCGAGGCCGCGCAGGTGTCCGATCGCGGCCCGCATGCCGGCGACGTCGTCGATGTGCACGTTGTCGCCGGGTGCCGGTCCGCCCAGCCACACAAGCGGCACCTGCGCGGTCAGCCGCTCCAGCTCGGGGGTCGTCGAGCGCGGGACGAACCCGACGAGGCCCTCGACGCGTTGCTCGAGCAGACCCTCGATCACGCGCAGCCGGTCGGCCTCGTCGGTGACCGGGCCGAGCACCACGCCGAACCCCCGGGCGGCCGCCGCGGAGAACAACCGCTCCACCAGCCGCGACTCGTACGGGTTGCGCATCGAGAACAGCGCCCCGAGCAGGAACGTGCGCTTCTGGCGCAGCAGCCTTGCCGAGGCGTTGGCCCGGTAGCCGAGTTCGGCGGCGGCGGCCAGCACGCGCTCGCGGGCCTGCCGGCTCGGGCCGGGGGCGCCGCGCAGGACCAGCGAGACCAGCTGGCGGGAAACCCCGACGTGCGCGGCGACGTCGGACATCGTCGGCAGTCGTCCCGTCCGGTCGTTCGCATCCACGCCCCAGATCATCCCACGCCACCGACCCAGGAGGTTCGATTGTCCAGCAACCGCGCCGACACCACCGACGCTGCCGCGGGGTTCGTCCCGCTGTTCGACGGGACCACCCTCGCCGGCTGGCACCCCGCCCCGCGCGTCTACGGAACGCTGTTCCCCGGCGGGCCGCACCTGCACGACTGGATGCGCGAGCGCGGGATCGCGCCGCCGGTCGACCCGGAACTGCACCCCGCGGTGTGGTCGGTGGAGACCGACGAGAACGGTGACACGTACGTCGTGGGGGAGCAAGGGACCCGCGGCTACGGCGGGTACCTCGTCTCCGACGAGGCGTACGGCGACTTCGAACTCGTCGTCGAGGTGAAACCCGACTGGCCCGCGGACACCGGCATCATGCTGCGCCGGCAGCGGGCCAGCTGGGAGGGTTTCCAGGTCCTGCTCGACCACCGGCCCTCGGGCGGCATCGGCGGTTTCTTCGGCAACGGTCTCGCGAGCTTTTCGGCCGTGCCGTTCGCGGTGGACGCCGAACTCGACGCCGACGGGAACGTCGTGCGGCTGGTCGCCGACGACCCGGCGACCAGCGCCGAACCCGTGACGCAGGACAAGATCGACCGCCTGACCTACGCCGGCAGGGTGGAGGACTTCCTGGCGGCGTGGCGGGTCGGGCAGTGGAACACCCTGCGGATCCGCTGCATCGGCCCGATGCCGGTCATCACGACGTGGGTGAACGACGTGCAGGTCGCCGAGATCGACACTGCGACGCTCGTCTCGCCCGGGTACGACGCCGGGGCCGTGCACGCCCTGCTGGGCGACCGAGGGCACCTGGCGCTGGAGGTGCACGACAACGACGCGATGTTCGGCGACGCGCGCTGGGGCGAGGGCGCACGGTGCCGGTGGCGCAACGCTCGCCTGCGCCAACTCTGACGAGAGCCTCGCCGGGCTCAGTTCATGATCGGCGGTTCGGGCACCGGCCGCCCAGCCGGAAGTCGGCGCACGCGAGGCAGAACGTGCACTCGAACGAGCAGATGGGCGTCGGCGTTCGGGACAAGGTCGGTCCCGCAGCATTCACAGGAGGGGCGTAGCCGAGAAGGGAGCGCTGATCGCCACGGCGTCGACTGCAGACGCTCGCGGAAGAGAGGATGCTGTCAGCGGGGTCGCCAGGTCTGGTCAGTGGGGGACCAGTCGTGGTGCTCGACGTGGCCGGCCATGGCCGGTTCGAGAAAAGCCGCGACGTAGGCGACGGCCTGGGCCAGCTGGGGCAGGTCGTGGCAGTGCACCGTGGCCGCCGCCAACTTTGGATAAGTGGTGGCCCAGCCGGCGGGGGCGGCGAAGGTGTCACGGTGGGGCAGGCCGCGGTGGGTTCGTTCGGCGGCGATGGCAGTGTGCAGGGCGGCGCCGTCCACGTGCTGGGTACGGGCCAGGACGATCAGGTCGATGAGGTCACGGACTCGCGTGGACTCAGCACGGGGTGACGTGCCGCCGCTACTGCCACCGACGGCGCCATCGGAGCCACCGCCAGAACCACTGCCGGGACCGACACCGGGAGTGTGGTTGCTGTAGCGGGCTTCGGTGGCGGCGACCTTGTCGGCGATGTGGTCCACGACCGGGTAGGCCCGCACGGTGGGTGCGGGCAGGCCGGGTAGGTCCAGCGGGGTGCTGGAGCGCACCAGCTCAGGGGCGGTGGTCATGACCGAGCCGGTGACCAGGTCGATGCTGAAGGTCTCGCAGCGCCGCACGCCGCAGTAGGCCTCGACCTGCACGCGGTACCCGGCCAGGCCCGGCTGCTGGCGCCCACCTACCGGGCGCACCGATCCCAGCACGAAGCGGAAGTGATCGCCCAGGTCGCGACTAGCGGCGGCGCGCAGTGCCGCCAGGGCATCGTCGATATCGCCCAGGCGGTGCAGGAGGTCGACGTCCTTGCTGTGGCGGGCGTCGTGGACGCGGGCCAGGACCGCTGTCCCGCCTTTGAGCACCCACCCCGAATCGTCTGGCGTGGCCAGCGCTGTGCCCAACTCTGTGCCCGAGCCCGGGGCCGAGTCCTGATGTAGGTCGGCGAAGACGCGAGCCAGGAAACGGTCGTAGACGAAGCGTCGCAGTAGCTCATTGCCCGGGCGGGAACTGGCGGCGGCTGCGATGCGCACCCGCGCGGTCAGCGCCCGCCACAACGCGGTGCCGTCGCGGTAGGTCGTCGCGCTCACTGCTGCTGCCCATCCGTCGCGGCCGCCGGGGTCCTCGGGGTATCGGCGCGATCATCAAGACCACGACGGGCTCCTACGCCAACGTCAGTGCCTTCTCCCCAACCCCGGTCATCACGCTGACTCGCGAGCCGGCCATCCCGCCCGGATCGGCCACCACGGCGCTCGCGCCCCCCGCGGCGACTGTCCGCGTCTCCAGCTGCGTCTCGGTCTTCGTCTCGGTCTTCGTCTCGGTCTTCGTCTCGGTCTTCGTCTCGGTCTTCGTCTCGGTCTTCGTCTCGGTCTTCGTCTTCGTCGCGGTGGGCGGTTTCGTTGAGGGCTGTGGGGAGGTCGTCGAGCGCTCGGTTGGCGGTGAGCTCCTGCAGTGTGGTGAGTAGCTGGGTCAGCGCGGCTTGGTTGTCCGGGTTGGCGAACCAGTCCACGATCTGTTCCCCAGTGTCCGGGCTGGGTAGTGCTGCCCGCAGGCGAGGGCGTGGGCCACGCACTGGGGGAGCAACGGGGTGGACGAGTTGGTTGCGCAGCGGAGCGAGGGTCGCGTGGGTGCGCTGGGCGAACCTGGCGATCGCCGCTCTCGCCTGCGGGTCGGCAGCGATCTTTTCCACCAGCGTGGCCAGGGTGATGACCCCGGCGGCGACGGCCTGCAGGTTGGTCTCGAAGCCGCTGCCGGCATCGTCGTGGCTGGCGTGGGTGTCGGTGGCACGCGTTCCTGTCACCTCCAGGGAGCGGCGCAGCAGCTCCAGCTGGGAGGCGAGTCGGACGTCGTAGCCGGGCCGCTCGTGGGGGGCCAGCCCGCCGGCGTCCAGCAGCTGCTGGGTCAGGGTCGCGCCGTCGGGGGCGCCGTGTCGTGCGGCGGCCGACTGCAGGGCGACAGCGAGGTCGTGTGGGGTGGTCGAGCCGCGGCGGATGGCGTCAGCAGCAACGTGGGCGACGTGCTCGCGGTCGTGGCCGGCACTGAGCAGGTCAGCGACCGTGCGCGCGGGGGTGGTCACCGGCAGTCCCGCGGTCAGTGTGACCTCCCCAGCGTTCAGGCTGGCGCGGTGGATGCGGACGCCGGCGCGGGTGGATTGGTACCGCTTGGGCAGGGTCAGTTCGTGCTCGTCGGCGAGTAGGTCCCCGAGCTGGTGCAGGTGGGCGGCGGAGGTGTGCGAGACCACCCCGGCGGCGCAGGGGTCAGCGAGCCGGTCACTGGCCGAGGCGCGTGGCTGCAGCGCCAGCCACGCCGCACGCAGTGACAGCAGCTCATCGCCCAGGACGGCGGGGGTGGCGTAGACGCCGTGCGCCATGCGCTCGAGGACACCGGCGGTGACCATGCGGGTCAGCTGCACCCGACTGACGCCGGCCTGCGCAGCTTGAGCGGTGGTGAGTAGGCCCCACTGACCAGCGGCTATGTCGGTGACCGCCGTCAGATCCGACGTCCTCATGCTGCAAATGTAACGCTTAGAGTGTAACAATCCCAGGGGGAGACAAGAGAGGGCGGTGACCGTGGCGATCAGCACGTGGATCAGGCGATACCTACCGCCGTCCACGCGGGCCACCCGGGGAGGCTCGGAGGCAGAGTCGCCTGCTGCTGCCCATCCTGCGACGGACCCGACCATCGTGCAGGCCTTCATCGAGCAGGCACGCTGGATGCATGATCACCACGACAAGCGCGGGGAAGCCTTCGCCCAACGCGCCTCGACCGTCCTGGCCTTCGACGGGGTGGCACTGTCAGTACTGATCGCCGGGCTGGTGGCGCTCAAGGCCGCCGTCACCTTCGACGCCTGGATCAAACTGAACGTCATCGTGATCGTGGTCCTCCTGCTTGGATCGGCGACGTCATGCCTGGTGGCCTTGGCCCCGCGGAAAGTGACTGTCCCCGACAGCGTCCAGTTGCGGGAGCAGTGGGTCTCTCTGCGCGATCACCGGCGCTCGGTCACCATGCCGGCCCACGTCGCCGATAGCCTGCTCGGCGGTGACCAGGACCCGGTGGTCTCGGCGAAAGAGGAGGCCAATTCGCGGGGCCAGTGGTACCTCAAAGGACTCAGCGCGCTGCTGGCCGCGCTGGCGGCAGTGTCCGTCCTTGCCCTTCAGATCCTCACCCGTCAACTCTGACAGGAGAACACCGATGCCGACAGAAGACGCAGAACCGCAGGCCGCGGCGCCGACGCAGCCCGACCCCGACGCACCGGTCGACACCGAGCTCAACCTAGAAGCGCCGCGTTACGAGACGGTCGAGAAGGGCGAGGACCAGTCGGACGTCGAGACCAGGAACGCCGAGTCGTGAGTCAACACGTTGCGCTGTGCGGATAGACATCACTTGATGCATCGCTGGGAACTGGTCAGTGCCTTGCTCACCACGAAAGGTCTTCATGGCTTCGCCTGAAGAACGTCAACGTTTCCTCAAGTTCGCCTTGTCGGAGATGGGGACTCAGAACGCGCATCACGAGTTCGAGCACCTGTGCCGGCACCTTGCCACTCGCCGGGTGGCGAGCAACATCCTGCCTGCCACCGGCCCGGTCAGCTCAGGTGGAGACCAGGCGCGGGACTTCGAAACGTTCCGGACCTATCTGGCCGAAGGCGTGGACGGAACCAGCGGCTTCCTGGCGCTCGCGACCTCTGAGGTGGTGGCTTTCGCGTGCACCCTGCATAAGGACCACCTGTCCACCAAGATCCGCAGCGACGTGCGGGGCATCTGCACTCAGGGCACTGCGGTCGATGTGGTCTGCTACTTCACCTCCGGCTCGGTGCCGGTCGCCGCACGCCACCGACTGCAGGAGCAGGCGAAGGCGGACCACCGTGTGCGTTTGGAAATCTTCGACGCGGAGGCGATCACCACCTGGCTGGCCGACCCCGAGCTGTACTGGATCGCCAACGCCTACTTGCACCTACCGATGGAGATGGCTCCCGCGCCGCAGCCTGAGGAGGTAGCCCTTCCCCGGTGGTACCAAACCGCCAGGATCCACTGGCGGACCGAATCCAGTGCCGACCTCACCTCTGCTGATTTCTTCGAGATCCGCCGCGCTGCCCGTCACGCCGCTTCAGAGGAAGCAGCCCGTCCTGACTTGCCCCAGTGGTTGCGCCTACTGCACGCTTTGGCGCTTGAGGCGTCGCGTACCCGCGACCGGCAGAATGCTCGCTACGAGCTTGCGCTGGCCACCTATCGGGGAACCGGTGATCTGACGCGGGCCGATGATGCGGTGCGTGACTTCATGGCCGACGTCATGCAGGAGGAAAGCGCAGGCCTGCTCATGGACGCGGCCGTCCTGCTTGCTTACTGTCTGGGAGCACGACTACGTGACCGATCCGGCATCCCCGGCACGCAGATCCACGCCTGGGGGCGAGACCTGCTGCAACACCTCCGGGACCTGCTGGAGTTGGCGCCACCTCGAAACCAGCGGGCCGCGCTGCTCGAAGTCTTTGCGCGCCTCGCCCTCACCCCGGTCCCATCCGACCCGGAAGACCTCATCGAGCAGGATCTGCCGAGTTTGGCTGAGGTCACTTCCATGGTTCGGCAGGCTCAGGAGAACGGCACGCCAATTCCCGTTACCGTCGTAGGCGATGTGGTGATGCTCGACGCGGACGGGGGACTGGAAGCCCTCAGCGAACTGACCGCTCTCCTTCCCCTGGCCAGCACCTTCCCGGTTGAAGGTTTGTGCAACTGGTTCGATTTCATCAGCCAAAACATCATCGACGATCCGCGCTATCGCGGTATTCGCGATGCCCTGGATGCCGCGACCGGCCGGGTTGCAGGCAACGACGCCGTGGCAACACGGTGCATGACGCGGGCACGCGCTCTGGTTGAGGCGGGTCGCCTCCTCCCTGCCCTCAACGAGTTCCATGAGGCCAAGGTCACTTGGTGGAGTGGTGACACGCTGCGCAGTTCCCTTCTGGCCATGCTGTCCATCTCGGACATCTACACCGAGCTGCGACTGCCGATGGCGGCCAAGCAGTACGCCATGGCCGTCGCTTTCGCTGGACACGCCACGCAGAACGAGGACGTGCAAGACCTGATCCCCGTGGGACTTTTCGGGGCCGCGAACTGTGACCACGCCGCCGGCGCCTGGATCGGTGCGACGGAGCTCACCCGCGTGGCCATGCTGGCGCAGCACCACTTCATGCTAGACCCCTGGAACAACGAGAAGTACCTGTACCTCGATGGAGCTTGGGACAACCAGGCGATCCGCCTCCACACCGCACAGGCGATCCGCCCGGCGGTGCTGGAACAGCTACGCGGCATCGTGGTGGACACCCCAGTGATCGACTCCATGCCACCGCAGTCGACGGATCCGGATCACCCGTCTGAAGACGAGTGGGCGGAACTCGCCGACCAGCAACTCAGCGGACGGCCCTTCGACGATGCCGGCCCGCAGCGAGTCATTCACTGGGCCGGGCTCGGAACCCGCTGGTACGTGCGCTGCCCCAATGACCGCGCGACCGTCCTGGCGGCAGAACGGTTCAGTGCGGCAGCTCAGATCCTGCTCGCCGACCTCAGTGCTCACGATCCGTTGCTGCTGCCCAGCGACATAAATATCAGCCTCACCGTCCGCAGCACGGAGGATGTACCGCCCCCGCGACCGGGCCAGGACGCGTGCGTGGAAGAACCAGACAACGCGGTAAGTCGCTGGACGGTCTCGCTCACCCCATACACCGGCGGCGTCGCCGATGGAGCACTCGAACAGGAAACCCTCGCGGTGCTGGCGCAGATACTGGTGACCATCACCCTGCTACCCGGCGAAGCGTTCATGACACTGGTGGAACGCTCCTTCGAGCGCGGCCTGCTCCACAAGCTCGGCGCCGGCCGACCCTATGACGAAGTCGCCGACACCCGCCCCGCCACGAGCTACACCACCTCCGCGACCTTGCCGGTGACGAGTGTTGCAGCTGATCGTCCAAGAAACCTTATGGCCGCCGACGAACTACCTTCCCCCAGCGGGCCAGGCCCCGGATACACGGAACAAGAGTCTCTGGCAGCCTGCGCTGGGCGATACGAAAACCTTCCACCCATTATCCGATTCACCTTGGCAAGAATGCTCGGGAACGAGCATGCACGTCAGGTTCTCGCGGAACGGAGGCGCGCAGGCTGGTTGGACTGGCACCTGCTGACCGCCATCGCCAACGTGGTCGGGAACCAGCGTCTTCATGCCGCAGGTCTTGACCGTTTCTCTCAAGACGAGACCTGGCGCCGGCGTGCTGGGCAACTCATGCGTCGGGCTGAGGAGCCGAACGACGTGGTCTCCTTGGAGGTGTTCACCAGCGAGAATCTGAGCACCGCCTTGAACATGTCGGCCTTGCACACCCTCACGAACTGGGGATTGCAGACCCATCAACGCACCCCCGACTTCGCCGCCATCCTGACCCTGCTCGGCGACCGGTACGGTTACTGGACCGATGATGTGCCCCATGACGACCTCTTCGGCGTTTTTAAGAATCCTGAAGGACGATGGGGCAGGAAGCGGTGATCGCCGCATCGTGCACGGCGATCAGTGGATGCCGTAGTCAGCGTAGCGGACGTCCACGACAGCGGGATGAGCGCAACGTGTCAGCCAGAGCCGAGGACTTCGCCCCACGACGGTGGTTCCCCTGTCGTCAACGAGCCGGGAACGGCGCGATGTCGCTGCTCCACTGCTTCGCTGCCGTGAGCAGCTGAGCCTGGTCGATCCGGAACGGGATGCTGTACCCGTACACGTTGGGCTCGGGTCCCGTCATCACATCGGGTCCGCCTGCCAACGCCTCCAGGGACAGGTGCACGCGCAGCAGCGTTTGGTCACCCTCGACTGCGCCCACGCTGAAGGCCAAGTTGGGTTCGATGAAGATCATCGTGCTCGCGGCAAGGTCTGAGCCGGGGTCGTCGGTCGGCTCGAGGCGTCCTTCGGCCGCGGCGTGCAGCCAGTCCAGCAACTCCTTCGCCTCCCACGTGGTCAAGCTCGGTTCGTCGAACGTCCACGACTCTCCGGCGGCGGTGCGCACCGTCCCGTGCACGATGAGCCAGTTGGCGTCCAGTTCGCCAGGAGTGGTGAGGGTTGGGTGCTCGTAGCCGCTGGGACGTAGTTCGAGCAGGGCGCCGTCGGTGGAGGTGAGCTGCACCTGCTGAGTTTCCCGCGCCTGCGCTGGCGGGGATGCTCGACGTGGTGCACCGGTCCAGCCGATGCGCGTCAGAACAGCGAAGTCATGGCGGGTCGGTCGCGATGCCTTCGGGTCGGCTCTGTCAGCCTTCTGCGACGTTGCCGCTCCTGCCGCGTGGCTACACCGCCTCCACCTCGCTCATCGACACGATCGTGCGGACGGCGACGATGACCGTGAACCCGGCCGTTCCCGATCCCGGATCGGCCGTCCTGCGTGAGAGCGTCGTGGAGCTTGACCCGGTTTCCCGGACAGGTAGGTGACTCGATCATGCCGCAGCGGTCGCCGCGGTGTGAAGGGCCTCGTACTCGACGGGGCTGAGGTAGCCGATGCCGGAGTGACGCCGACGCGGGTTGTAGAACGCCTCGATCCACTCGAACATCGCTGAGCCCAGCTCCGCCCGGGTGGACCAGGCGCGGCGGTCCAGCAGTTCGCGTTGCATCGTGGACCAGAAACTTTCCATCAGCCCGTTGTCGACGCTGGAGGCGACCCGCCCCATCGAACCCAGCAGGCCGGCGGCCCGCAGCCGGTGCCCGAAGATCCAGGACGTGTACTGACTGCCCCTATCGGCGTGGACGATGGTTCCCGGCTGCGGACGACGTCGCCAACAGGCCATCTCCAAGGCATCGACGACGAGCTCGGCGCGGATGTGATCGGCGATGGACCAGCCCACCACCATCCGGCTGAACACGTCGACCACGGCGGCGCAGTAGACCTTGCCTTCGGCCGTGGGGTGCTCGGTGATGTCGCTGACCCACAACCGGTTCGGCTCCTCGGCGGTGAATCGGCGCCGCACCAGATCCTCGTGCGGCGCCGGCAACGGCTTCAAGCCCGACCGTTTGCGGCGGTGGCAGACACCCACCAGGCCAGCAGCACGCATCAGCCGGGCGATGCGTTAGCGTCCGCAGGCGATGCCCATCCCCAAGCGCAGCTCAGCGTGGATGCGAGGCGCACCGTAGGTGGCCCGCGAGGAGACGTGGACCTCGACGATGGTCTGCGTCAACGCCGCGTCGGCAACTGCCCGGGCCGACGTGGGTCGCCCCAGCCACTCGTAGTAGCCCGAGCGGGACACACCCAGTACCCGGCAGGTCACCGCGACGGGGACCGGGGCGGTCTCGTCATCGGCAAGGTCACGGACCAGCGGGTAGATCATTTTGGGTCCGGCAGCACGTCCCGGGCGAAGTAGGCACTGGCCCGCTTGAGGATGTCGATCTCCATCGCCTGCACCCGGGTCTTGCGGCGCAACTCCAGCAGCTCGGCGCATTCACCGGCGTCGAGTACGGCGGTGGTGTCCTGACCGGCGCGGCCGCTGGTACGGCCGCTGCTGCCTTCAGCCAGCCGGACCCAGCGGCGCAGGCAGGACTCGCTGATGCCGAGGTCAGCGGCGATCTTGCCGATCGGCTGCTCACGCAGCTGCGCCAGCTCCACGGCGCGCTGACGGAACTCCGGCGGGTGGGGTCGGGGCATCGAAGGACTCCTTTCTGGGCGACATCATCGCCTCAGGTCGGTGTCCGGAAAAGCGGGTCAAGCTCCTGCCGATTGTGCGCGTCTGCGGGGACTGCGCGCAGGCCTGCATGGCCATCTGACGCAGCGGCTCGAAGTTCCAGTCGGTGTCCACGTACGTGCCGAGGAAGGCATCGAGCAGCCAGTCCTCGAGTTCGTCGTCGCAGCGCGGGTCGCTGAGCGCTTCGAGAATCAGGCCGACGGCGGCCGGGTCTCGGTAGCGCAAGACTGCGGCTGCCACCGTAGCGACCACGAAGGTGTCGGGGTAGAGCAGCAGATCGATCAAGACGGCCTGGTCGCCGGGGAAGGATCCGTGGGCCAGGGGACGGGGATCATCGTCGGCTTCAGAGGAGGCATGGAGCTGATCTTTGAGCCGGGCGAGGAAGCTCACTGATCGTGCTCCTGTCGTGGCTGGGGTGTGCGGCTTTGGTCAGTCTGCGGGCTTTGGCCCTGCTGGGGATGCCTTGACAGGGTCTGCTGCATGATCAGGTGACAGCTACGTCACGCGGTCAGGGCGACCGACGTGGTCATGATGGTCTCGTACTCGATGGGGGTCAACCGACCTAGACCGCTCTGCCGCCGCCGGCGGCGGTGATAGGTCCGCTCGATCCAGGTCACGATCGCGATCCGCAGCTCCTCCCGGGTCGACCACTGCCGGCGGTCCAGGACGTTGTTCTGCAACAGGCCGAAGAAGCTCTCCATCGCCGCGTTGTCCCCGGCCGCGCCGACACGGCCCATCGACCCGACCAGGCCGTGACGGTTCAGAGCGTGAACGTAGCGCCGGGATCGAAACTGCGATCCTCGGTCCGAGTGCAGCGTGCAGCCAGCCACGTCGATCCCCTCAACTCGCCGTCGCGCAACGGCATTGGCCAACGCGCGGACCGCTAAATTCGACGTCATCCGTGAGTCGATGGAGTACCCCACGATGCGCCGGGAGAACATGTCCTTGATGGCGCACAAGTACAGCTTGCCCTCGCCGGTCCAGTGCTCGGTGATGTCGGTCAGCCACAACTGGTTCGGGCTATCCGCGGTGAACTTCCGCTGCACCAGGTCGTCGTGAACCGGTGGGCCCGGTCGCTTCCCGTTCTTGGACCGTCTCTTGGAGAAGGCGCTCCACCAGCCGTTGTCCGAGCAGATCCGCCAGGCCGTCCGCGCCGCCATCGGCTGCCCGGCCTCGGCGGCTTCCTCGTGCAGGTAGCGGTAGCCGAACTCCGGGTCGTCGCGGTGGGCATTGTGCAGGGCGTTGGCGCGGTAAGCCTGCTCGATCTCAGTGTCGGTGACCGGCTGAGCCAGCCAGCGGTAGTAGACCTGTCGAGCGATGTTCAGTACCCGGCACGTGAGGACCACCGAAATGCCCTCGGCGGCCAGCTCCCTCACGAGCGGGAAGATCCTTTTCCCGAGCCGCCGGGCAGGTTGGCCTGGGACAGGTAGGCCGCCGCGCGGCGCAGGACCTCGTTCTCCTGCTCCAGCAGCTTGATCCGCCGCCGCGCCTCACGCAGCTCGGCGTTGTCCGTTGTGCTCGTCCCAGGCTTCACGCCGGCATCCACATCCGCTTGGCGCATCCACTTCGACAGCGTCATGACGTGGATGCCGAAGTCGGCCGCGACCTGCTCCAACGTCACGCCAGGGTCGCGGTCCCGGGCGACGCGCACGACGTCGTCCCGGTACTCGCGGGGGTAGGGCTTGGGCACAGCGACATCCTTCCAGGCCTGCTGAGGAGCAAGCCAGCTCGGTTGTCACCGATCAGTGCAGCAGACCCTCTGGCTTTCGTGGCTGCTGCGGCGCTCTTGGCAGGTTCGGGCTGCGCTGACAGCGCGCCGTCACCGACTGCGCCGTCTACATCGACCAGCACGAGCTCGGCATCGATGTCTCCAGAGCCAAGTGCAGTGGTCGAGGGTCCCGATGCTGAACAAGCTCCGGCGGCATTCCGGGAACGCTCCGCCCTACCGCAATGCACTGTGATCACCCTGACACAGGGGCAGAGAGTCCCGGCCGATCTAAAGGACTGCCTGCTCAGCTCTGATGCGCAACGCGAGGGAGCTGAGGTCGTCGTGACGGCTCCAACGACGGAGGGGGACCCCATCAAGACGTACTACCGGGCGCTACCCGGTGGGGACTTGGAGGTCTTCATCGACACCACCGCGGACTCCTTCGGGTCCGGGGAATGGCGCCATGTGCGTTGTGCCGACATCGCTGCACTGGAGAACTTGGACAGCTGCCAGCAGGCATGACCGAGGGTCCCGACATCGCCTGGACCGCGAGGTCGACGTCCTGGCCAGCGGGATGACCGTGACGTCGTCCTGCTACGGGGTCAGGCCGCGAATCGGTCGGACGTTGGTGCTTGCTCTGCCGTCGCCTGGCCCTCAGCTGCCGTCTGGCTGGCAGAAGCGCAGGACGTTGCCGTAGGGGTCGATGACCTCCAGGGTCGGCCCGCCGGGGGACTCGATGTCCACGCCTGGTCGCGCGGGTGCGGTGGGGTGGGTGTGCAGTTCGGTGTGCAGGGCGTGGACGTCGGCCACGGCGATCCACACGACGCCGTGAGGACTGCCGTCACCGTGGTGTTCTGACAGGTGCAGGACCGTCTGCCCGCGCGAGACCTGCATGTACAGCGGGAAGCCCGGGGCGTAGCGGTGCTCCCAGTCCAAGGTGAAGCCGAGGTAATCCCCGTAGAAGCCCAGCGCCACCTTGGCTGACATCACCCGCAGCACCGGGACGCCAGGGCCGAACGCTGGCGGCTGTACGGGCGCGGCCGCGGTGTGCGCGTTTGCCGTGGCGGCGAGGGTGTTCCGGTCTCGGACGCCGTGCTGGTGGGCGATGAGTTCCAGGGCCAGGGAGTGGGGGACGTCGATTCCGGCGGTGGTCAGGTCGCTGCGCAGCAGCTTGGCCAGGTCCTTGGCCCGGGCGAGAGAAGTCGATGAGGGGGTCGTCGAGGGGGTCATGGTGCGCCTTCCTGTGCGGCAGGTGCTGTGCCGGGTGCTCGCGTTGCCGGCTGCTGCCGCGTCCGGGAAGCCGCAGGAGGCGGGACCCAGCGGTGCATTCACCAGACCCCGAAGGGCGCGAGCGGCAGGCTGCACCGAGCCACCAGCAGAGTAGCTACCGCAGCTACGCCTGCCCAGATCGACGACCGCAGATCGGCGGATCCGGGCGGTCATCGACGTCCATGACAGCGGGATGATCGCGAGGTCGGTGGCGCCCTGCGGTCCATGATCGCCATGCTGGTCGTGTGCACCCTGAGCTGAACGCGGCGCTGGCGCCGTTGCTGGCGGACCTGCAGGTGCCCAGCGGAGTCGCGCCGACCGTGGACGACCGCGAGTGGCAGGACTTCCCCGGGGCCGCCAGCTGCTGGCTGCACAGCCCCGACGGCACCGGCATGGGTGTGTGGGTCCAGACCGGGCAGCCCTTCACAGCACAGGTTCTCGCCCTGGCTGAACAGGTGCATGAGTGGGCGGTGGAGGCGTTGTGGAAGCTCGAGCGGTCAGCGTCGTGGCCGGCGTGCCCGCACCACCCTGACCGGCACCCGCTGGTTGCGCGCGAGCACGACAGCCAGGGGATCTGGGTCTGCCCCGTCCTGAACACCAAAGTCGCCACCATCGGAGCGTTGGCGGACTTCCGCATCCGCAAGCGGCACCTTCGAGGCCGCACCTGATCGCGGGATGACCGGTAGATCGCTCCGACCCGAGCTGGACCGCGGTCAGGTTGCTGGTCCTGGCTCGCGTGCCGCACCCTCACGTAACGTGAAGGTTGTGAATCGCGGAGCGAACCGATGAGTCAGTCGATGCATACCTGGCGCCGGTGCCCGGTCTGCGGAAGCGAGGCTCGCATCGAGTGGGTGCAGCGTCTGGGTGGTGATGGCGAAGTCGTCGGCGAGGAGGCTGGAGGACTGGTCTGTCTGTATGAGTGCGTGGTGCCCGTGGTGGACCTGGCCCGCCACTTCCGAGGGGCGGGCCCGGCCGGCTTGACCCGTAGCTGACTCGGCAGCTGCCGACCTCGGCAATTCAGTCGTCCCTCCGGGAGGCCACGGCCGGGCGGCCGACGCCGGCATGATCGGCGGAACGCTCCGGTGCCGCGGTCCGGTGCCCGCGGCCGGGGCGGCGGCCGGGGCGGGGGCCGGTCACTTCACAGCCGGGAGCGCAGGTCTTTCAGCCAGGCATCGGCGGTGCGGACCTGCTGGGCGAGTCGGTCGCGGCGTTCTTGGGCGGTGGCGATGAAGGTGCGCAGCTCCTGGGTGCGTTGCTCATCGTCGGGAGCGGTGGCCAGCTGGTCCAGGACGGCGATGAGGTGGCGCATGTCGTCCAGGGAGAAGCCCAGCGGCTTCATCTGCCGGATCAGCAGCAGCCGCTGGACGTCGGCCTCGGTGTAGAGGCGGAAGTTGCCGGCGCTGCGGGTGGGGGTGAGCAGGCCCTCGTCGTCGTAGTGGCGCACCGTGCGGTGCGAGAGCTGGACCCGCTCGGCGACCTCGCCGATCTGCATGAGCCGCCCGGTCTGGGGGTCGGAGGCGTCGACGATGTCCACCGCCGTAGTCAAGCACCCCCCACGGAGGACTTGATCGCCCGGCGCTGCGTGAAGGCCGGGCGTGGGCGGAGGGCGCCATCCACCGCCGGTCACGGTCGAGGGCGTAGGGCACGGGGGGTGCGGGTGACCCAGGCGGCGTCCTTCCAGCTCAGCGCGGGGCGCTCGATGAGCGTCCAGGAGGCGGTGGCGACCGCCGCGGTCAGCGCCAGGCCCAGGGCGATGAAGGGCACCGCGGTCAAGGTGGCCGCCCCGAGGGCGAACAGCAGTTGGGCGATCGGCCAGTGCCAGACGTACATGCCGTAGGACAGGTCCCAGCGCATCCGTGGGCGCCAGGGGCAGCGCACGATGGCCCACAGGCACAGGTAGGCGAACGCCGGCCCGGCCAGGGCCCGGTAGTCCGGCAGGAACGTCAGCCCGACGATGACCAGGGCCAGGCTGAACCCGGCCAGCCAGCCCCGCACCGGGATCTGGTCGGCGAACAGGTGCCCGGCGGTGCCCAGCAGGAAGACGAAACTCAGCCGCAGCATCAGCTCCGAGCCCAGCGGGTTGAACCCGGCGGCGGCGGCGATGGTCAGCAGCCACAAGGCGATCAGCAGGGCCAGCACCAGCCACCGCTGCCGGCGCAGGATGCCCACCACGCCCAGGCTGGCGACGATGGCGTAGCAGCACGCCTCGAACAGCAGCGTCCACAACGAGCCGTTGATCACATCCGGGGCGCCGGAGCCGGCGGTCAGGCCGCTGATGCCGAACTGCTGGATCTGCAGAAACGCGTTGTGTTGCAGGTAGTCCAGCGCCGAGTCCGGGCCGGTGAACACTGAGGCCGCCGGGCGGCCCTCGAGCAGGGCCAGCAGCGGGGCGACGAGTGCGGCGGTCAGCAGCAGGGACAGCCAGAACCCGGGCAGGATCCGCAGCGCGCGGTGCCAGACGAAGCGGCGCAGGGAGTCCAGTCGCAGGTAACTGCGGGCGACCAGAAAGCCGGACAGGACGAAGAACGCGTCCACGGCCAGGCTGCCCAGGTCGGTGGAGCCGGTCTGCGGCTGGTGGCCGGTGCCGATGAGCATGGTGTGCACCACCGCCACCGTGGTAGCCAGCGCCAGCCGCAGCAGGTCCAGCGCGTTGCTGCGCGGATCGAAGGCTTCGGCCAGCGTCGGCCGGGCCGGGCCGCGCGCCCATCGAGCGCGTCCGTTGCGCGCGGGCGCTGTGGACGCAGCGGCCGTCGACGCCGAGGAGGGGCCCTGCGGGCTGGGTGGCTCACCTGAGTCGCGACGAAGTGGGATCACCGGTGCAGCCGGGGACTGCTTGCCCCGGCCGTCTTCCAGCTGGGCGTCGGGGCGGGCATCGGGTTGGGTGTCGGGCTGGTGGGCGCGGCGGCCAGCAGGCTGGCCGGGGGTGGTGCTCACTCGTCCTCATCTCATCGACCCGTACGGAAACAATTGGCGGGCAGCGCAATTGACGGCCCCGGCGAGTGCTCCAGGGGCGCGGAAGGCCGGTCGCGGCGCCGTTCGAGATCCGGACTCTACCCTTACGTTAGGGTAGAGTTGACGGCAGGACGAGACGCCATCAGTTGATCGGGTCACCTCTTCGCGAAGTTGTCGCAGCCAGCACCGAGGCCAGCACGCTCTGGTGCGGCCGACGGGCGAGGAGGGAAACGGCCCGGCGCCCGGTGTGCCGCTCGACCTCCCCTGAGCACTGACCCACCCAGCGACCGCCGGGCGCCTTCGTCCAGCGGTCGGCGCCGCCTCATCACCTCCGTGAACGGAGCACTTCCTTGGCCCTGCCCGCCGCATCCTCGGCCGCCCCCGCGCCAACCGCCCACCATCGCCGCCCGCCCTGGCTGACGCCCCGGGTGCTGCGCACCGAGGCCCTGGCCGGCCTGGTCGTGGCCCTGGCCCTGATCCCGGAGGCGATCTCGTTCTCCGTCATCGCCGGCGTCGATCCCCGCGTGGGGTTGTTCGCCTCCTTCACCATGGCCGTCTCCATCGCCTTCCTGGGCGGGCGGCCGGCGATGATCTCGGCGGCCACCGGCGCGGTCGCTCTGGTCATCGCCCCGGTGGTGCGCGATTACGGCCTGGACTACCTGCTGGCCACCGTCATCCTGGCCGGCGTGCTGCAGGTCGTCCTGGGGCTGCTGGGGGTGGCCAAGCTGATGCGCTACGTCCCGCGCAGCGTGATGGTCGGCTTCGTCAACGCCCTGGCCATCTTGATCTTCGCCGCGCAGATCCCGCACCTGCGCGACGTGCCGTGGATCGTCTACCCGATGGTCGCCGCCGGCATCGCCCTGATGGTCTTCTTCCCCCGGCTGACCAGGGCCGTTCCGGCCCCGCTGGTCGCGATCGTGCTGCTCACCATCGTCACGGTGGCCGCCCACCTGACCGTTCCCAACGTCGGCGACGAGGGCGAACTGCCCGACAGCCTGCCGTTCCCGCTGCTGCCGAACGTGCCACTGAACCTGCACACCCTGACGGTCATCGCCCCCTACGCCCTGGGCATGGCCCTGGTCGGGCTGATGGAGTCGCTGATGACGGCTAAGCTCGTCGACGACGTCACCGACACCCCCTCGCGCAAGGGCAGGGAGGCCTGGGGGCAGGGCGCGGCCAACATCATCACCGGTTTCTCCGGCGGGATGGGCGGCTGCGCGATGATCGGGCAGACGATGATCAACGTGAAGGCCGGGGCCCGCACCCGCGCCTCGACGTTCCTGGCCGGGGTCTTCCTGCTGGTCCTGGTCGTCGGCCTGGGCGATGTGGTGGCCACCATCCCGATGGCCGCCCTGGTCGCAGTGATGATCATGGTGGCGGTCGGCACCTTCGACTGGCACTCGGTCCACCCCGCCACGCTGCGCCGGATGCCCAAGAGCGAGACCGCGGTCATGGTCGTCACCGTCATCGTCGTGGTGGCCACCGACAACCTGGCCATCGGCGTCATCGTCGGGGTCCTGATCGCCGCGCTGTTGTTCGCCCGCCGCGTGGCGCACCTGGTCCAGGTCAGCAGCGTCCTGGACCCCGCCGGCACCACCCGCGTGTACTCGGTCTCCGGCGCGTTGTTCTTCGCCTCATCCAACGATCTGGTCACCCAGTTCGACTACCCCGGCGACCCGCAGAACGTGGTGATCGACCTGTCTGCGGCGCACGTCTGGGACGCCTCCACTGTTGCGGCGCTGGATGCGGTCCAGACGAAATACGCCGCTCGAGGCAAGGTGGTGCACGTCACCGGCCTGAACGCCGACAGCTCCGCCCGCCTGGAGCGACTGGCCGGTCACCTCGGCAGCGGACACTGACCAGCTGGCGACCAGCTGGCCAGAAGCCGGCTCTCACGACCGCCGCCTGAGCTCGCCCCCCCTTTACGAGCTCAGGCGGCTTCGAGAACGTCCTCAATTCGCCTACTTGTTCACCTCCCTCACGGCACCAGCCCGGCCAGGCTGTGCCGAGGTGCCTGACGCGTCGTTCTCAATTCGCCTGCCCACCGGCTTCACGGGTGTGGTTCTCTCATGGTTTGCGTCGCGTCGGGCACCGCTGGCGGGGAGTGGCTCAAGAGAGGTCTGCTCGGTCATCCCGAAGTAGCGCTGCCCACCTCGCCCCACCGAAGGCCAGGCGAGCGGGGAGCAGCGATGAGCGTACGAAGATCAGTGGTGGTGCCGGCGGTGGTCATCGGGATCGATCCGCACAAGCGTTCCGCGACGATCGAGGTCGTCGACGAGGCTGAGCAGATGCTGCTGGGGCAGCGCTTCGCCACCGGCACCGACGGCTACCGCGCGATGCTGGCCGCGGTGAGTGCGTGGCCCAGGCGGACGTGGGCGGTCGAGGGAGCCAACGGCGCGGGCCGATACCTGGCTCAGCGGCTGGTCGCTGACGGGCAGACGGTGCTGGACGTCCCGCCGAAACTGTCCGCGCAGGTCCGTGCGTTCGAGACCGGGCACGGGCGCAAGACCGACGCCACCGATGCTCACGCCATTGCTGCGGTCGCGGTTCGCCGCCGCAGGCGGCGCTTGGTGACGAAGGACGGGCAGGGCGCGGGGCTGCGGGTGGTGACCGTCGATGATGAGAGCGTCGCGTTGCGGTTGCTGGCTGATCGTCGTGATGAGTTGGGGGTCCGCAAGACCGAGGTCGTCAACCGGATCCATCGGCTGCTGGGTGAGCTGATCGGGGGTGGGGCCAAGCGCTTCCTCACTGCGGGGCAGGCGAAAAAGCTGCTGGACGGCGTGGTCCCGGTGGGTCCGGCGGCGTTGATGCGGACGCAGTTGGCGGCTGAATTGGTGGAGGAGTTCGCCGCGATTCAGGGCAAGATCAGGGCCGCGAACCGGCAGCTGCAGCAGCTGGTGGTTGACTCCGGGTCGCATCTGATGGATCTGTACGGCATCGGCCCCTCCAGCGCAGCGCGGCTGCTGGGGGATGTCGGGGACATCGTCCGGTTCCCCACCCGAGACCACTTCGCGTCCTGGAACGGGACCGCACCGATCGACGCCTTGCCGAGTGTGACAGCGGCGACAACGAGCACCACCGTTCGCGCCTTCCACCGCGACCTACGACGTCGTCCTGCGTGCGGTCGTCAGCTGAGATGAGGAGGCGCCGACCTCGGACGTTGATCAGCTCAGTGGGCTGCTGCCGTAGTGAGCGCAGGGTCCCGGCGGCTTGCTTGGCGGCTTTGGTCATGTTCTTCGTCAGCCAGTTGCGCTCGCCCTGCTCATCACGCAGGGCAGTGCCGTGGCGGCTCTTGCTCTGCAGCAGTAAGCCGTACCCGCCGACCAGGATGGTGCCATGTCCGATTTCACGGGTCGCTGCACTCTTGGCGATCTTGAGGGGGTGGAAGACGAAGTCGGGAAGTCCCCATGCGGCGGCGACAGCGCGCGTAGCCCATTCGGCGCCCTCACCTTGTTCAACGTCGTCCGGCAGGGGTAGAGCTGCGGGAATTCGGCATTCGAAGACACCTGCGGGTGTGACGACGAGCAGTGTGGTGTCGCGGGCGTCGACGACGGTGGCCAGGCCCAGCGCAGAGGCGCGCAGCTGCTCCAGCTCTGCATCGCTCCAGTTGCCGGTGTCGCTGGCCTGTGCCGTCCACGGGGCGCGCGGCGGCCCAACCTGCAGACGCGGGTCTGAGGACGGTTCTGGCGGTGGGGGCATGTCGTGGCGCTGATGCATGGAACGCTCGAAAGAACGCACGAGCTCGCTCACCACGCTGATCAGCCGCTGAGTGCGCCGGCTGAGGGTGTCGTCGGGTTCCTGGGGCAGTGGGTCGACCTCGGCTGCGGCATCGATGGCGATGTTGGCTGTGCCTCGTGCGCTACTACGGCCGGGCCGGTGTCCTTGCACGCGGTAGCGGGCGACGACAGGTTGGTGCTCGAGGAAGCCATCAGGCTCGCCGATCAGCTCGAGCAGAACCTCGGGCGGGTCCACGAGCAACTGTGGTGTGGCCGAATGCCCCCAACTGAGAATGCGCAGGGAGGCGCCGGCGTCGATGAGGGCACGCAGGAACAACAGGGAGTCATGGATGACCTGCAGCCCTGGAGGCGGTGCCGGGTGCGGGGAGATCGGCTGCATGGAGCGCACCATGCGCACTTGGTCGGGGCGCAGCCCTCTCAGGGCACCTTCATTCAGGCTCGCATCAAACTCATCGACGTTGACGCACACGGGAAACCGCAGCGATGCCAGCATCTGGTCAGGGCGGCCGGTCAGCAGCCGGGCGCTGATGCGCACCGCCTCATCCAGAGCCTGCTGCAGCAGCAGCGCCAGGTTGGTGTCCCCCGGAAGTTCGTGGCGAACTCCGGGGTCCTTCGCCGGACTGCACAGCACAAGGGGTATCGGTGCTGAGTCCAGTACCCAGCACGGAGGACGCTCCAAGGCGCATCCGGCTAGTTCGCTCCTGGCTGGGCCGCTTGGTCCGACGGCACTGCTTGTCTTGATACATCGCAGCGTCCGCCTCAGCCCAGGTGGCGCTGAGGTCTCCCGCAGAGCTGCGGACGGCTACGCCGGTGGACACGGCGATACCTGCCGTACTCAGCAGTTTTCGCAGCCTGCCCAGCTCCTGTCGTGCACCGTCGGTGTCGGCTTCGATGAGCAGGACGGCGAACTCATCACCGCCGATGCGGGCGACGACGTCCTCAGCGCGCACGGTGCTGCTCAGCAGTTGCGCGGTGCGGCGCAGCAGCTCATCGCCGGCGGCGTGACCGGCGGTGTCGTTGACTGCCTTCAGTTCGTCGAGATCCAGGCAGATGATGGCGGCGCGGTGACCGTAGCGGCGACAGCGTGCCTCCTCACGCTCAAGACTTCCGTCCCAGGCGCGGCGGTTCGCCAGCCCCGTCAAGGCGTCGCTCTGAGCTTCCAGACGGGCGCGTTCGGCCAGACGCAGGTGTTCTTGTGCCTGCAGCTCACTGGCCAGGACGGTGGAAAGCAGGCGGGCCTCAAGATGCAGGCGCACTTGCACCTCACGCAGGGCGTCCGGCTGAGGTCGGGTATCGAAAGCGCACAGGGTGCCGAACAGCTCTCCTGTACGTCCGCGCAGCGGCACCCCCACGTAGGCCCGGATTCCGGCGTGGCGGGCGTTGAGGGCCTGCTCGTAGGCCGGGACGTCGCGCACCTCAGGAGCCACCACGGGCCCAGAGCCGGCGAGCATGGCCTGGCACAAGGAGGTGCTCCACGGCAAAACGGTCCCGGGCGCAGCCGCCAGCTCAGCTCCAGCACGATGACGTGAGACCAGCACCACCTGATCCTCGCCGACCACGCGTGTCACCATCCACAGCTGCATCCCCGCCGCTGCCTGCAGGGCAGCCAGCACTGCGCTGACGGCAGCGGTGAAGTCCGGGAACGGCGCGCCGATCAAGGCAGTGGCATCAGTGGCATCAGTGGCATCAGTGGCATCAGTGGCATCACTGACCGCGCCTACTGCTGCAGTGGTTACGACGGGTGGAAGACCGGCAGTAGCAGCGCCGTCATCGGCGGGTGATGGGTCGTCGAGCATGGTGGTCCATCCTTTCGATCCTGCACTCAACCACTTCGTGCCCCACCCTGCCGCTCCAGCAAGAGGGCACGCGTGAGCGGCGAAGGAAGGGGACAGCGCAAGGCAGGACCTGAGCCAGGCGGAGGACGCGGGACAGGCGATCTCGCAGCAACCCCGGCTCTGCCCGTGGAGTCCTGCCCGTGCAGTCCTGCCTGTGAGGCCGGTCAGCTCGCTGTCGTCGCCCGCGGCGGCGGGGCGTGGACGCCCAGCAGCTGCTCCTGCACCTGCTCCGGTGCGCGGGGGGTGGCGAAGAGGTAGCCCTGCGCCGTGCGCACCCCCAGGCGGGTCAAAGCATCGACCTGCTGGGGGTGCTCCACGCCTTCGGCGACGATGTCGCAGCCCAGCCGCAGACCCAGCTGGATCAAAGTTCGGGCCAGCAGGTCATCACGCGCGGAGCGCCCCAGGGCTTGGACGAAGCAGCGATCCAACTTGACGATGTCGGGGTGGAAGCGCTGCAGGTAGCTAAAGCTGGCGTAACCGGTGCCGAAGTCATCCAGGGCCAAGGTGACGCCGAGGGCGCGGATGTGCTGCAGGGCGATGTCCACCGCTGCTCCGGTGTCGGCCAGGGAGGTCTCGGTCAGCTCCACGGTCAGCGCGTGCGCCGGAAGCCCGGCCACCTGCAGGGCTTCGGCGATGACGTCGGCGATGTCGGGTTCGCCCAGCTGGCGCCCGGAGACGTTGACCGCGACGTGCAGGTCAGCCGCGGCCGGGATGTCGCGGCGCCAGCGCGCCACCTGCGCGCACGCCTGCTGCAGGACCTCCCGGCCCAGCGGGACGATCAGGCCACTGGCTTCGGCCAGCGGCAAGAACACCCACGGCGGCAGCAGGCCCCGCTGGGGGTGGTTCCAGCGCACGAGGGCTTCCATCCCCAGCCAGCGTCCGGTCGGCAGGTCCACCACCGGCTGGTAGTGCACCACCAGCTCGCCGGCGTCGATGCCAGCGCGCAGGCGGTGGCTCTCACTGAGCACGTCGTGATCGCTCAGCCCGGCGCCGGCGTCGGCGCGGCGCAGCTCCAACAGTTCGGCCACCGTGGTGGCCAGATCGGTCAGGACCTGCACTCCCTGGGCGTCGAAGGGGCGGGCCTGGCGGTCCAGCACACACAACGCGCCCAGCGGCAGTCCGTCGCGGCCGATGATGGGGGCACCGGCATAGGCGCGCAGGTGCTCTGGGCCAGTGACCAGACCGTTGTCGGCGAAGCGGGCATCGAGGGTGGCGTCAGGGACCACCAGCGTCTGCTCATCGGCGACCGCGTAGGCACAAAAGGACAGCTCCCGCGGGGTCTGGGGGGTGTGGTAGCCGATGGCCGCGCTGAGGTTGGTGGCAGAGGCGAACCATTGCCGGTCCTCATCCACCAAGGTGACCAGCGCGGCGGGGGCCTTCAGGGCGCGGGCAGCGGCGGCAGTCAGGGCCTCCAGCGCGATGTCCGGTCCGGCGTCCAGGACCTGGTAGCTGCGCAGGGACGCCAACCGTTCGGCTTCTCGCCGGTGGCGTGGTGCTTGCGGCACGTCTTACTCCTGGGGGTGGCTCGGTTGGCTACCGCTCCCAGGAGGTCAGCGGTCTCGAAAGGGGTAGCGGCATCGATGCGTGAGGCAGCGATGCGTGAGGCGTCGATGGCTGACCATCCGATCCTCGATCCCCGACTCTTTCGAGCCTTCCCAGACCGTGAGCGGTTCAAACGCCGGAGACGTGGGCAACATCGCTGCCCTTCTAGACATCGGCAGGTGTCGACGAGTCCCGATCGCCCACTCAGGTGACACCTCGGCGAGTCCGGGCACGATCCTGAACCGGCCAGGCTTGAGGACCTGATGGCGCTCAGGGGGCCCTTGCCGACGCCGTACGTCGGCGCTCAGCGATGGGCCGACGGGACTTTGCCGCACCTCAGGTACTCCGAAGTTGCGCCCCCAGACGACGTCCTGCAGCCACCTGGTCCCATCCGTTGCGGTAGGCCGCAGCCCGGTGACGTCATCGTGAGGAGTGTCTGGCCCCGGACTTCGTCGTCCTTTGGCCGGCAGCATCCAGCCGACTGGACCATCCTCATCTCATCGGCCCTCCTGCTGGGCTCCAGAGAATCTCCGGCCCCAGCATCCGGCCCCAGCATCCGACCCCAGCAGTCAGCAGCTCCCAGGCCAGCGCTGTCTCACTGCCTTGCCACGCGCCTTCAGTGACCAGCGTGGTGGTCAGGGTGGTGGTCAGCGTGATGGGCACCCGGGGACGGCTCACCGCAGGAGGTGGCCTCGCTCTGGCGGGAGTTGCTCTGGTGGGCGTTGCTTTCAGCGCTGACCGCGTGAGCGCTGGCCTCGCCCAGGTTGATGATCACTGCATCGAGGAGGTCGACGATCGAGGGACCATTCTCAGCGGCCACGCTCTGGCGGTAACTGCGACCGCGGTCACGCTGACGACGCACGTCTTCGACTTGCTCGATCAACAGATGCAGTTGCTGAATCGAGACGTCGATCACCGAGTGCAGCCTTCGCAGATCCTGGAACGCGTCGTCAGCGTCCGGCTCGACGATCAGCTCAACGACTGGTTCTGGCGTGAGGTGTACTCCGTTGAGGTCGTCACCGGTGCAGGACGAGTGGTAGGCACTCACGACCCCCATATCGGCATCCCCAGGCTGCACCTTGAGCCCCCATGCACCGCGGGTCGAGCCGCAACGGCACCCGCCTGTCAGCAGGTGCATCCTCAGCCATGACAGCCAAGCGTCACCGGACTGTCTTCGGGTATCGGCGAGGTACCAGCAAGGGTCTGAACGAGGCAGCCGACCACGAAGAGGACAAGGCAAGGTCGGGTCCCTAAGGTGCTTCACATCGCTGCCGGATATCGCCGATATTGCCGGATGCTGGTTGGGAAGGGGATTCATGGGCGAGTCGTCCAGCGCGTCGTCCTGCGCGTCGTCGAAGCAGACTGGCGAGGGCCCCAGCGAGGGCCCCGGCGAGGGCCCCAGCGAGGGCCCCGGCGAGGGCCCCGGCGAGGGCCCCGGCGCAGACGTGGGCGGAGACGCTCGTGAACGAGCCTCAGGGCCGGCTGCCTGGGGCGAACAGCACGCTGGAAGTGCTCGCAAGGTCCGTCCCGCTTCTTCGGTACAGCTGCGGGCGGTGTACCAGCCCATCGTGGACCTGCGCACCCGTGAGGTGCTGGCGGTGGAAGGACTCATCCGCGGCGTAGCGGACGTAGCGCAGGGGACGCAAGCCGCTGGGTCAGGCGGGATAGAGAATGCAGACGGCAATGGCGATGGCCGTGGCGACGTCAATAGGGACGGCCGTGGGGACGGCAGTGGCGACGGCAGTGGCGACGGCAGTGGGGACGGCAGTGGGGACGGCGGCGCGGGCGTATCGCCCGCGGCGCTGTTCGCGACCGCCGCCGCAGGCAGCTCCGGCGCCGTCCTGCAGCTGGATGAGGCCTGCCTGCGCTGCATTGCAACTTCCGCGGCGGCGCTACCGGCGTCAGCGACGTTGTTCCTCAACGCTGAACCGGCCACGCTGGCGATGCTTTCTCGCCGCCGCCTGGCTGAGATAGCGGCGTTGGTGCCCGCCGGGGTGCAGGTCGTGGTGGAGGTGACCGAGCGGGACCTGCTGGCCCAACCCGCCTCCCTGCTCGCCGGGGTGCGCCGGGTGCGGGAGGTGGGCTGGGCGGTAGCCCTGGACGATGTCGGCGCCGAGCCGGCGGCGCTGGCGTTGATGCCGTTCCTGCGTCCTGAGGTCATCAAACTGGACTTGGCGTTGGTGCGCTCACGCCCCACCCTGGACGTGGCGGCGATCGTCAACGCCGTCAACGCCGAAGCCCAACGCTGCGGAGCGCTGATCCTGGCCGAAGGTATCGAGACCGAGGAGCACCTGCAGCGGGCCCTGGGCATGGGCGCGAGTCTGGGACAGGGCTGGCTTTTCGCTCACCCCGGCCCCCTGCCCACGGTCTGGAACAGCGCGCTGGACTTGCGCTCTGCGCCGATCGAGCCCCCGCTGGCCGCGACGGCCTTCCAGACGTTGAGCCAGAACGCGGCATCTGAGCGGGGCGTGGCGCCCCGGCAGGCCAGCGCGCCGCTGCTGGCGGCGCTGAGCCGGCAAGTGGAACGTCAAGCACTGCTGCTGGATGACACCACAGTGGTCCTGGCTTCCTTTCAGCACGCGGACTTCTTCACTCCCGCCACCGCACGCCGTTTCGAGGCGCTAGCCGCGGTGACTGCTTTCACCGCCGTCCTCGGGCCCGGGATCGAGGTGGAGCCGGCCAGTGGGGTGCACGGCAGTGCGCTGGAGGAGGCGGATCCGATGAGCCGGGAGTGGGTGGTCACGGTCGTCTCGCCTCACTTCGCGGCCGCCATCGCCGCGCGAGAGGTGATGGGCGCCCAGGGCCCCAGAAGCGCAGGGACAGCGGCAGGGACAGCGGCAGGGACAGCGGCAGGGACAGCGGCAGGAACAGCGACGGGTGCTGTGGAGCGGAGCAGTTCGCGGATGCTGGAATACGTCCTGAGCTATGACCGTGACCAGGTGGTGGCGGCGGCGGGTTTGCTGATGGCCAAGGTCCAGGGGCCCACCAGGACAGCCTCTCTGGCCAAGCGGCCTCATCCCTTCCCGTCTGCGTCCTTGTCGTCGGTCTCATCGGCGTCCATGCCCGGGTCCACGTCCCCGTCGTCCCCGTCGTCCCCGTCGTCCCCGTCGTCCCCGTCGTCCCCGTCGTCCCCGTCGTCCTCGTCGTCCTCGTCGGCCGCGTTGCCCGTGCCGCCGCCCTTGTCCTGGGATGAGACATCGCTACCAGGAGTATCGCCGCAGCAGCTTCCAGGCCTGCTCACGCGGGCGATCGCCACCGCCAGCAACGGCATTGCCATCGCCGAAGCCGACGGCGACATGGCGCTGGTCTACGTCAACGCAGCGTTCGAACAGATCACCGGATACTCCGCGCAGGAGATCCTGGGACGTAACTGCCGAGTGCTGCAGGGCCCGGACAGTGACCGCACGCAGGTCCGGGTGATCTCCCGGCGCCTGCGGGCCGGGCGCAGCGTGCACATGACGTTGTTGAACTACCGCCGCGACGGCAGCCCATTCTGGAACGAGATCACCATCAATCCCGTCCAGGACGACGCGGGGCGGGTGACCCACTTCATCGGCAACCAGGTCGACGTCAGCGATCGGATGCAGCGCCAGGAGCGCACCACCCGGCTGGCGTATCACGACTACCTGACAGGCCTGCACAACCGTGCCTACGTCATGGAGAACCTGGAGCTGGAACTGCGCCGCAGTCGGCGCAGCGGCACGGGAGGGGCGGTCATCTTCATCGACCTGGACGAGTTCAAGTCCATCAACGACCGCTTCGGTCACGCCGCCGGCGACGAAGTACTCATCGACACCGCGCAGCGGCTGCGTTCGGTGCTGCGTTCGGGGGATCTGCTCGCCCGCTTGGCCGGTGATGAATTCCTCCTCGTCCTGCCCGGTCTACCGCCGGGGCAGGAGGGACCGGTGCGTGCTGTGGTGGAGCATGTGCGGACGGCGTTCAAGACGCCTCTGGACCTTGCCGGCAGTCGACTGCGATTGAACGCCAGCGTCGGTTACGCGCTCTATCCCCGCGACGGGGTGCAGGTCGGGAGCCTGATCGACGTTGCCGATGCGGCGATGTACCGCGACAAACGCCGCCGCTGACCCGGGACTGCATCGGCTCAGCCTGTACCAGGAGGATCATTGAGGGCGTCCCTGAGGCACACCCAGCGGACCGGGCAGCCGCTCCTCGATCAACGCCTTCATCGCCTCGCCGTCCATGGCCAGGATGCGGTCCCTTCGACCTGCAGGTCAGGCCTCGCCTCCTTGATCATTCCAGGTCGCGGTGCCTCGCCGATGCCCCGGTGGGTCGCAGGCCCACCCGCCCACAGCACACCCAGTGACAGGTACCCAGCACTGAGAGTGCTGTAGAACTCACAGAGTGGAACACTCGCATTTCCCTTCAGCCCGCGTTCTGGCGGTCCGAGGACTGCTCGCAGACCTCTGGGGCAACGCCTTGCCCACTACCCCTGACCCGTGGCTGACGATGACCCAAGACTGCATCGGCTGCGACGACCACATCGGCCGCGAGCACGAACTGGTCGTCCTTGGCGATGGGCTGACACTCTCGGCGCTGCATCAGCTGATCTGGAAGCACCCCGGGGCACAGGCGGCCCTGGCCTTGCTGCCGCCCGACCTCGCCGATCGCCTCCGCGACAGGCGTCGAGGTCGAGGTTAAGGCGGCGATGGTGGTGCTGGCGGTGATGGTGGTGCTGGTGGACTGAACCACTGGGATCTAGCAGTGAACTGGTCCAGGGAGGACAGAGGCTCCAGCCGTGCCGGACAGACATGCGCTGCTCACCGCTAAGCAGGTCGAGCTTCTGCGGTGGTTCGGTGAGTACTCCAGCGCCTTGATTGTCTCCCCGCGCCGGGGCTGCACGCTGGTTGGACTGGCCGATGAGCTGATCGCTCTTCCGCGCCCTCCTGCAGGCCGACAGCACAGCAAACGCGCTCACAGCCACACGCAGCCGAAGGCTGAAGCGTCACGGCTTTGATGCCGCTTCCTGATGAGTCAGGATGACGATCATGCCCCCAGCGGTACCCGGCCGAGGTGAAGGACCGAGCAGTCCGGATGGTCCTGGACCACCAAGGCGACTACCCCTCGCTGCGTGCGGCGTGCCTAGTGGTCAGCTCGAAAAGTTCCTGATCATGCAGCCAGCTGCCAGGTGAAGCTGACCGGGCGGTGAGTCCTGTTGCGTTCCTCGACCCAGTCCTGCACGGCCTGGTCGCAGTCCTCGGCGGTGACGAACCAGCCGTGCTTGAGGACCTGACGGGTCACGATCCCGAACACTGACTCGATCGGGTTGACCCACGAGGCGTGCTTGGGTGTCAGCAGGACTTCGATGCCGGGATGCTCGGCCAGCCAGGCCGTCGTGGCCCGGCTGGTGTGCGCCGACCCGTTGTCCATGATCAGCACGAAGTCGGACCCGTGAACTTCCTGCAGATGCTCCAGCACTTCGATGAACGCCGCCGAGTCCATCCGCGACCGGGCCCGGACCATCTCGACCGCCCCGCTGGCGCAGTCCTGAACCCCGTACCAGGAGACGGTGCCCTTGCGGACGTAATCGAACTCACGCCGCAGACTGCCATCACCGGCGCGCGAATCGGCCCGCACCGGGGTCCGGACCGGGTCGGAGGTCTTCTCGTCCAGACTCAGTACCGGCCTCGCACCGAACCTTGCGCCAGCGATGGCTCGTTGCACCGCAGCTACCCTGGCGTCGAAGTCGGGGTCGGGACGACGGTGGATCCAGCCGCGGACCCGATGGACCCTCAACCCCAACGCGTTCAACGTCGTGCTGACCCAGGAGCAGGTGACACCCCAGTTCAGGTTCCACATCGCATCGCGCAGTGCGCGGTGGGTCCACAACGCGTACGGGCCGGGACGCTTGGAGGTGGCCAGGCTCACCAGATCCAGGACTGCGTCATCGGGATACAGCACCGGCCGCCCCGAGCGCGGGGCATCCAACAGTCCCTCGAGGCCCTCGGCCGCGACCCGCCGGACCCACTTGCGGACGGTGTTGCGGGTCGTGCCGTGGGCGGCAGCCACCGCGCGCAGCGAGTCCTGGCCTGCGGCCAGGACCAGGCGAGCGCGCAAGGCGTGCCGTTGCGCCACGCCGGGATGGGCAGCGACGTACTGCAGTTGCTGCTCGATAGTCTCGGCCGTGCGCGGCATCGTCGGAAGTGCTGTACCCACGGCCACCGACGGTGCCGCGTCCTTGATCACTGTCACGGCAGCGACATGTGCAGGTCAGGTGATCAAGGACTTTCCGAGCTGACCACTAGGGAGGACAGCGCAGAACGTGGGATGACCGCGCGGTCCGCTCTGGGAGCAGAGCGGTGCCTTTAGCGTCAGGACATGGCGCCGACCAACTCAGCGAACGGTAAGGGGACCTACGAGGTCAGGATCGGCCTGTGGGCTTCGCCGGAGCAGGCGATGGATATTCAGGAGCGGTTGGCCAGAGCCCTGTGTCCTGAGCCTGGGCACGATGGCCCATGCGAGGTGCCGTGGTCCATCGCCGTAGTGCCGCCTGAAGCAGTCGATCAGGGTGAGGACCGCTACGACGAGCTGGTCCAGCAGGCGAGGATCGAGGGCGCCTACTGACCTCGAGCGTCACGCGGCCCGCGCCATGACCGCGACGTCGACCAAGGTTCGATCTTGCGGTGCTGTTGCAGGCTCTGCCACCGTCCAGGGCCGTGGACTACGACGCCGTGATCAACACCTTGACCTCCTGGAGCCAGCAGCAGGACAACGTCCGTGCCCTGCTGCTGACCGGGTCGGCCGCCACCGGGCAGACGCACCCGCTGTCCGATCGCGACCTGGAGGTCTACGTCCAGGACCCAGCCCCGCTGATGAACGATGACTCCTGGTGGGATCAGCTCGGGGAAGTCCTCGTCGTGGAGCGCCTGGACGCTGCGGGCTGGTTCCCTTCTCGGGTCGTCTACTACGCCGGCGGCAAGCTCGACCTCACCGTCATCCCCATCGAGCAGATCACCTCGATCCCGCGGGACCGTTCCTTCCGGGTGCTGGTCACCAAGGACGCACGCACGCAGGCCCTGTCCCTGACCTCCTCGTCGTCACCCCTGCCCAGCGCCGATGACTTCGAGCAGGCGCTGCACTGGGGCTACGCGGCGGCGTTGATGTGCGCCAAGGCAGCGGTGCGCGATGAGCTGTGGATGGCCAAGGTCCGCGACGAGAACCTCAAGGCGCAGCTGCTGTTGCTGATCGAGTGGGACCACCGCTCTCGCTATGGCACGGAGGTCGACGTCCGCTACCTGGGCACCCGGATGCGGCAGTGGATGGATCAGGACGTGCAGGCTGCCCTCGACGACTGCTGGGGCCGCTTCGATGCGGTGGACACGGCGGCGGCGCTTCGAGCGAGTGTGGCGCTGTTCGCACGGCTGGCGACCCGCTTGGCCGATCAGCTGGCCTTCACCGCCTTCGATCATGGACGGATGCGCAGCGAGATTGAGGACATTTTGGCGATGCGCTCAGAGTTGGCCGACAGCTGAGCGGTGAGGGAGCTCGTGCAGCGTTCGCAGCGCTGCTTCGCGCCCGCAGGGCGCCATGACCGGGCGAGACTGTGCTTGCTCAGGAGTTGGCGATGCGCTCTTGCAGGACCGGCACCCAGTGCTGCCCGTACTCCGCCTGCAGCCGCGGCAGCTTCCAGTCCAGGCCGGTGACCTGGCCCCGGCAGGCTGTGGAGCGGCACGAGCACGGCATCTGGAAGGTGGGGTCGTCGGTGATCGTCCCGTAGTCCAGGGTCAGCTCCTCGCCGCGCTCGACGTCCCGCCGCGCGACCACGGTGTAGGGATCGACCCACCAGATGTTCGGGTCGCAGCTGTGGTTGCCCGCGTGGTTGGGCACTCCTGGCGGCAGGACCAAGTTGAGGTCCTGGCCGATGGACAGCGTGTCCACGTAGGTGCCGGCAGCACTCGCGTCGGCGAGGAGCTGACGTAGCTCGGGGTCGGTGACGAGCCGTCCGCCGAAGCGGCTAATCACTGTGCCGGTGCTGATGGGGGCGGTGGCGAACAGGCCTTGGCCCTCGATGGCCGACTGATCGACTCTCGCGTGAGGGCTGAGCCAGCAGTCAGGTCCGGGCAACGGCGTCGTTTCCACAGGTGCACCTTGATCGCTGTCGCCGCACCAGGCAACCCCCTCGTCCGGGTGACTCTGACCGCTTGGTCATCGCCATGACCGTGACGTCGAGGCGGTGCGGTGAGCCGCTGGCGGCTTCCAGAAGTGAGATTACCCGCGGGCTGCGTCTTCAGCTGCGGCGCCCGCGGTCAACTCGCACGGGTGGCGTTCGGTCAGCTGCCCCCCCGGAGCGCGCAGCAAGGAGATCATCCAACTGAGCTTTCGAGACCGGGCCGTCCCGTCACGCGCACGTAGTGGGTCGGATGCCGATGGAGCCGCCTGCGGCCGATGCCGAGCATGTCCGCGGCTTCCTGGAGTGGTGTGTGAGCGACTCCGCCCACCAACCTTCGCAAGGCTCGGCGGCTGGTGGCGGATCCGGATGCTGACCTCGAGGGGGCCCGGTCGTCGCCTCGTCTCGTGGCGGTGTTGAACCTGGCGCGCGTTGCGGCCGCCCTTCTCACCGCGCGCGAGGCCTGACACCGCAACGCATGAACGCCGGATCCCCCCCTTGCGGGGACTCCGGCGTTCGCGCGTCAGCAGAAGAGATCAGGCCTTGAGCCAGGGCGCGATGACGGCGCGGGCCAGTGTGTGCGTCGACATGGCGAAACCCAGGAACGCCGGCGAGGCGGTGCGGTCGACCCCGATACGGTCGATGTCCAAGGCGTGCACAGCAATCCAGTAGGTGTGCCGACCGTGCCCGGCCGGCGGCGCGGCGCCGAGGTAGCGCGCCAGGCCGGCGTCGTTGATCAGTTGCCACGCTTTGGCGGGCAGCGCGGCGCCGGTTTCATCACCCGCGCCGGTGACCAGGGACGTCACCTCGACCGGAACGTCGGCGACCGCCCAGTGCCAGAATCCGCTGCCGGTCGGGGCCAGCGGGTCGTAGACGGTCACCGCGAAGCTGCGGGTCGCGGCCGGGAACCCGGACCAGGACAGCTGCGGACTGGTGTCGGTGCCTCCGGCACCGAAGATCCCGGAGCGCTGCGCGGCGGGCAGGACTTTCCCGTCGGTGACATCGGTGCTGCTGACGGTGAACGCGGGCACGTCCGCGATCGCGGTGTACGGGTCGGTGGTCACGGTGGTGGTGGGCATGGCTCCTCCTCGGGTCGGTCGGTGCGACTCAGCCGTCTCGATTCGGCTGTTTCGGCTCAGCCGGTTCGTTGGTTCGGTCAGTTCGTGAGCGCCGGAACGAGCACGGCGCGGAACCGCGCCCGGCCGGACATCATGTGGGCGTACGCGGCGGGCGCGTCCTCGAGCGTGAACTCCTCGACCACCGCCCGCACCCCGGTCAGCGCGGCGAAGGTCAGGGCGTCCTCGACGTCGGTCGCGGTACCCGAGGGATGACCACTGATCCGCTTCGAGGGGGTGATCAGCTGCAGCGGGCTGACGGGCATCGGCTCGGGTTCGACGCCGATGACCAGCAGTTCACCCTCGTCGCCCAGTCCGTCCAGGGCCGCGACCATGGCTTCGGAGTTCGCCGCGGTGGCCAGCGCGACACGTGGTGGGCCCAGCCGGCGCAACGCGGCTGGGACGTCCTGGGCGGTGGAGTCGATGTAGTGGTGCGCGCCCAGCGCAGTCGCCAGGTCCCGCTTGCCCTCGCCGCGCGCCACGACGACGACCCGCATCCCCATGGCGGCTGCGAACTGCACGCCCAGGTGCCCCAGGCCGCCGAGCCCGACGACGGCGACCGTGTCGCCGGCCCGGGCTGCGCTGCGGCGCAACGCGTTGAAAACCGTCACCCCCGCACACGCCAGCGGAGCGGCCTGGACGGCCGTCAGTGTGTCGGGGATGCGGGCCAGCGCGTTGGCGGGGACGACGATCATCTCCGCGTAGCCCCCGGGGTAGGCGACGCCAGGGATCTGCGTGTTCTCGCAGTGCAGGAAGTCTCCCCGGCGGCACGGATCGCACCACCCGCAGTGCCCGCCGTACCAGCCGACGGTCACGCGGTCGCCTACCCGCCAGGGGCGCACGCCCTCGCCCACGCTCTCGATGCGCCCGGCGATCTCGTGGCCGGGGACAACGGGGAACACCTCGGTTCCGAAGGCGCCCTGCAGGATCTTGGCGTCGGTGTGGCAGACGCCGCTGGCCTCGATTCGCAGGCGGACCTCACCGGGTCCGGGGTCGGCGATCTTCCGGTCGACCAGACGCAAGGGTTCGCCGGGAGCGGTGGATTCGGCGGAGCGGATGACGGTGGTCACGTAGTGTCCTTCTGGAAGGGGATCGGGGGGGTGGGGCCGGGCACGGTCAGCCCAGCCGGTCCAGTTCGGCCACCACGGCCGGGTGGAGCTCCACGTCGGCCGCGGCCACGTTCTGCGCCAGATGCTGCAGCGAGGAGGTCCCGGGAATGGGCATCACGACGGGGGAGCGATGCAGCAGCCAGGCCAGCGCCAGCTGTGAGGGAGTGAGGCTGAGCGCGTTGGCCAGCTGGGCCAGCGGGCCGTGCGGTGCGGCCAGCTGCCCGGTGGCCAGTGGGTACCACGGGATGAAGCCGATGCCCTGGGCCTCGGCGTAGCGCAGGAGAAGGTCGGCGGAACGTTCGGCCAGGTTGTACAGGTTCTGCACCGTCGCGACGGCCGTGATGTTCTGAGCCTTCCGCAGTTGCCCGACAGTCACCTCAGACAGCCCGAGGTGGCGCACCTTGCCCTCCGTGCGCAGGTCGGCCAGCGTGCCGATCTGGTCGGCCAGCGGAACTCGCTGGTCGATGCGGTGCAGTTGCAACAGGTCGATCCGCTCCACCCCGAGCCGGCGCAAGCTCGCCTCGACGGCGGCCCGCAGGTGGACGGGGCGGCCGTCGGTGGCCCACCGCGCAGGTCCTGGTCGCGTGAAGCCGACCTTCGTCGCCACGACGATGTCGTCGTAGGGATGCAGCGCCTCGCGCAGCAGGTCCTCAGCGACCCCCGGCCCGTAGGAGTCGGCGGTGTCGAAGAACGTCGTTCCGAGGTCGGCCGCCCGGCGCAGCACTGCGATCGCCGCGGCTCGGTCGCGCGGGGGACCCCACGCGCCTGGACCCGGCAGCTGCATCGTGCCGTACCCCAGCCGGTTCACCGGCAGGTCGCCGCCGATGAGGAAGGGGCCGGCGGTGGGGTCGACGGTGGTGTGGGGGTGCGTGGTGCTCACGGGTTTCCTCCGGTGATCGGGGTGGGTGTGGAGGCGGTGCGGGACGTGGTGCGCCACGAGCCGATGGAGGCGAGCAGGGCCAAGACCATGACCGCGACCGCGTACTCGCGGGTCGTGGGCAGCAGGCCGCCGCCGTGGACGACCAGGACGCCGGCGACAACAGCGGGCACGCCCAGGCCGAGGTAGGCGGCGGTGTAGACCGAGGACAAGACGCCGGCGCGGTCGGCAGGCGCCGCCAACGGGACGACGGTGCGGATTCCGCCCTGGAAACCGGCGCCGAACCCCAGCCCGGCAGCGGCGGTGCCCAGGAAGAACAGCGCCGCCGACCTGTCGTGCAGGGCGAGCAGAGTCAAGCCCATCCCGAGGGTGAGAGCCGCGGCGGCCACCTGCACGCAGAACCGCGCCGACGCCTCGCGCAGGGTCACGACCGACACGACCGCCAGTGCCGTTTGCAGGAACAGCGTCGAGGCACCGGCGGCGGGGGAGTTCCAGCTTAGGACCGTGGCGACGACCTGCGGGGCCAGTGATCCGTAGAAGCCCGCCAGCGCCCAGACGGCGAACACCACGGTCGCTGCGGTGGCGTAGGCGCCGCGCAGGGCGCGCGGAACCACGACCCGGGGCACCAGCGACGCCAGGGCCCGGGATCGGTCAGCGCGCCCGGAGGCCGCGACCGTCTCTGGCCACCGCAGCAGGGCCAGTAGTTGCAGCACGTACACGCCAAGCAGGACGAGGTACACCAAGTGCGTGGGCCAGGGCAGCGCTTGCACCACGACCGCCGACAGCACCGCCCCGGCCGCGGTCCCGACCGGTGGGGCCACCGAATTCGCGACGGTTCCGCGGCGCCGGTCCAGGTCCAGCATCGCCCCGCCGGCCGCACCGACCGCCGCACCCGTCGACAACCCCTGCAGGACGCGGCCCAGGAGCAGTTCGGGAGCACCGTCCGCGAACGCCAGCACCGCCATCGCGACCACCTGGAGGCCCAGCGCCGCGGCCAGCACCGGACGCCGCCCGACGTGGTCGGACAACCGGCCGAAGACCAGCAGGGAGGCCAGGACCGCCACCGCGTAGACGCCGAAGACGATGGTCGTGGTGAGAGCGGAGAAACCCCACTGCGCCTCATACGTCGCGTACAGCGGAGTCGGTGCGCTGGAGGAGGCCAGCACGGTGACCGTCACCGACCCCGCCACCACCAGCGCCGCCCGGTCTGACCACCTCCACCGGCCGAGGTTCGGGACGGCCGCCGCGCCGGGCACGTCAGTCCGCCGTCGACTCGACGCGGATCTCGTCGAGGTCGATGGAGACGATGACCGGGTCGGTCACGGGGTGCCCGTGCTGGCCGCGCACGAAGATCTTGCGGTGGGTCGCCAGTACCAGACCGCCGTGCTCTTCGAAGCCGGAGGCGTAGTGGGCGCTGGGGGACCCGCCGGCGATGTCGACGTCGTAGTCGCGCCGGCGCAGCAGGCCTTCGGCGTCGACGTACACCGTCTGCACGGGTGAGTGGGTGGCCACGCTGGCGGGGTAGGTCACCCGCAACCGGTCCCACGTCTCCCCGTCTTCCTGCCATGGGCCGATCTCCTCGACGCGGACGCCGGGGTGCAGCAGGGAGGCGGGTTCGGTGAGGTAGGTCCACATCGCGTATCCGGAGAAGTACGCCAGCTGCGCCGGCGTCCAGGGGGTCTGCAGGACGTGGCCCGCGAACGAGGAGCGCGGGTCTTTCAGCTCCTCGACCAGTTCATCCTCGTCGTCGCCGGTTTCCAGGACGACCCGGTCGGCAGTGGCCGTGCTGCGCAGGCCCTGCGGCCCGAACGGAGTCTGCGTCGTCCACTCCTCGTGGACGCGGACGGTGGTGCGTGCGTCGTCGAGGAGTCCTTCGACGCCCTTGATCGCCCACAGGGCGCCGCCGAAGCGGTGGTGCACCGAGATGGTCTGCGCGCGGCGCCAGTTGTGCGCGCCGCCGTGCCTGGCGAGGAGGCGGTCCAGGACTCTGGTCACGGTTGTGTCCTCCGGTGTGAGGTGGGTGGGATGTGCGTTGGGAACGCTAGGTATCCGAGTCGGTCAGGGGTATCGGTAGGACGACCAGTCGCGGTTGTGCTCGGTGCTGTCCGTCCGAGGGCGAGGGGTGCGGAACGTCTTCAGTCGAAGTCGACTGACCGTCCGAGGTGGGCCCACTGCCGGTCCTGCTCGAGGACCTCGGTGAGCGTGGCGGCGACCATGTCGACGGCGTCGCTGCCCAGTACCAGGTGCAGCGGCGGCTGGGGGTGATCGGCGAGGTCGAGCAGGACGCGGGCGACCTTGACCGGGTCGATGGGCTGCTTGCCGGAGTCTTCGCGGACGTGCCGCGCCATGGCACCCACGGTCGCGTCGTAGTCGGGGCTGAACGGGGGGATCTGCATGGAGGAACCGGCCCAGTCCGTGCGCATCGCGCCGGGCTCGGCGAGGGTGACCCGGATTCCTAGAGGACCGAGCTCTTGCGCCAGGACACCGGAGAAGCCCTCGACGGCGAACTTGGCCGACTGGTAGGCGCCGACGCCGGGGGCGGTGCCGCGGCCACCGATGGAGGTGACCTGGATGAAGTAGCCCGATCCCTGGGCACGGAAGACGGGCAGCGCCGCCTTGGTGACGTGCACGGTTCCGTAGAAGTTGGTGTCGACTTGAGCGCGGAAGTCCTCGAGCGTGACCTCTTCAAGGGGAGCCATGTCGGCGTACCCGGCGTTGTTGACCACGACGTCGATGCGCCCGAACCGGCTGACCGCTGCGGCGACGGCGGCCTGGACCGCGGCGGTGTCGGTGACGTCGAGCGGCACAGGGAGTACCTGCTCGCCGTAGGTGTCGACCAGGTCGGTGAGGCTGGCAGTGCCTCGTGCGGTGGCGACGACGCGGCGACCGGCGCGTAGGGCCTCCTCGACGACGGCTCGTCCGAGGCCTCGGGAGCTGCCGGTGACGAACCACACGTCGTCGTTCATGGTGTTCCTCCTTGGTGTGTCGTACAGATTGGGAGGTGCTGATGCAGGGATCGGCTGGGCTGGTGAGCTGGTGGTGAGGCGTTGCATGTCGAGGCCCACCGGAACCGCGGGTTGTTCTCCTCCCGGGTAGGAGTTCAGTCGGTGACCTGCTACGTGAATCGCGCTGGGGGCACCGGCGTCGGATGGTCCGGTGGGAACGGATCAGCTCAGGAAGCGGTGCACGTCCGCGGCGAACTCCTCGGCGTGCTGGAACAGGAACCCGTGACCGGCGTCGCTGTACAGGACGGCGCGGGCGTTGGGCAGCCGGGTGCTCATGGCGTACGTCGCGTAGGAGCTGATCATCACGTCGTGCGAGCCGTTGGCCACCAGCACCGGCACGGTCAGCTGCGGCAGCCTGGACCAGAACCCCTCCCCGAGGTCGCGCACCGCGGCGAGCTGTCCCTGCACCGCCTCGGTGGAGGCTGCGGCGCCGGAGGCCAGCAGGCGTTCGTCCAGCCGCCGCAGTGAGGCGAGCCCAGCGGCCCGGGCGGCCGCGGTCTCGGGAAAGAACAGGTAGAGGAAGTCCTCGTCGGTGTTGGCGCCGCGGCCCGCGACCTGCCAGACCCGGGGGTCGGGTTCGGGCTGCTGCGGAACCCCACCGGAGGTGCTGCCCGCAACGACGAGCCGGCGAACACGGCCGGGCCGGGCCAGGGCGGCGGCCTGCACGACGATCCCGCCCAGGGACCAGCCCAGCAGATCGACCTCCTGCAGTCCCAGCCCGTCAAGCACGTCGTGCAAGCCGTCGGCCATCTCGGCCACCGTGCGCGCCGGCGGCCCAGACGTCAGGTTGATCCCCCGGTTGTCGAAGACGACCACGTCCCGGTGGCGGGCGAGCGCGTCGATGAACGCGGGGTCCCAGTGGTCGATGGTGCCGCGGAAGCGCAGGGCCAGGACCAGCGGGGTTGCGCCGCGCGGGCCCAGGCGGCGGTAGCCGTATCGGTGGCCGCCGTACTCGACGAACTGGTCGGGGGCCTCGGCGTAGCGCGCGGTGGACGAGGGGGCGGTGACGGTCACGACAACTCCCGGCAGGTACGGGTGGATGAGGGCGAGCACGCTCCGCGCGGTCGGCAGCGGTGGGCGGTGGACCCGACGGTAGGCAGGCGACCACGGCCAGGACCACAGTGAAACGACTGCTCTGCGGCCGGGGATCTGGGCATCCGGACAGGCCGTACCGGGGCGGCCGATTGCAGTGAAACGACGGACGCGTCCGCCCCGCCGTGTCGCCCACCATCGCCGACATGAGTGAGCACACCATCGTCCTGGTCCACGGCGCCTTCGCCGAGTCCGCCAGCTGGAACGGGGTCCTGACCGACCTGGGGCCCGAGTTCGACCTCGTCGCCGTCGCGAACCCGTTGCGCGGTGTCGGCGCGGACGCCGCCTACCTGCGCTCCGTCCTGAACGGCCTGAGCGGTCCCTTCGTCCTGGTGGGGCACTCCTACGGCGGCATGGTGATCACCGAGGCGGCCGCCGGCCGCACCGACGTCGACGCGCTCGTCTACGTCGGCGCCTTCGCCCCCGAGCAGGGGGAGTCGGCGTTGGAGCTGTCGGGGAAGTTCCCCGGCAGCACCCTGGGGGACACGCTGCTGGAGTACGCACTGGCCGGCGGCGAGACGGAGGTCCGCATCCGCCCGGACCTGTTCCCGCAGCAGTTCGCCGCGGACGTGCCGGCGGCCGCCGCCGTGCTCATGGCCGGCACGCAGCGACCGGTGACGACGGCCGCCCTGGCCGAACCCCTCGCGACCCCGACCCCGGCCTGGCGGACGATCCCGTCCTGGTTCGTGTACGGCAGCAACGACAAGAACATCCCGGCGCAGGCTCAGGCGTTCATGGCCGACCGGGCCGGGGCACGGGCGGTCGACGTCGTCGAGGGCGCCTCGCACGCGGTCGCCGTCTCCTCGCCACACCGGGTCGCCGAAGCCATCCGTGCCGCCGCGTCCTGACCTGCCGGCGCGAGCGCGGCGCCCCAGACGGTGGGCGGTCGCCGGGCTGACCGCCGCCCTGGCCGTTGCCGGGTGCAGCCCGGGTGGAACGGCCGGTGGGGCTGCGGCCGCCCCATCGGGGCAGGACGACCGGCCGGCCATGACCGCGACGTCCCCGGTGACCCTCGCGGTCACCGGGGATGTGAACTTCGCGGGAGCGAGCGCCGCCGCGCTGGCCCCTGGCGGGCTGGATGCAGTGGCCCCGGTCCTGGCGGCGGCGGATCTGACGGTCGTCAACCTCGAGACCGCCGTCACCGACCGTGGAACGCCGGTCGCCAAGCAGTTCACGTTCCGGGCCCCGGCGGCGGCCTTTCCGGCGTTGCAGGCCGCCGGGGTCGACGTGGTGGGGCTGGCCAACAACCACGGTGTGGACTACGGCCTGGTCGGATTGCGCGACACGCTCGCCGCGGCCGGGATTGCGCAGTTCCCGCTCGTGGGTGCCGGCGAGGACGTTGAGGAGGCGTTCGCGCCGTACACGGCCGACGTCGGCGGCCACCGTGTCGCCGTCCTGGACGCCACTCAGGTGCTCGACGCCTCACTCGCGGCGGACTGGACCGCGACGGCGACGCATCCGGGGCTGGCCGTGGTGCAGGACCGCGCCGGGGTGGATCGGTTGCTGGCTGCCGTCCGCGCGGTCCGGCCCAGCGTGGAGTCGGTGGTCGTCTTGCTGCACTGGGGGCAGGAGAAGAACTCCTGTCCCCTGCCGCGGCAGCAGACGCTGGCGGCCGAACTGGTCGCCGCTGGCGCGGACGCGGTCGTCGGCTCGCACGCGCACGTTCAGCTGGGCAACGGCTGGCTGCACGCCGGTGGCCGCACGGGGTTCGTCGACTACGGCCTGGGCAACTTCGTCTTCTCCGCGCGCAGCGGGGCGACGACCAGCACCGGGGTGCTGAGGCTCACCCTGCCGGGCGCCGGCGGCGTCAGTGCGGCCAGCTGGTCACCGGCGCGGATCGAGGCGGGAATCCCGCACCTGCTGACCGGCGCGCAGGCGCGCCAGGCCACCGCGGCCAAGGACGCGCTGCGGGAGTGCACCGGGCTGAGCGCCACGCCTTGAACCGCTCCAGGAGGACCCCACCGGCCCGGCCGGCGGGGTCCTTTCCGCTTCAGCGGCCGACGAGTTCGGAGCCGAGGGCCGCGGCCAGCTGGGAGCGCCGGCTCACCTGAAGCTTGGCGAAGGCGTGCGACAGGTGCGATCCCACCGTCCGGTGGGACAGGTACACCTGGTCGGCGATCTCCTTGTTGGACAAACCCTGGGCGGCGAGCCGGGCCACGAGCAGTTCCTGTGCGGTCAGCGATCGCACCGTCTTTTCGGCCTGGTCGGCGTTGGTGGAGACACTCGCTCCGGCGGCGCGCAGCTCCGTGCGGGCTCGCTCGGCCAGCGGCAGCGCGGCGCAGCCCTCGAAGACTCCTAACGCGGCGGATAACTGTTCGCGGGCTTCGGTGATGCGACGGCTGCGACGCAGCCACTCGCCGTAGTGCAACCGGGTTCTGGCCAGGTCGAACTCCGCGCCGGCGTCGCGGCCGTGTGCCAGGGCCTGCTCGAAGTGCGGCTCGGCTTCGGTGTCGTCGGCGACCAGGGCCAGGGAGCGTTCGATGAGCAGGGCCAGGTGCGCCGAGCCGCCCGAGCGCGCAACTGCCGACGCCGTTCGGGCCCACTCGTGTACGAGCTCGGGTCGGCCGGTGCGTGCCGCCGGCTCGGCCAGGTCGGCGCCGGCCCACAAGGCGACCGGTCCGTTGAGGTCGGTCTGTGCCAGGTCGGCCAGGGCGTCGGCGTGCCGACCGTCCAGCAAGGCCACGACGCCGGCGGCCCAGGCGGTGCTGGCGGCGACCCGGGCGAAGGTCGTGGCCCCGGGCAGGGCCCGGGTGGCCTCCAGAGCGCGCACCGCCCGGTCGCGCTCTCCGCGCCAGGCCCGGGCCCGGGCGGTGACCGAGGAGGCCATCGCCGCCACAACCGGCAGCCCGAGCTCGAGTCCGAGGCGGTGGGCCTGCTCGGCGTCGGCCAGTGCTCCGACGAGGTCACCGCGCCCGGCGCGGGGGGTGGCCCGCCCGCACAGGGCGATGACCTCGTCGCTGGTGCGCGCGCTGTCGTGGTGCAGCTCCACGCCGGCTGTCCAGCACAGTTCGGCCGTCGTGAGGTTCCCGGCCTCCTCGGCGGAGAAGGCCAGCGCGTTGAGCAGGATGCCGTCCACGTCGGGTGCCTCGGCGCGGAAGCGGTCGAAGCTCGCCTGCTCCAGTCGGGTGCCCGGTACGACCAGTGCCAGCCCGACCGCCTGCAGCGCACTGCCCGGCACCGGCGGGGAGCTGAGCAGGGCCTGGTGCACCGCGGCGCGCACGGTGTCGGGTTCGGCCAGCACGTGACACTTGGTCGCGGCCCACACGAGCATTTCCAGCCGGTCCCGGGTATGGGGCACCGCGGCGGCCAGTTCGAGCAGTTCCAGAGTGCTGCGGCCCCGGTGGTCGGCGGTCATGCTGAGGATCCAGTCGGTCCGGGCGCAGCGGCGGATCGTGGCGTGCTGGTCGGCGGCGGTGATCGCGCGCGCCTCGGCCAGCAGTGCCGCCGCCTCGGCGGAGGCGCCGGACTGGCGGGCGGTCTCGGCGGCCGAGGCCAGGTATCCGGCCCGCTCGTCGTGGTCGGGGGTCAGCGCCGCGGCCTGGCGCCACGCCGTGGCGGCTTCCGCCTTGGCCCCGCGCCGGGAGGCCTGGTCGGCGACGGTGGCCAGTTCGGCGGCCACGTCGGCGTTCCAGCCCATCGTGGCTGCCGCGCGGTGCAGGACTGCGCGTGCGGGGTCGCGGATGACCGTGGCCAAGGTGCCGTGCGCCTGCGAGCGGGCGAGGGTGCCGGCCGCGTCGTAGAGCGCGGACCCGATGAGCGGATGGCGGAACTCATACCGGTCCCCGCTGGAGTCGATCAGCCGGGCGCGTTCGGCCGGGCCGAGGTCCTGCGCGCTCAGGTCGAGCGCGTGCAGCGCCTCCAAGACCTCCTGGCGGGAGGCGTCTTGTCCGGCCGCCGCGACGAGCAGCGCGGTGCGGGTGCCGGCCGGGAGCCCCTCGACGTCACCAAGGAAGGCCTGCTCCAGCCGCCGACTCACGGGCAGCCGGTCCCGCAGGGCCGTGCTCCAGGTCGAGCGGGTTTGTGAGGTGGCCAGCTCGGTCAGGGCCAGCGGGTTGCCGAAGGCCTCCTGCAGGACGCGGTCGCGCTGGTCGGTGGGAAGGCCCGGCGCGGTCGCGGCGACCAGCATCCGGGCCTCGTCGGCCTCGAGCGGGCCCAGGGGCAGCACCGCGGGGAACGCGCCGTCGGTCGGCGGCCCCTCGAAGTCGGGTTGATCGGGGCGGGTGGTGACCACCAAGAGCACGGGCAGGTGATGCACGCGCGCGGGCAGGTACGTCACGATCTCGGCGGTCGAGCGGTCCAGCCAGTGCAGGTCCTCCACGACCAGCAGCACCGGTCCGTCCTGGGTGACTTCCTCCAGCAGGCCCACGGTGGCCAGCGTCAGCAGGAGGCGATCGCCCGGGGTGCCATCGGCGATGCCGAAGACCACCTCCAGCGTCGCCCGCTGCCGAGGGGGCAGGGCCTCGATCCGGTCCAGCACGGGATGCAGCAGCTCGTGCAGACCGGCGAACCCGGTGCCCGCACCGCGCACACCGCGGCACTGCAGCACCGCGAAACCGGCCGCGGTGGCCGCTGCGGTGAGGGTCGTGACGAGGGTCGTCTTGCCGATGCCGGCCTCACCTTGAACCAGCACACCAGCACCGGCGCCCTCACGGGCGGCCGCCAACGCCGCCTGCAGCTGCGCCCACTGCGCGTCCCGGCCCACCAGGGGCAGCGCAGTACGGTCTGGGACCGGAAACATCCCCGAGGTCCCCGATCTTTCGAGTCCGACCACCGACGGTTGATCGTAAGCGGTGCCGACCGGCTTGGAAGCCAGCCTGCGGGTACCTGCGGGCACCTGCGGCCTGCCTGCGCGGCAGTCGACTTGCGGATACCCCGCGCACCATCGCGGCTCCTAGCCTCCCCGACGTGACAGCGCATCCTGGTGCCCTCCCGGCCTCCCTGAGCGCCCGTACGCGGGCGGTCCTGGTGGCCCACGACGTGTCGAAGGAGTACCCCGGCGCCGGTCGCGTGGTGGATGGGGTGTCCTTGCAGGTCTTCGCCGGTGAGCTGCTTGCGATCGTCGGACCGAGCGGTTCGGGCAAGTCGACGTTGCTGCACTGCCTGTCCGGGCTGGAACGGCCCACGAGCGGGTCGGTCCAGATCGGTGGGACCCGGCTGGAGGAGCTGGGGCGCTCGGCCCTGGCCCGGCTGCGCCGGGAGCGGGTGGGTTTCGTCTTCCAGTCCTACAACCTCATCTCCTCGCTCACGGCCTGGGACAACGTGGCGCTGCCGGCCCGGCTGGCCCGGCGCCGGGTGCGCGATGAGGACGTCGACCGCGCCCTTGCCCACGTGGGCCTGTCTTCCCGGGCGCGGGCGCGACCGGCGGCGTTGTCGGGTGGTCAGCAGCAGCGGGTCGCAGTGGCGCGGGCGCTGGCGGTCGATCGCGACCTCGTCTTCGCCGACGAGCCGACCGGCGCGCTGGACAGCGCCGCCGGTGCGCAGGTCTTGTCGCTGTTGCGCTCGGCGGCCGGGGCAAACCGGGCGGTGGTCATGGTCACGCACGACTTGCAGGCCGCCGCCACGGCGGACCGGGTCCTGGTCCTGCGCGATGGCGCTATCCACCGTGAGCTGCTGGCGCCCACCCCGACGGCGGTCCTGCAGGCGGTCACCGCCGGCGGCGGCGGCCGGTGAGCCGGGCCCTGCTGCGCCTGGTCGTCGGCGACGTCGTCGTTGATCCGCGTGGGTCGGCCGGGGTCGCGGTGGTCGCCGGGACCACGGCCGTCGTGGGATCGCCGGCCGCGGCGCTGGTGGTGACCGCCGGCGCGGTGCCCGGCACGGCCGGGCTGGCGCTGTACGGCCTGAGCGGCACCGTGATCGCCTTCACCGTGGTAGCCGCCGTCGCGGTCCTGGCCCCCGTGGCGGGCCTGACGGTGGGGGTGCGCCGCCGCGAGCACGCGCTGTGGCAGGTCGTCGGCCTGAGCCCCGCCACGGTGCGCCGGGTTGTGCTGGCCCAGCTGCTGCTGGCCGGGGGCGTCGGCGCGCTGGCCGGGGTCCTGCTCGCCCGGCCCCTGGTGCCGGCCGTCGTCGGCTGGACCCTGGCCGGGACCGACGGGCTGACCGGTGTGCGGGTGCACGCCGGCGGCGCGGGCGCGGCCGGCGTGGTCGTCGCGGTGGTCCTGGTGTTGGTCGTGGTGGGCGGCTGGCGGGCCGCGGGCGCGGCCGCGCGCACCGAGGTCGTGCAGCTGCTGCGCACCCCCGACCCGCCTGCCCCGCGGACCGGGCCGCTGCGCTGGGCGCTCGCACTGGCCCTGCTCCTGATGCTGCTCAGCGTGGTCTGGGGCCTGCCGGGGCGGGTCGCCCGCTCGCTCGACGTCGGCACCCCGCTGCTGCTGGTGGGACCGCTGGTCGCCGGGGTGCTGGTGGCGCTCGGACCGCTGATCGATGGGCCCCTGCGGCGCGCCTGGACGGCGCTGGTCCCGGCCCGCTGGTCGCCCGCGTGGTTCCTGGCCTGCGCCGCGGCCGTGCACGGCGCTGGGCGCAGCAGCGCCGTCAGCGCGCCGCTGGCGCTGGCGGTCGCATTGACCGGCAGCCTGTTCGCCGCGACGGGCACGGTGGCGCGAGCCGAGGGGCTGAGCGGCGGACCGTCGTCGCGGTCGGTGGTCCTGCTGCTGGGCGGGCCCCTGTTGCTGGCTGCCGTCGGCGCGGCGGCCAGCGTCTACACCGCCGGGCGGATCCGTGACCGCCAGACCGCGCTGCTGCTGGCGGCCGGGGCGAGCCCGGCAACGGTGCTGCTGGCCGCGGCATATGAGGCCCTCGTACACGTGGTGACCGGCACGCTGCTGGGCGGGGCCGGGGTACTGCTCACCGCCATGGTGGCCTGGTGGGCGGTCTTCCCGCTGGACCCGGGGGTGCGGCCGGTGCTGGGGGTGCCCGCGGTCGCGGTCACCGCGGGGCTGGCGGCGGTGACGATGCTGCTCGCCACCCTCGCCCCGACGCTGCGGGCGGTGCGCCGGGACCCGGTGCGGGTGCTGGCGGCGCAGTAGCCGACGCTCAGCGCCCCGGCCGGGGCGGTAGCGGTTCAGAGCGCAGAAAGTCCGCGGCCGTGGCCAGGGCTTCATCCAGCCGCTGACCGGCCCGGTCGAAGCGGTCGTCCTCGGCGCAGCGCACCAGCGCTTCCTCCCAAGCGGCCAGGACGATCGCGCAGGGCAGGCGCGTGCCCGGTGAGCCCGCCGGTAGGCCCAGGCGGGCCGCCAAGGCGTCGGCCAGGTGGGCGATCCACTCGTCCTGCTTCTGCAGGTGGCGCCGGCGCAGTTCGGGGATGGAGCGGTTGAGCGTCATGACCGTGCGCACGAGTTCCTCATCGTCTCGCACACCGTCCACGGCGACCTGCATCGCGGCGCGCAGCGCTTGCAGCGGAGTCTCCCCGGGCGGGCGCTCGGCCAGCCGCCGGGCGGCTTCCTGCCCCAGGCCCTCGACCGGTTGCAGGACGGCGTCCTCCTTGGAGGCGAAGTACCGGAAGAACGTGCGCCCAGAGACGCCGACGGTCGCGGCGATCGCCTCGACGGTGGTGGCGCTGAACCCGACCTCCTGGAAGGACCGCATCGCCGCGGCCGACAGTTCGCGCCGGATCGCCTCGCGTGTCCGTTCGCGGACTCCCTTGGCGGCTGTCACCTCACGCATGGCGGCAGCCTACGGCAGTCGTCAGCCAGCGCCGCAAAATCAGCCAGTGACATCGTGTCATTCACTGCGTTAGTGTCAGTGTATGACAGTTTTTGAGTCCGTGCTCCCCTTGTTCACCCTGGGCGCCTTCGAGGTCACCGCGATCCCAGACGGCGCCGCCCACCTACCCCCCTCGGCCTACCCCGGTGCTGACTTCGGCCGCTACCCCCACCTCCTGGATGCCACCGGCACCGTCCCCATCCACATCGGTGCCTTCCTGGTCCGCGGGCCGGACGGCACCGTCCTGGTCGATGCCGGCGCCGGGGACCGCTCGCTGCCTTTTCCCGCCGAGCTCGCCCAGGAACTCGTGGATCCGCCCACGCACCTGATGACCTCCGGTCAGCTGCCCCGGTCGCTGCAAGAGGCCGGGGTCGATCCCGCGGACATCGACGCGGTCCTGCTCACCCACCTGCACCTCGACCACGTCGGCTGGGTCGTGCACGACGGTGTTCCGTTCTTCCCGCAGGCCACCGTCCACCACGGGGCTGAGGACTGGGAGGCGCTGATCACCTCCGCCACCCCTGACGATCCCGCCCGGCAGGTCATGCAAACCGCCCACGCGGCCGGGGTGCTGCGCCCGCACCACGCAACGACCGTCGAGGTGCTGCCCGGCATCCGGGTGCTGCCCGCCCCGGGCCACACCCCGGGCAGCGCCATGGTCGAACTGCGCTCGCAGGACCAGCGACTGCTCTTCCTTGGCGACCTCCTAGAGCACCCCGGCCAGCTGACCGACCGGGACCTGCACTTCATGACGGACATGGACCGGTCGGCGACCGTGCGGACCCGGGCGCAGGTCTTCACCGAGGCGGCGCGGGAGGGCACCGTGCTCGTGGCCGCGCACCTGGCCGATCCCGTCTACCGGCGCATCACGCCCGAGTGGACGTGGAGCGAGGCCGTGAACTGACCATCACGCCAGATGATCACGCCAGATGATCAGGCCAGGTGATCGCGCAGGTGATCGCGCAGGTGATCGCGCAGGCGATCACGCCAGGTGCCGCGCCCGGGCGGCCCAGCCCACCGCCCCGCAGCGCTCGAATCCGGCGGCCGCCTGGGCCAGCGCCTCCTGCCCCTGCTGCGTGCGGCCCCGTGCCCGTAGCCACCGGCCGTACGCCAGGCGGCTGCGGGCCAGTTCCAGCGGGTTCCCGGCGCGTTCGCCGCCGCTGACGGCGGCCGCGAAGTGCGCGCCGGCCGCGGCCGTCTCACCGGCCAGGAATCCCCGAGCCCGGTCTACCAGCGCCTGCAGCGCGAGCGAACCGGTGGCCCGGGCGACGTGGTCGGCCTCCAGCACGGCGGCCTCGGCCTGCGCCAGATCACCGACGGCGACGGCCGCTTCGGCGAGGTCGGCGACCGCCCAACGCGCAGTCGTCGGGTGCACCGAAAGTCCGTGCAGACGGCGCAAAGCGGCCGCCGGCTGCTCCTCGAGCAGATCGAGCAGCCCGGTGGCCCACCGAGTCCGGGCCAGCCCCACCAGGCACCGCGCCCCGGCGGACAGTTCGCGAGCGCGCGCCGCCGCCTGCCCGGTCGCGGCGCGCTCGCCGCGCCAGGCGCCGAGCCGGGCCAGCGCCGAGGCGTTCAGCGCTGCCAGCAGCGGCAGCCCGAGGTCGGTCGCATTCCGCAAGCCCACCTCGGCGTCCGCGGCGGCCTCGGCCAGTCGCCCGCGCGCGAGCAGGGATCCGGCGCGGCCGGCCAGGGCCAGGCACTCGTCGGTGACTGCGCCCTCGGCGTGGAACACCTCCACACCGGCGTCCCAGTAGGCGGCGGCGGTAGCCAGGTCTTGCGCGGACTCGGCGGCGAAGGCGCAGGCGGGCAGGATCCGGGGCCGGCGGGCCACGACGTCAGGCAGTGCGGTGCGCAGCAGCGCGCCTGCTCCCGATCCCGTGGCGACCGGATCCAGCAACGCCCGGGCGGTCTGGCGCGCCACCTCGTCCAGGGGATCCGCGCCGGGGTCGGGACCCAGGGCCGCGCCCACCCGGGCGCGAACCGCCGCGTCGGTTTCGAAGACCCAGGTGCGCGCGGCCGCGGCCAACAGCACTGAGGACCGGTCCGGGCGGGGCATGCCCAGGGCGAGGTCGACCAGCGCGTCGGTGGTGTGCCGCGCGGGCGTTCCCGTCGTGTAGCCCAGGACCCACTCGGTGACCGCCAGCTCCCGCACCACCGCGGGGTCCGAAGCCAGCGCGAACCCCTCCCGCAGCGCGTCGCAGGCCGCTGCCACCTGACCGGCCTCACGCGCCGTCTCGGCGGCGCGGGCCAGCAACCGCGCGCGGTCGGAGTCGATGCCGGACAGCTCCGCAGCCCGGCGCAGCGCCCGCACGGCCTCGGCGCGGGCACCGTGGCGGGTGGCCCGGGCGGCCACGTCTTCCAGGGTCCCGGCCACGTCCTGGTCGGGTCCGGTCGCGACCGCGGCCCGGTGCCAGGCCGCCTGGGTCGGATCGCGGGTCACACCCGCCAGCGCCCGGTGCACCTCGGCGACATCGGCGCCGGTGGACGCCGCCAGCACCTGAGCGCGTACCAGGGCGTGCCGGAAGTCGACCCGGTCGCCGTCGACCTGCACGAGCGCGTGGTGCAGGGCCCGGTCGACGTTGGCGCGGCCCAGTCCCAGCCGGGTCGCGGCCGCCAGCAGTTCGGCCAGGGGGGAGTCCGCGCCCACCGCCAGGAGCAGCAGCGCGCGGCGGGTCGGTGCCGGCAGGGCGGCGATCTCGCCCGCCGTCAGGGCGGCGATCCGGAGGGCCACCCGCGTCGGCTGGTCGGCCGGCTGGTCTACCGGCTGGTGGCCGGGTGGGTCCCGGGGTTCGTCCAGACCGGTCACCATCGAGCGGCCGGGACGAGGTCGGGCATCGGAACTCCTTGTGGCAGGCGGCACCAGCGCGGTACCGGCGCACCACCGGTACGGGCGACCGGCTCCGGTCGTGCTGCGAGCCTCGCCGCACGCGGTGGGGGCCGGTATCCGCAACATGACTACGGCCGCGACCGGCCGGCCCGGCCGACCCGGCCGACCCGGCCCGGCAATCGGTCCAGGCGGGCCCGGCCGCTCCAGAACCACCAAGGGACCACGCAAGGGCTCCGCGGGGCAGTTGCGTCATCCGACCGATGACCACGCCTGCAGATCCCGACACGATCATCACCCCACCCGAGCCGGAGGTTCCCGTCATGACCAGCACCCACGAGGACACCGTCCCGGCCGCCGGCGCCACCTTCGACCGCGCCCGGTTCCCCGCCGGGTTCCACCCCGATCCCCACCTCAGCCTGCCCGGGTGGACGCCGACTACTGAGCCCGAGGTCGTGGGCCGCGACGTCGAGGTCGCCGAGCTGCGCCGCCTGCTGCGCTCGGCCCGCCAGCACGGCCAGGCCGTCCTGCTCCAGGGGGAGGCCGGCCTGGGCAAGAGCACCCTGGTCGCCGGGCTCCAGCGCTTCGCGCGCCGTGAGCCGGTGCGGGTGCTGCGCTGCACCGGAACCGAGGCCGACGCCACCGGCGGCTTCACCGGGCTGCATGAACTGCTGCACCCGCTGCTGGATGACGTCGAGGCGCTGCCGGCGCGGCAGCGCTCGGCGCTGCTGACAGCCTTCGGGCGCGAGGACGGCCCAACTCCTGACCGGTTGCTCATCGGGCTGGCCGCGCTGGGGCTGCTTGAGGAGGCCGCGGCCCTCTCGCCGCTGCTGGTCGTCGTGGAGGACCTGCACTGGCTGGACGCCGCCAGCGCCGACGTCGTGAACTTCGTGGCTCGGCGGCTGTCGACCTCCCCGATCCTGCTGGTCGCCACCGCCCGCACCTCACCGGGCGGGCAGGCACCGGCGAGCGGCGCCCCGTGGCGCGTCCTGCCGCTACGGCCGCTGGCGACCGCCGACGCCGAGGCCCTGCTGGCCCAGACGGCCGGCACGCTGCGCCCGGCGCTGCGGGCCCGCATCCTGCGCGAGGCGGGAGGCAACCCGCTCGCTCTGCGTGAGCTGGCCGCCGCCGTCCTCGCCGGCGGAACCGACCACCTGCCCGCCCCAGCCCAGACCCTGCCGACGACCCAGCGCCTGGAACAGGCCTTCCTCGCCGAGGTCGACCGGTTGCCTACCGCCAGCCGACGCTTGCTGCTGCTGGCCGCCGCCGACGGCGACGACCTGCCGCTGACCCGGCTGGCCGCGGCCTCGGGCCAACCCGACCGGGTCGTGCCCGACCTGGACCCGGTCGAGCGCGCCGACCTGGTCAGCGTCGTCGACGGGCACGTGCGGTTCCGGCACCCGCTGGTGCGCTCGGCGGTCTACGGCGGGGCGAGCATGCCTGACCGCGCCGCAGCACACCGGGCGCTGGCCGCTGTGGCCGGGGATGCCGGCAGAGCAGTCTGGCACCTGGCCGCCGGCACCCACACCGCCGATGAGGAGGTGGCCGCGGCACTGGAGGCCACCGCCCACCGCGCCGTCTTGCACGGGGCGCCGGAGGAGGCGTTCGCCGCGCTGGAGCGAGCCGCGGCACTGTCGCCCGATGTGCCCGAACGCGCCCGCCGGCTGGCCGCGGCCGCCGAGGTCGCGCGTCGCGCGGGACTGGCGCTGGAGGCCGTGCGGGCTCTGGACGCCGCCCTGCCGCTGGCGCAGGACCCCGTCGTGGTGACCCGGCTGGCGGTGACCGAGAGCGTGCTGGGTGCGGTACAGGGCCACCCCGGCCGCGGACCCGCCGACCTGGTCTCCCTCAGCGAGGGCCTCGGCGGCCCCGACGGGACGGCCGCCGTCCCCGAACGGCTGCGGATGCTGACCCGGGCGGCCGTGCAGGCCAACGGGTTCGGGCTGCCCTTCGCCGTGCGCGCACGCATCGAGGCCGCGGTGAGCGCGCTTGATGTCCCCCCGGGGCACCCGCTGCAGGACCTCGCGCTGGCCGCGCTGGACCCCGACCGGCACGGCCACCGTGTCCGCGGCCGGTTCGCTGCCCTGGCCCGGCACGCCCTGACCCAGGAGCCCGACTCGGTGACCCAGCTGGCCCACGTCGCCGAGGTGGTCCACGACCTGCAGGGGGCCGAGACCACCTGGGAGGTCGCCGCCCGCGCGGCCCACGAGGCCGGTGCCCCCGGTGACGAGGCGCACGCCCTCATCGGCCGCGGCGGTCTGCGGGTCCTGCGCGGCCGGCTCGATGAGGCCGTCGCCGACCTCCAGCTCGGCATCCGCACGGCGTTCGACGCCGGCCAGCCGCTGCAGGCCGCCTACGGCGAGGCCCTGCTGGCCCGCGCGCACGCCTGGCGCGGCGAGCACGTGGCGGCGCTCGCCGCCGTGGAGCGGTCGGTGGAACTGGCCGGCGGCACCAACCTGGCCATCACCGTGGCGCTGCGGCGGTGGGCACAGGGTCTGGTCGCCCTGGACCAGCAGCGACCGGACGACGCCTGGCACCTGCTGCAGGGTGTGACCGTGCACACCGCCACCGCGGCGCTGGCCCTGGGGGACGTCGTCGAGGCGGCCGTGCGCGTCGGGGACCCGGCCGCCGCGGCCACCGCGTCCGAACTCCTCGAGCAGGTGGACCGCACCGCACAGCAGCTGCAGGTGCCGCACCTGCTCGGTCTGGTGCACCGCGCCCGCGCGCTGATGCACGCCGCCGCCGGACGTGAACAGGACGCCGAACGGGAGTTCACCGCCGCGGCGGTCCACGGCGCGGCCGGGGGACCTGCCGGCGGCGTTCCGCTGGAACTGGCACGCACCCGCCTGCTGCACGGGGAGTTCCTGCGCCGGCAGCGGCGCATCCTGGACGCACGCGAGCTGCTGGCCCCGGCGCTGGCCGCGTTCACCGCCGCCGGTGCCCGCGGCCTGGCACAGCGGGCCACCGCGGAACTGCGGGCCGCCGGGGTCGCCCCGGGCGCCACGGCCGGGGACCGGGAGAACCCGGCGCAATCCCTCACACCGCAGGAACTGCAGATCGCCCAGCTGGCCGCCAGCGGCATGACGAACAAGGAGATCGCCGACAAGATCTACCTGTCGCACCGCACGGTCGCCGCGCACCTGTACAAGGTGTTCCCCAAACTGGGCATCACCCACCGCGCCCAGTTGCGCGACGCCCTCAGCGCTCCCCCCGAACCCGTTGCCGCCCAGAACGTCACCCCGCTGCCGATCACGGCGTCGACCGTCGTCACCATCGAGTCCACCGCCCCGACGGCGCCGCTGCTGACCCGGCTGGCCGAGGCCATGGCCACCGCCGTCAGCGCCGACGAGGTCGCCTCGGCGGCCACGCGACTGCTCGTCGGCGAGCTCGAGCCGACCCTGGCCAGCGTCGTGCTGCGGGGCTCGCGCCCGCGGGTCCTGCGGCACTGGTCGGTGCGCGGGGGCGGAGTGGACGTCAGCCCGAACGGCTGGCGCACGGCGTCGCTGGCGCACGAGTCCCCGTCCCTGGATCCGGCCCGCGCCGGGCGCGGTGACTTCCACGAGGACCTCAGCGCGTTCTCCACCCGGTGCGCCCTGGTCCAGGGCGTCGTCGCCTCGGCGGGACTGCGAGCCCTAGCCGACCTCCCGCTGGTCGTGGCCGACCGGGTCGTGGGGTTCGTCGTCCTGGGCTGGGACACCGAGCGGGAACTGCCGCCGGACCTGCGCCAGACGCTCGAGGAGTTCGCGGCCACCACGGCGGCCGCGCTGGACCGGTGCCTGGCAGTGGCGCGCGGACGCTCGCTGGTGCGCTCGCTGCAGGCCGTGGTGCCCCTCGAGCTGCCCCCCACCCCCTGGATGCGGCTGGCCGGCCGCCGGCAGGTGGCCGGGCTGGGCAGCGGCGTCGGCGGCTTCCGCGACGACGTCGGCGGCGACTGGTACGACGCCCTGTCGACCGAGGACGGGGCCAGCGTGCTGGTCGTGGGCGACGTCACCGGTCACGGCCCGGCGGTGGCTGCCGCCTCGGTGCAGATGCGAGGAGTCCTGGGCAGCCACGCCCTGGAGCAGCCGTCCCCGGCCGAGGCGCTGCGCCGGCTGGACCGGGCGGTCGAACGGCTCTCGCTGCCGGCCGGGGCGACGGTGGTGGTGCTGCGGATCACCCCGCACGAGGGCGGGTTCCGCATCACCTGGTCCAACGCCGGCCACCCCGTCCCGCTGGTGCGGCTGCCCGACGGCCGGGTGCACCCGCTGCGGTCGGCACCCGAGCTGCCCGTGGGGGTGGACGCGGCCGCCGACCGGCGCGACCACGTCGCCGACCTGCCCGACGGCTCCACGCTGCTGCTGTTCACCGACGGGCTGCTGGAGAACCGCCTCACCGACGTGGGCGCGGCCGCCGAGACGTTACGCAGCGAGGTGCAGGACCTGCCCGCCACGACGCCAGAAGGTCTGGTCGACCGTCTCCTCGAGCGCGTCTCGGGGGTGGTCGATGAGGACGACGTCACCATCCTGGCCGCCCTGCTGTGCGCGGTGCCGGCGTCGACCTCAATGCCGGCGCCGTCCGCGCCCTCCGCCGCCGGCGTCGCGGTCGTCGGCTGACGGCTGACGGCTGACGGCTGACGGCTGACGGCTGACGGCTGACGGCTGACGCTCAGCGTCGCGGGTCCACCAGCACCTTCACGTGCCCGGACCCGCCGGCCCGCAGCACCTCCAGCGTCTCCTGCAGGTCGGTCAGGGACACCGTCCCGGTGTGCAGCAGGTCGGCGCGGACGACGCCGGAGCGCAGGGCCTGCAAGGCTCCCAGCACGTCGGCGTGCCCGTAGACCAGCGAGGACACCACCCGCAGCTCGCGGAACTGCCACTCGCCGTAGACCACCTGCGAGGGCCGGGAGGTGTACCCCAGCAGCGACAGGGTCCCGCCCCGGCGCACCAGCGTGGTCGAGGGGTGCAGCAGGTCGGCCACGCCGGTGCACTCGAACAGCACGTCGGCCCCCAGCCCACCGCTGGCCTGCTCCACCAGCTCCGGCAGGCCAGCCGGGTCGGCGACGTCGGCGAACCCCACGGCACGGGCCAAGTCGCGGCGGGCGGCGACGGGATCGGCGAGCAGGACCCGCCCGGCGCCGGTCGCCCGGGCGTGCGCGGCCGTGAGCAGGCCGATGGGGCCCGCGCCCTGCACCACGACGACGGCCCCGGGGGCCGGGGCGGTCCGGCGCACGGCGTGGAACGTGACGGCCGTGGGTTCCAGCAGGGCCGCGGCCTCATCGGGCAGGTCGTCGGGAATGGCCAGGACGCGTCGCGCCGGCACGCGCAGCTGGGTGGCGAAACCCCCGTGGGTGCCTGCCTGCGGGCCGACGCCGTTCGCCTCGGCGAACACCAGGTCGCAGTGATCGGCGAATCCCGCCCGGCACTGCGCACACCGGCCGCAGGGGAGCCCGACGGCGGCCGCGACGCGCTGCCCGACGCGGACCCCCTCCACCTCGCCGCCCACCGCCGACACCGTCCCGGTCCACTCGTGGCCGAAGACGGCCGACGGCAGCGGGCCCGGCCCCGCGACCCAGGCGTGGACGTCGGTGGCGCAGATCCCGCAGGAGGCAACATCGACGACCACCCCGTCGGGAGCCGGTCGATGGTCGTCCTGCTCGGTGAGCGAAATCTGCTGCGGGGCAACGATTCGGGCGGCGGTGATCACCCGCTGGACGGTACACGGGCCCACCCGCTCGGCCAATGGCCTGCGCGGATCCGCCGGTTCCGGAGACCAGTCCGACGTACTGTGCCGTCCACCGCACGGTGGACGGAGGAACGTTTTGATGATCGGACGCCTGCCCGAACGGGCCCGCGTCGAAAGCCTGCTCACCGCCGTGGCGGTCCCCGAGAGCCCCGGCCGCGCCGTCGTCGTGGAGGGAGAGGCGGGCATCGGCAAGACCACACTCCTGCAGGAGGTCGAGCGCATCGCCCGTGCGGCGGGATTCGGCGTCCTGAGGTGCCAGGGCCTGGAGGTGGAGGTGCCGGCGGGTTTCGCCGGGCTGCACGAACTGCTGCACCCGGTCCTGGGTGGCGCTGTCGCCCTGCCGCCCCGGCAGCGCTCGGCGCTGCTGACCGCCCTGGGGCTGGACGAGGGGCCCGCGCCTGACCGGCTGCTCACGGGCCTGGCCACCCTGGGGCTGCTGGAGGAGGTCGCCGCCCAGCAGCCCCTGCTGCTGGTGGTGGAGGACCTGCAGTGGCTGGACGCCTCGAGCGCGGAGGTGGTCGCCTTCGTCGCCGGCCGCCTCACCGGCGCCCGGCTGCTGCTGGTCGCAGGCCTGCGGACCGGCTCCCCGGCCACGACCGCCGCCACAGCGGTGCAGACGATCCGGGCGGTGGCCGAGCCAGTGCCCCTCGCGCCGTTGTCGGCTGCCGACTGCGAACGGCTGCTGGACGCACTCGACGTCCGGCTGCCGCGCCAGGAGCGGCACCGCGTCCTGGCCGAGGCCTCCGGCAACCCCCTGGCGCTGCAGGAGTTCACCCGGGCGCTGGCCGACCGCCCCGGGACGACCGGGACGGTGCCGCTGCCGACGACCCGGCGGCTGGAGTCGGCGTTCCTGGGAGCGGTGACCGCGCTGCCCGAACCGACGCGAGAGCTGCTGCTGCTGGCCGCGGCCGGGGAGGACGTCGCCTTTCCCGAACTGCTGGCCGCCGCCGCCGAACTGCAGCTGGCGCCGCAAGACCTCGATCCGGCCGAGCGCACCGGCCTGGTCAGCCTGAGCGAGGGACGGCTCCGGTTCCGGCATCCGCTGCTGCGCTCGGCGGTGTACGGGGCGGCGTCCTCGGCCGGACGGCTGGCGGCCCACCGGGCCCTGGCGGTCAGTGTCCGCGATCCCGACCGGGCGCTTTGGCATCGCGCCGCCGCCACCTTGGGACCGGATGAGGACGTGGCCACCGCGCTCACCGCGGTAGGGCAGCGCACGGCCGCCCGGGGCGCGCGAGGGGAGGCCGCCGTCGTCGTCCGACGAGCCGCCGACCTGTCCCCGGACCCGCAACGACGGACCGTCCGGTTGCTTGAGGCGGCCCAGTACGCCCGGCAGGCGGGTGCTGTAGACCAGGCCAGCACGGCCCTGGACGCTGCAGCGGCGCTGACCCGTGAGCCGTCCCAGCGCTACGAGATCGCCTACCTGCGCTCGATGCTCGGTGTGGCCTCCGGCCACCGGCAGGACATCGTCGAGGAGGTCCTGGCCGTGGCCGGCGAACTGGCCGGCCCTTCCGGGCGCGACCACCCGACCGAACGGATCACCACCCTCACCGGCGCGGTGTACCACCTGGTCAACCAGGCGGGGTCGGCCTCGGCGCGGGCCACGGTGCGCGATGCGCTGGCCGCGGTGGACGCCGGTGGCCCGCACCCCGTCCAGCAGGTGGCGCTGGCCGTCATCGACCCCCTCGGTCACGCCGGTACCCGCGCGGCCCTGCCCGGGCTGCTGCAGCTGTTCACCGACGAGCCGTTCGCCAACCCCTACATGGTGCTCGGGCTGGCGCAGGCCGCCGAGCACCTGCAGGACCTGGGCACCGCGGCGGCGGCGTGGACCTCAGCCGCGGACAGCTTTCACCGCATCGGCTCCCCGACTGATGAGTGCCAGGCCCTCAACGGCCGGGCCTCCGTGCGCGTGGTCACCGGCGCCCTGCCCGGCGCCCTGGCCGACGCCGAGGCCGGCTACCGCACCGGAACCGACCTGTCGCTGCCCATGGTCGCCGCCTCGGCCGCAGCGGCCGAGGCGCGGGCCCTGGTGCTGCTGGGCCGGACGGCGGAGGCGGCCGAAGCCCTGAGCCGGGCGCGCACGGCCACGACCAGCGACCACGTGCCGCAGGTCGTCGCCGGCCTGGCCTGGGCCGCCGGCTCGCTCGCCCTCGCCCAGGGCCGCCCAGCCGACGCCCTGCCGGCCCTGCTCCAGGTCGCCGAGCACCCGGTGTACGCCCAGTGGGCCGTCGCCGACCTCGCCGAGGCCGCCGCGGCGGCCGGGCGCGCCGACGATGCCGGGGTCAACGCCACCGTCGGGGAGGTCGCGCGCGTCAGCGACGTCCTGGGCGCGGCCCACCTGACCCACCTGGTGCACCGCGCCCACGCCCTGCTGGCCGACAGCGCGCAGGCGGGCGAGCACTTCCGGGCCGCCCTGGCGGTGGACCCGGCCGTTCCCCTCGAAGTCGCCCGCACCCGGCTGCTGCACGGGCAGTGGTTGCGGCGCGCGCGCCGGATCGTCGAGGCACGCGCGGAACTGGCCCAGGCCCTGCACGAACTGGACCGCGCCGGGGCGGGTGGGCTGGCCGAGCGGGCCGCGGTGGAACTGCGGGCCGCGGGCGGAAACGTCACCGGCCGCCGCGCGCCCGCCGGCGCAACCCCGGGCACGACGCTGACCGCTCAGGAGCTGCAGGTCGCGCGGCTGGTCGCGGCCGGCCTGAGCAACAAGGAGATCGCCGACCAGCTATACCTGTCGCACCGTACGGTCGGCACCCACCTGCACCGCACCTTCCCCAAGCTGGGCGTCACCAGCCGCGGTCAGGTGCGCGCCGCTCTGGAGCGGCTGGGCGTGCAGTGACCGCCCGATCTCCGGCTCACACCAGCAGGACCAGTGGCCGCACCGCGATCGGTGCGGCCAGCAGACCGTCCAGCGCCGCGGTCAGGGCCGCGAAGGCGGGTCCGGCGGCGTGCGCGGCGAGCGCCTCCTCGTCGGCCCACTGCTCGACCATGACGTACGAACCGCTGGCGGCGTCGAGATTCAACTCATAGCGCTCGCAGCCGGCATCCTCGGCCCGGACCCGCGCGACGGCGGCCCGCAGCGCCTGTTCCACCTCCTGGCTGTGCCCGGTGGCGGGGCGGATCTCGGCGACGACGGTGGTGCTCACGGGTTTCTCCTCGGTTCGGTACGGCCGGATCGTGATGCAGGGGTAGTGCTTACCGGGTGACGACGACCTTGCCCACCGTGCGGCCGCTTTCGACGAGGCGGTGCGCCTCGCGCAGCCCGGCCGCGGTGAAGTCGTCGATGGTGGTGTTCAGCGTCGTCCGCAGCCGGCCCGCGTCGACGAGGTCCGCGGTCCGGCGCAGCAGGTTCCCCTGTTCGGCCATGTCCGGGGTCTGGAACATCGAGCGGGTGAACATGAACTCCCAGTGCCAGGCGATGCTGCGGCTCTTCAGCGGCATGAGGTCCAGCGCTGAGGGGTCGTCGATGCCGACGATCGCGCCGAAGGGCCTGACGACCTGGGCGAACGCCTCGACGTTGCCCTGCGTGTTCGGGCTGAACAGGTACTCCACGCCGTCCGGGGCGGCCGCGCGCACCGAGGCCAGGAGGTCGTGGTGGTCGATGACGGCGTCGGCACCCATCGATTCCACCCACTCCCGCGACTGCGCCTTGCCGGCGCTGCCGAGGACACGCAACTGTGTGCGGACCTTGGCCAGCTGGATCATGATCGATCCGACGCCCCCGGCGCCGGCCAGCACGGCCAGGGTCCCCTGCGAGGTCTCCTCCAGGCCCAGCCGGTCGAACAAGGCTTCCCACGCCGTGATGGTCGTCAGCGGCAGGGCGGCGGCCTCGGCGAAGCTGAGGCTGGTGGGTTTGCGGGAGACGAGGCGTTCGTCGACGGCCTGCAATCGGGTGTTCGACCCCTGCCGGGTGAGGTCGCCGGCGTACCAGACCTCGTCCCCGACGGACAGGCCTTGCACGGCGGGGCCGACGGCCTCGACCACCCCGGCCGCGTCCCAGCCGAGCACCTTGGGGGTGTCCTGCCGGTCCAGCCCGGCGCGGACCTTGACGTCCACGGGGTTCACCGAGACAGCCTGGACGTCGATCAGGACATCGCGCGGTCGCAGTTCGGGGACGGGCACTTCGACGTCGACCAGAGCGGCGGGATCGCTGATGGGGCGGCCGTCCAGGGCGGCGACGGCGGACACGGTGTTCACGGGTTCTCCTTCTCAAGCTTGGGGCTTCGGGTGATCGGGCGGGTTCGTCAGGCGAAGCGCCCACCACCGTCGATGTGCAGGGTCGTGGCGGTGAGGAACGGGTTGGTCATGGCGAACAGCGCGGCCTGCGCGAGGTCGCCGGGGGTGCCGGTGCGCCGGGCGGGGTTGCGTTCGGCGGTGGCTTGCAGGAACTGTGCTTTCGCCTCTCCCAGGCCGTCCCAGGAACCGGAGTCGACGACCCCGGGGGAGACTGCGTTGACCCGGATCGGGGCCAGCTCCACGGCCAGCGACTGCGCCAGGAAGGCGACGGCCCCGTTGGCGGTGGCCATCGTGACCCGCTCGGCCGCAGGTCGCCAGGCGATGAACCCGGAGAACAGGGTCAGCGACGTGGTGATGTCCAGCGCGCCGGCCAGCAGCACCGGCCCGAAGACCTTGGCGTCGAAGGCTCGCACGAGCGCCCGGTGGTCCAGACCGGCCAGCGGGCCGTTGGCGGGAGCGGCGGCGAGGTTGACCACGTGGTCGACCGCGCCGAGCCGACCGGCCAGACCGGTGATCGAGTCCTGCTCAGACAGGTCGACCCGTTCACTGCGGGCACCGGCTGCGGCCGCGGCCCGGCCCGTCTTGTCGGGGTTGCGGCCGGCCAGGACGACGTCCGCGCCGGACTCGGCGGCCAGCCGGGCCGTGGCCACGGCGATGCCGCCGGTGCCGACGACCAGGACGGTGGAGCCATCCAGAGGTGTCGTGGTGTTCACAGTGTCCACGGTGTTGGCGGTGTTCACGTCTGCTCCCAACTCCTGGAGAAGTCCGGGTCATCCGCTGCAGCGATGACGGTTTCGGATGCCTGGTGTGCAAGCTGCTCACACCGGGGAGCGTCCGTGCCCTCCGGGACGGCCCTCGAGACAGCTTGCGAAACAGCCTTGCGGGACGGCACGCCGGCGCGGACGAGGGTGTGGGCCAGGTCCTGGGCCAGGGCGTCGGCCTCACCCGGCAGCAGGACCACCACCTCGCGCGCCAGGACAGGATCGAAGGACACGGCGGCTGCCAGGGAGCCGTCGTCCAAAGCGCTCAGCGGTACCAGAGCGATACCCAGGCCGGCCTCGGCCAGGCGCGCCGCCGTGACCGCGCTGCGCGTGCGCACCGCGATGTCCAGTCGTACACCTGCCGCGTCGGCGAGGTCATCCAGCCAGGACGCCAGCCCGTTACCGGTGCTGAACCCGACCACGGGGTGCCCCATCAGGTCGGCGGGAGTCCGCAACGTGCCCGGGACCCTCAGCGGGTGCCCAACGGGAACGACCGCGACGACCTCCTCCCGCCCGGCCAGCAGCACCCGGCCCGCCCACCGGCTCGGCCGGGGCGCCAGCCCGAAGTCGGCCCGCCCGGCCGCCAGGTGCTCGGCCAGGGCATCGGCGCTGGAGAACTCCGCCAGGTCGATGTCCACGTCGGGTCGAGTCCGCCGCCAGACCGTCAGCGCGGGGGCCAGCAGGGCGGCGGTCATCGTCTCGACACAGGCGATCCGCAGCCGCCCGCCCGCGCCGGCAGCCACCGCCCGGCCCAGCCGGGTCACCGCTGCTGCGGCCGCCAGCGCAGCCCGGGCCTCGGCCTCCACCGCGCGTCCGGCGGCGGTGGGCCGCACCCCGCGCGGCAACCGGTGCAGCAACGGGGTGCCGATCTCGCGTTCCAGGGCGGCCAGCTGGTGCGACAGCGCCGACTGCGTCGTGTGCAGCCGCCGCGCGGCCTCGGTCAAAGACCCATAGTCCAGGACAGCGACAAGGTGCTCCAAGGCTCGCAGGGTCGGCACGATCAGGCGGGAGATCCGGGCTGTGCAACGGGGACGCGGACCAGGTAGCGACCCCGCACCAGCGCCACCGCGGTCCGCGCCACGAGTAGGGCGTAGCCCAGGGTGAGGGCGGCCAGGACGACGACGGTCCAGAACTGCGCCCCGGTGGGGGACTGGATGCGCAGCCAGGTCAGCACAGTGCTGGCCAGTGCGGCGTAGGAGAAGCTGAAGGACCAGAAACCCGGCCCGAACGTCGACTTGGCGTACAACGGCAGCAACCGCAGCTGCACCAGCGCCATGAACACCCCGTAACCGGCCAGCAGCAGCACCACCAGGTCGCTGCGGCCACCGTTGATGGCGAACCAGGCGTTGCTAGCCACGACCGGTGGGGCCACCTCGATGGCCATGGTGGGCAGCAGCGCCGCCGGCAGCGCCGGGCGGGTGAACAGCCTCACCAACAGGATCGAGCCCAGCACCAGCCAGGACACCGCGCCGTACCCGAACAGCACCACAGCGATGGTGTCCCAGCCCAGCCTGGCGGTGGCGTTCGCGGCCACCAGTCCGCCGGCGACGCTGGGCAGGAAGTACCCCGGGTGCCAGCGTTCCAGGTCGTGCGGGCGCAGAATCCAACCGCCCGTCAGCCAGGCGCCGAGCAGCAATGTCGCGACCGCACCCACCACCACCACGACCTCGCCGACCCCGCGGGAATGGCGGGCCAGTTCAGCACCCAGCAGCAGCAACGGGATCGCTCCGAGCGCGGTGAACGGACCGAGCGTTGGATCGTCGACGTCGGCGCGCAACCGCCGATGGATGAGTGCATCGGTGAGGTAGGCGACCAGGACGACGACGTGAACGGCGGCCGCAACCGCCCACAGCACTCCGGCGGGCCAGCCCGGCAAACCCAGCGTGTCACCGGCCGCGGTCCACGCCGCGGCCAGGCCGCTCAGGCCGAAGGAGGTACCGAAGAGGTTGGGCGTCAAGCGGATCCGAGTCGACGGTTGGTCTCCGGCGATCGCGGAGACCGACGGGCGTTCCTGGCTCGTGGTGGACATGCGAACTCCTCGCGGGGGAGGGGAATACGGCCCGGGCGCTCCCCCCGACGCGCCCGGGCCGGGGTGCGGGGTCAGGCCGACAGTGCCTTCTTGAGGAAGTCGACGGCCTGGTTGATGGCGCCTTCGGCGGCGTTCGTGGCCCGCAGCGGGTTCAGCCCGACGAAGTCGTGGATGATCCCCTGGTAGCGCACGGCGGTCACCGGCACGCCGGCCTGGCGCAGCTTGTTCGCGTACGCCTCCCCCTCATCGCGCAGGACGTCGGCCTGACCGACGATGACCAGCGCCGGGGGTAGACCGGTGAGCTGCTCGAGCGTGGCCTTCAGCGGCGAGGCGTACGGTTCGGCCCGCTGAGCCGGGTCGGTGGTGTACTGGTCCCAGAACCACTGCATGCCCTCGCGGTACAGGAAGTACCCGGTGGCGAACTCGTGCGAACTCGGGGTGTCGAACGTGGCGTCGGTGACCGGGTAGAACATCACCTGAGCCAGCAAGGGAACCCCGCCGCGTTCCTTGGCCATGAGCGCCAGGACCGCAGTCATGTTCCCGCCGACGGAGTCGCCGGCGGCGGCGATCCGGGTGGTGTCCAGGCCGTGCTCGGCGCCGAACTTCGCGACCCACTGGGCGACGGCGAAGATCTGCTCGATCGCCACCGGGTACTTCGCCTCGGGGGACAGGGCGTAGTCGGTGAACACGACGGCCGCGCCGGTGCCGACGGCGATCTCACGCACCAGCCGGTCGTGGGTGTCCTTGCCCCCGTAGACCCAGCCGAGCCCGTGGGTGTAGATGATCACCGGCAGCGGCCCCGTCGCACCGTGCGGGCGGGTGATGCGGATCGGCACCGAACCGGTCGGGCCGCCTTCGACTGCGAGGTCCTCCTGGTCCACCGGCAGCAGGCCGGGGTAGTCGGACTGCAGGGTGTGGGCGATCTCGCGGCCCTGCTGCGGGGTGAGCTGAAACAGGAACGGCGGTGTGGAGTTGGCCTCCACGAACGCCTGGGCGGCGGGTTCGAGGACGACTTCGATCTCAGGCACGGGTGGCTCCTCGGATGCGGTGATGGGTGACGCCGGCGAGAGCGCGAGGCTCCGCCGGACGTCCTGCCCTGCAACCTAGGGAGCCGGGTCTGCGCAGCGCTTCGGACAGATGACTGTGCTTTGCCAGGAGAAGGTCCTCGAGGTGAGCTTCATCGGCGACTGGCGAACGACAGATGCCCGCAGGGCTACCCTCGGTGAGCTCCTGACTACCACAGCGGCATCTGACTCAGCTGGCGCACGCTTGCTGAAGGCACCCTCGACTGCGAAGCCACCCTCAGCCGGCCACCGACTGTGTCTACGTATCTGAGGGCGGCGGTGCCGCCAGTGGGCCCGGTAGTGAGCGCAGTGGTGGGCGCAGTGGTGGGTGCACAGGCCTGCTCAGGCGGCCTGGGTCGGCTGGGTCGGCTGGGTCGGCTGGGTCGGCTGGGTCAGGTCGGTGGCGGCGGCGCTGGTCTCTTGGGCTTCGATGTCGGCCAGCCGCTCGCGCAGCGCGGTGCGGATGATGGTGAAGGAGTCGCTGCCGGTGACCAGACGCAGCGGAGCCGGCGTCGTCTCGACGCTGGCGATGATGGCGGCGGCGACCTTGGCCGGGTCGCTGACCGAGGGCAGGGCCGGGTTCTGGATGCCGCGGCTCATCGCCGCCGGGGTGCCGTCGTAGGCGGCCAGCGGCTGCGGCAGGCGCGAGCCGCCGGTGCGGAAGCCGGTGGCGGCGCTGCCGGGCTCGACGATGGTCACGCCGATGCCGAACGGCGCCAGGTCCTTGGCGTTGGCTTCCATGAAGCCCTCCACGCCCCACTTGCTGGCGTGGTAGAGCGAGGCACCGGGGTTGGTGGCCAGCCCGCCGTAGGTGGAGAGCTGGATGATGCGCCCCCCGCTTTGGGCCCGCAGGTGGGGGACGGCGGACCGCAGAACCTGGATGGGGCCGACGAGGTTGGTGGCGATCTGGTGCTCGATGAGTTCGTCGGTCAGTTCCTCGGCCGCGCCGAACAGGCCGTAACCGGCGTTGTTGACGATGACGTCGATCGTCTCGAGCTCGGCGAAGGCCTTGGCGACGACCTCGCGGATCTGGGCGGTGTCGGTGACGTCGAGCTGGGCGGTCCAGATCTGCTGCCCGTACCGTTCTGCCAGATCGTCCAGGGAGGCGGTGTCGCGGGCGGTGGCAGCCACGCGGTCCCCGCGCTGCAGGAGCTGCTCGGTCATCAGGCGGCCGAAGCCGCTGCTGGAGCCGGTGATGAACCAGGTGCGCTGAGCCATTGTCGTTCTACCTCTCGGGACTGCGTGGACTGCGTGGACTGCCCGGCGGCCAGGGTGTCGCGGCCGGTGCTGCCGACGATGCTCAGCTGGTGCCGGGAGACGGAGAAGACCCTGCGGACACTGGTAGTGGCGGGGACAGGCTGAGCGCACACGGGGCCCACGCTGGACCCGCGCGGCGCCGGTGGCCTCCGCTAGCGTCGCAGCCGTGGAATCACGCACGCCGTTGGCCGACTTCTTGCGCGCTCGCCGCGAGCTGGTGCGGCCTGAGGACGTCGGGTTGCCCGCCGGCAGCCGACGGCGGGTCCGCGGGCTGCGGCGCGAGGAGGTTGCGCTGCTGGCCGGCATCAGCAACGAGTACTACCTGCGGTTGGAGCAGGGCCGCGACCAGCACCCTTCCGAGCAGGTCGTCGACGCCCTGGCCCGGGCGCTGCAGCTGGACGCCGAAGCCACCGCCCACGCCCTGGAGCTCTCCCGCATCCGGCCTCGCCGTCGCGCCGGCTCCACCCAGCACCGTCCCGAGCGGGTGCCCGAGGGGGTGCAGAAGCTGCTGGAGGCCGTCAACGTGCCTGCGTTCGTGATGGACCGCTACCGCGATGTGCTGGCGGCCAACCGACTCGCGACCGCGCTGGAGCCGAGTCTGGTGGTCGGCGCCAACCGGCTGGTGTCCTTGTTCACCGATCCCGAGGCGCGCAGTTACCACCCGGACTGGTCGCAGAACACCGCCAGCGTCGTGGCGCAGCTGCGCGCCGACATCGGCGCCGAGCAGGACGATGCGCGGTTCCAGGCCCTTGTGGGGGAGCTGTCGCTGAAGAGCGAACGCTTCGGTCAGCTGTGGGCCCGCCACGACGTCAAGGCCAGCGGGTCGCCCACCGGCATCGTGCACCACCCCGTCGTGGGGGAGCTGGTGCTGCACCGGGAGAAGTTCGCCGTCATCGGTACTGCTTCCCTGGTGGTCGTGATGTACCACGCCGAGCCGGGCACGCCCTCTGCTGAGGCTCTGGCGATGCTGGCCTCGCTCACCTGAGCCCTGGAGGCCCAGTCGTAGTACCCGACTGGTCGGCTCCACCGCCATGGGGCTGCTGACCGGTCCGCTGCGCTGACCACCCCTGGCCAGCTCAGCCCCGCCGCCTCCCAGGCCGTCACCGGCCTGAAGGCCACCAGCCCGCTGGACACCGCGGTCGTCTTCGGCGGCACCACCACCATCCCTGAGGCCACCGCCGTCGCCTTCGCCGAGCTCCTCACCCGGGACTGACTCACCGACCGCAACCGGTCATGCGGGAACCATCGTTCAGGGGCGGGCCTTCCACAGGAAGGCCCGCCCCTGCTGTAACCGCTACCGCCTGGGCAACAAGGCCGTTGCGCAGCAGGAGCTTTCTTCCGCGGCGCTTCAAGGGGCCATGTGCTCGAAAGCAGGAGCTGGTCGGTGACGATGAGAACCGTGCCGTAGGTCGGCAGTTGGAGGACGGCCCGTCGATCAGGCTCCTTGTTCATCACCGCCTTGTCCTACCGGCGGTGCCCCTCAAGCTTGAGCGCCCAGCTGTGGTGGTTGCTCTCACTAACGTCGACGCCGCAGACCACCTCATCGGCAGCAGGCAGGGATCACCGGCGTCCCCGTCGGCGGTGACGACCCTCATGCATCCTGCGAGCTGTAGCCGAACCCAGTCATGCTGGTAGCGGTGGCTTGTCGCCCCCTCGCGGGGTGATCAAGAACGGTGACGGGCGCCTGCAGGTGTTGCCTGCCTGCGTCCAGGTCAGCCGGCGCGGGTGCCGGGTCGGTCGCGCACGGCGCCGTGGATAAGCCGCAGCGGTGGTGGCGTACCGGCGTCCTGGAGCGATCCCACGCTGCGGGGTGGGCGTGGCGGGGTGGGTCGGGTGCCGGTGGCGAGGGGCTGGCTGCGCGCGGTGGCGGGCGCCTGGTGGCCGGTCAGGTCGCCTCCGGTGGGGGCGGCGGCATAGCCGGCGAGGTAGCCGAACAGCGTGGCCGCGGGAATCGCGGCGATCAGCAGGATGGTGCGCTCGGTAGGGCGCGCCTCGGCCAGTAGCGGCAGGAGTGTGAGGGAGGCCAGGGAGGTCAGGCCGACGGTCAGGGCGCGGCGGGTATTGATGCGGGGCACTGTCGCCGTCTCCTTCGGGGATGCTGAGGCTGGGCCCGCCGGCGCGGAGGGCCGGTGCGGGCTGGTGATGCTGACCGATCCTGCTCACTGCTGCTGCTGCTGCTGCTGCGTGCTGCTGTGCGGAGCGTCATCGGTCCGCGCGAGGTCGGCGCCATGGCGGCGCTCGCGCTCGAGCCTGCCACAGCAGGTGCATAAGGGGTAGTCGTGGCCTGGTGTGGCGCGACGGTGGGCGAGTACCTCAGCCGTTAGGAATGGTCAGTTGCCGAAGTCGGGTCGATGAGTGCGCACCCTGTTTCGCGCGACACTGCTGGGGACGGTCGCTTGCGTCCGGGGTCGATCGATGGTCCGGCGGTGCATGGGTCGTCGATCGCAACGGCCGGGATCGTTGGTGCCTGATGGCAGCAGCCGCCGAGCTCAGTTGATGCGGGAAAGTCCGGCGACAAAGGCGGTGAGCGTGGTCTGTGCTGTGCGCCAGGCGGTGTCCGAAGACCCACTGCCGATGAGGTGGTCGAACAGCAGGCCGTCGACCACGGCGACCAGCGCGGGAGCGCAGCCGGCTGGATCGCGTGCGCCGAGTTGGGTGAGCAGACTTCGCGCCGCGGCCAGCGCCTGCTGTCGAACCGGGGAGTGGTGGGTGATCAACGGGTGCAGTTCGGGATCGTTGACCAGGTCGATGGCCAGGGCGAAGCGGGCCAGGTGGTCGTCGGGGCGCAGGCTGAGTTGTTGCAGGAACTGCAGCAGCGCTTGCACGGCCTGCTCCGCGGTGACGGTCGCCGGTGCAGTGATGTTCGTCAGGGTGGTGGCGTTCGCCGGGATGGGGTCGGAGGTGGGGGGTAGCTCGTCACGGGTTCGTCCGGCCAGGCGGCGCACGATGAGATCCAGCAGGTCACGGCGGGTGCGGGTGTAGTAGGACGTCGAGCCGTCGGGCAGGCCGAGCTTGCGGTCGACCGCCCGGTGGGTCAACGCCCGCAGCCCTTGCCGGGCGATGATTTCGATGGCTGCATCGGCGATGGCTGCGCGGCGGCCGTCGGGGGCGGGAGCGGTCCTCACGTCAGGCACCGTAGAACACGCTCCGCGTGTCTTCCCGCCATGACACTACGGATGTAGAGTCCGCGGTCATGACCCTGAGGGTGCATCTGCTCGGACCGTTTCAGGTGCACCTGCAGGACCGCCCTGTGGAGGTGCCCGGCGCCCGACAGCGAGCCTTGCTCGCCGTGCTGGCACTGGCGGCGCCGCACCCTGTCGCCGTCGATGACCTGCTGAGTCGGGCGTGGGCGGCCTCGGCCGCACCCAGCCGTGGAGCCTTGCACTACCAGGTCGCGGCGTTGCGCCGGCTGCTGGAACCCACGCGATCAGCCGGCAGCGCGGCGCAGGTGCTGCAACGTCGTGGTGATGGCTACGTCCTGGACTTGGAGCCAGGAGAGCTTGACACCGCTCGCGTCGTCGACCTGGCTGCACGTGCCGCCGCCGCCGCCGACCGGCCCGCCGAAGCGGTCCAGCTGCTGCACACCGCCGCCAACCTGTGGCGGGGCCCGGCGCTGGCCGACCTGGACGACCTGCCCACCTTCGTCCTGGAGCGCGAACGCCTGGCCGAGTTGCGAGCCGACATCACCGAGGACCTGGTGCAGGCGTTGCTGCGCACCGGACAGTACGAGCAGGCGGTTCAGATCGCGCGCCCGCACACCGCTTGGCACCCACTGCGGGAACGGGGCTGGGAACTGCTGGTCACCGCCTTGTGCGCCGGTGGCCGCCAAGCCGAGGCCTTGAGCGCGCTGCGCACCGTACGCACCCTGCTGGCCGACGAACTCGGTCTGGATCCCGGACCGGCGCTGCGCTCACTCGAGCAAGCCGTCCTGAACCAAGAACTCTCCCTTCCCGCGGGAACGACCCAACGCTCGACCCGGCCCGTGGACGTCAGCCGGCCGGTGAGCCCGATCCTGCCCAGTGCCCTCACCGAACTGGTCGGCCGCCAGGCCGAAGTAGACGCCGTCGTGACCACGGTGCGTCAGGAACGACTCACCACCCTGACCGGACCCGGTGGAGTCGGCAAGTCGCGGCTGGCACTGGCGGTCGCCACCGCGCTGAGCTCGCGGCTGCCGGTGACCTGGGTCGACCTCACCGAACTCGACCCCAGCCCCAAATCCAATCTCAACTCCGAACTCGACTGCAACCCCCACTCCAAGCTCGACTCCGATTCCAACGCCGAACTCGACCTGTGGCTCGCCCCCCAGCTCGACCCTGGAATCGTTCCAGCAACCGGTCCCGAACCCGGCGCGGCCGGTGAGGCAGCGAGCGAGCAGGACCTGGGCTGGAACCAGGACCCAGGCCAGAACTCGGGTCAGACCTCGGGCCAGGACTCAAGCCAGGACTCAAGGCAGGACGTGGATCTGTTGTGCGCACTGACTGCCACCGCGCTCGGCGTTCCCGTCGCGGCCACCCTCGGGGCGCTCGCGGCTGCGCTGCAGGGAGTCGAGCGGGTGGTGGTGCTGGACGATTGCGAGCGTCACCTGGCCGCGGTGGGCCGGTTGGCGGCCCACCTGCTGCGCCGCTGCCCAGCGCTGCGGTTGGTCCTGACCAGCCGGGAGGTCCTGGACGTGCCCGGCGAGGTCGCCGTCGTGGTGAGCGGCCTCGAGCCGGATCAGGATGGCGCCGACCTGTTCGTCCAGCGGGCGGCCGCGGTCGATCCGCGGTGGGTGCCCAGCGCCGACGACCTGGCGGTGGTCCGCCGGATCTGCGCCGAGGTCGACGGTCTGCCGTTGGCCATCGAACTGGCCGCCTCCCGCTTCAGGGTCTTGTCCCTGGCTGAAATCTTCGAGGCGCTGGCCGACCGGTTCACCGCGTTGCGTGCCCCGCGGCGAGCGGCTGACCCGCGGGCCAGGGACCTGCTGGAGGTGGTGCAGTGGAGCCACGGCGCGCTGGAACCGGTGCCGGCGCGGACGTTCGCGCGGTGCTCGGTGTTCGCCGGGGCCTTCGACCTGAGCTCGGCGGCGCGGGTTGCCGCGCTGCCCACGGCGGTCACGATGGACGCGTTGGCCGACCTGGTGCGCCGCTCGCTGCTCAGCGTCGAGGCGGGCAGCACCCCACGGCGCTACCTCATGTTGCGCACCCTGCGCGCCTTCGCCGCCACCACCTTCTGCCCCGGTGAACGGCTCCAGGCCACCGGCGCGCACCGCGACTGGGTGCTGGAGCAGGCGCGCCTGTGGTCGCAGCAGGACCGCGGGCCGGGGGCGCGGGCCGCGCTGGCGCAGCTGCACCGCGCGGCTGCTGAACACCGGGTCGCGCTGACCGGGGCGCTGCAGGACGGCGAGTACGCCTACGCCCAGGAGCTGGCCGGCTGCCTGGCCTGGGCCTGGTACCGCCACGGCCGGATCGGGGAGGGCCTGTCTCACCTGCGGCGGGCTCTGCGCCTACCTCAGGTTCCCGAGCGCACACCGGTCCAACCGCGTCCCGACGACGTCGCGGCGGCGTGGTTCGGTCTGGGACAGCTCAGCTACCTCGCCGGGCAGGTCGCGGGGGGTTCCCCCGGCGCGCAGGCTTTCGCTGCCGCGCAGCGCCTGGCGGCCGCGGCCGGCCAGCCCGCGCTGGCTGCCCGCGCCCAGGCCTGGGCGGGGCACGTTCGGACCTTTCAGGATCCGGCCGCCGGGCTGGTGGACGCCGTCGGCGCGGTGCAGCAGGCGCGGCGGGCCGGGGATGCCGCAGTTCTGGGCGAGGCGTTGATGGTGCAGGGCATGGCGATGCGCCGCAACCGGTGCCCTGCGACCCGGACGGTACTGGCTGAAGCAGTTGAGGTGGCCGGTGCGGCCGGTCACCGGTGGGCGGTGATCTCCTCCTCCTGGGCGTTGGTCAAGGCGGCCGTGGACGAGGGTGACCTGCCGGGCGCGGCCGCGGTGGCGGCCTCGCTGCGCGAACCGTTGAGCGCCGACGGGGACCGGACCTCCTGGCTGGTGCTGGTGCACAGCGCCGCCGCCGTGCTGGCCCGGGCGGGGCAGGCCGAGGCGGCCGGGGTCCTGCTGGGCGCGGTCCACCACCTCGGAGCGCAGTGGGGTTTCTCCCCTGAGGTGATGGACCCCATCGACGGCCCGCAGGAGGCCGCCGCCGTCCACGCCGCCGTGCCCGCGCACCGGTGGGCGGCGCTGACCGCCCGGGGCGCGGAGCTGGACCGGGCTCAGGTGGAGGAGTTGCTGGCCACCTCGCTGGCTGCGGTCCGCTGACCCGCGTGTTGACCCGGGCGTTGACCCGTGTGCTGCACCTGCGGCGGCTGCCAGGTCTGCAGCTGCACCGCTCGCCGGCCGATGACCCCGGCCGGCACCAGCTGCAGGGCAAGATCTCGGGCCGCGGCCTGCCAGCGCTCTGGCGCCTGGGCCAGGCGTCCCAGCCGCCGGGCCTGACGGGCCACTCCTTGCGTCCGTGGCCTGCGCAACCGGTCGTATCGCGCCAGCGCCGCCTCCAGGTCCCTCCCGGGCTCCCGATCGAACCCACGCCCTGACTCCCGCCCTGGTTGTTGCCGGGCGGTACCGGTCAGCAACGCGCACAAGGTCGCGGCGTCCTCCAGCGCCTGGTTCGCGCCCTGCCCCAGGTCCGGGGTCATCGCATGGGCGGCATCCCCCAGCAGCACGCAGCGACCGCGTACGAAGGTGGGCAACGGGCCGGCCAGTTCGCGCACCGCGGTGCGGTGCACCACTTCGGGCCCGGTGCAGCGCAGGACTTCCCCGATGGGGTCGTGCCAGCCGGCGAACCGGCGGTGCAGGGCGCTCAGGTCGTCGGTACCGGGCAGCAGCGGCTGGCCTTCTGCGACGGTGGCGACGGCGAACCAGTAGACCCGGCCATCGCCCAGCGGGGCCAGGCCGAAGCGCAGCCCGCGTCCCCACGTCTCACCGGCCGCCTCGTGCAGGTCGACCGGGCGGCTGGTGATTCCGCGCCAGGCCGACCAGCCGACGTAGCGGGTGCCCGGATCGCCGGGCCATCCACCGCGCAGGCGGGAGTGCAACCCGTCGGCGGCCACGATGAGGTCGGCGCGTTCGCAGCGCGGTGTGCGCGGGCCGTCGGGGGAGTCGTTGACGACCACGACCTGGCCGTCGGGGTCGGCCTGTACGACCCGGTTGCCGGTGCGCACGGTGCCCGGGGCCAGGACGCTGCTCAGCGCGCGGTGCAGATCGGTGCGCAGCACCACCCGCATCTGCGCTGTCGCCGCCGCCGGTGTGGTGGCCAGCCACCGGCCGTCTGGACGGCGCTGCCCGGCCCGCAAGAGCGGCATCGGCCCGGCCAGCTGCCGCACGCGCTCCCCGACCCCCAGGCTGTCCAGCGCGGCGAACCCGTTGCCGAACAACGACAGCGCGGCCCCGGTGGCACGCGCGGCCACGTCCCGTTCGTACAGCACCACCTCGATGCTGGCGCGCTGCAGCCCCACGGCCACAGCCAGCCCGCCGATTCCCCCTCCCACCACGATCACCCGCACGAGCGCTCTCCTGCCTGCATCGGCGCCCAGCGCGCTGCCGCGGCGAACACCCCGCCCGGATCGTGACGCTGCCGCAGATCCAGCAGCCGCTGGTAGTCCGCCGCGCTGTAGCCGGCGGCCACCGCCGCATCGACGGCCGGCGACGGGACTCCGGAGAAGTTCACCAAGCAGCCGCCCGTGGACCATGGAGCCATCCGGTCCAGCACGGTCTGCAGCGCCGCGGGCACCGCCTCGGCGATCGGTGGCACCGCAACGGCGAGGACGTGCAGGCTGAAGGCCGCCGACCGCCCACCGGCGGCCGAAGCCGGCGCGCCCGCCACCTCGGCGACGGCGCCACCGAGCAACCGCAACTCGGCAGCCAGCAACGGCAACCCCGCCGCTGCAGACGTCACCTCGACGAAGGCGTCGACGGCGGCGGCGGGAAACTCCGTCAGCAACAAGCCCCGCTCGGCGACCGGCAGCGGGTCCACCGGGTCGGCGTGCACCCGGCCGATCTGCGCGAACGGGATCTGCTGCACCCACGACAGCAGGGGAGTGGCCGCCTGCAGCATCGGGGCGAACAACGCCACCCCCGAATCCTGCTCGCCGACGTGGGTGAACCGCACGTGCACGAGCGCCTGCCCGCGCAACGCCTCGGGCAGCGCCGGGTCCGGCGGCAGGTTCAGCCGGCTGAGCGAGGTGCTGACACTGCCGGGCACCGCCGCGGCCCACTCCCGCCAGCGCTGCAGCACCGTGCGGGCGACCTGGGCGCTGAACCACGCACCGCCGGCGGTCACCGAGGCGACCGGCAATAGGTCGAAGGTCATCGAGGTCACGATGCCGAAGGCGGCCCCACCGCCGCGCACCGCCCAAAACAGGTCCGGGTCGCAGATCGCATCGATGCGGCGCAACCGGCCGTCCGCGCTCACCAGGTCGATCGAGCGCACCCGGTCGACGGCCAGCCCGAACGTGCGGGCCACCGGACCCAAGCCCCCGCCCAGGGTGTACCCCACGACCCCCACACCGGGCGCCGACCCGCACAGGGCCCCCAGCCCGGCAGGAGCGGCGGCGTCCAGGACCGCCTGCCACCGCGCGCCGGCGCCCACCGTGGCGGTACGGGCGGGCGCATCGACGCTGACCGCATCCAGGCCCCGGGTGTCCAGCAGAACGGTGCCGGGCCCGGTGGCCGGCGCTCCGTGCCCGGTGGCGCGCACGGCCAGGGTCCGCCCGTGACGCACCGCCCAGCGCACGGTGGCCACCACGTCACCGGGGTCGGCCGCGGCGACGATCGCCTCCGGACGGTGCACGGTGGCCACGTTGAATCCTGGGCACCCGGCGGCGTACTCGGCATCCCCGGGCCGCCACACCGGGCCCAGGACGAGGTGGGACAAGTCGTGCAACGGGTCGGCGGCAAGGCGGTCCACCGCAGTACCAGTCGTGCTCACAGTTGAACTCCTCGAGAGGCGAGAGTTTCCAGGGTTTGGGTGGTGCGCGGTGCAGGTGCCGGGGCCAAAGGGTGTGCGAAGGCCGTCATGGTGGCCGTAACACCTGCGGCGTAAGGGGTCGGCACCAGCCCGAAGCGGGCCGCGGCAGCCGAGCCGTCGACGACGAACGGCTGCTCGAACTGGTACACCAGGTCCGCGCCGGCCCGGGCCAGCGGCCACACGGTCCCGACTGCGGCCAGTTCACCGGCCCCGTGCCGGGACAACCGCAGCCGGTGCCCACTGCGGGCGAACGCTTCGGCGACCAGCTGCCGGCCGGTGGTGGGCGCCGGATGCGGCACGTGCCACACGCCCGCCGCTTCGAGGTCCTGCTCGCCCACCACCGCCAGCGTGCGGGCGAAGTCGTCGACGAACGTCGGCGTCAACGGCAGGTCGGGATCGCCCAGCCAGTGCACCCGCCGCCCGCGGGCGGCGGCGCCGAAGACGTTGCCGGCGATCATCGACCGCACGCCGGGTCCGTACAGTTCCCCGGCTCGCACGATGCTGACGGACACCTCACCGCGCGCGGCCGCGGCCAGCAACCGGTCGGCCAGCCAGGCCCGCAGCACCCCGTGCGCGCTGACCGGCCGGTAGGGCGTGGCCTCGGTCATCGGCCCCTCGACCTTGCCGTACATCCACGTGTCGTCGGCGAACACCAACCGTGCCCCCGCCCGGCTCGCGGCCGCCAGCGCCGCATCCAGCATCGGCGGGAAGTCGCGGCGCCAGGACGGCAGCGGCGGCATCGCGCACAGGTGCACCGCGTGCGCTCCCTGGCACATCCGAGCCAGTTCCACACCGTCGGCCGCGTCGACGGCCACCTGTTCCAACCGCCCCGCGTCCCGGGCCCGGATCGGCAGTGACCGCCCATCGCGGGTCACCGCCCGCACGAGGTGCCCCGCCGACAACAGCTCACGCACCACCCGGTGTCCGGTGGCTCCTGCGGCGCCGACCACCACGTGCACCTGTTCCCCCGGGCGTTCCCCCGGGCGTTCCCCCGGGCGTTCCCCCGGGCGTTCCCCCGGGCGTTCCCCCGGGCGTTCCCCCGGGCGTTCCCCCGGGCGTTCCCCCGGGCGTTCCCCCGGGCGTTCCCCCGGGCGTTCCCTCGTGCGCTCCACGTCCCGCCTCCCTTCCACCCGCCCCGGTCGGGGCAGTGCCCGGAGCAAACCGCGCTGCGCTCAGGTGTCACTGAGGTCTCGCTGAGGCCTCGACCACCCCGCCCGCCTGCCTGCCGGCGCCACCCAGCAGTCGTCGCTGAGGACCATCGGACAGGTCTTCGGGGGCGGTAGGCCCCGAAGGACGTTTCGGCGACGCTGCGGGCGGATCAGGTCATGCACGGCGCGCAGATCGGGTGCCCGACCAGCCCTTCCTGTGCGCGGGCAGAAGAGTCAGCGCCCGGAGTCGTGACCCACCGCCTCGGCACCGCCTCAGCACCGCCTCAGGGAAAGCCGCTCGACTGGAGCTGTCGTCGGCGCCATCGTCACCTGGACCGACGTCGGCACCGCGCGCACATCGCACGAGAACAAGACTCAAGGAGAAGACCGTGAGGATGTTGTTCCTGACCGCCGGCACCCGCGGCGACATCGAACCCTTCGCCGCACTGGCCAGAGCAGCGCTCGCAGCCGGGCACGACGTCACGCTCGCCGTTCCCGACAACCCCGGCGTCGACCTGTCCGGCCTCCAAACGACCTCCCTGGGCATCGACTTCGCCCAGTTGATCCAGGAGCGGGGCAGTACGGCGCTCGCCGCCGCGCGGGCTTTCAGGACACGCATCCGACCGGGCATGCGGCGGATGTTCACCGAGGCCGCCCGAGTGGTGCAGCAGGACGTTCCCGACGTCGTGGTCCACCACCCCAAGGTCTTGACCGCCCCGCATGCGGCGGCAGCAGCGGGAGTTCCGCACCTGCTCGTCGAGGCGGTGCCGTCGCTGTCGCCCACGAGCGCCTTTCCGCTGCCGGGCTTCGTCAGCCGCGACCTGGGCCCGTTCAACCGCGCCACCTGGCGCGCGGCCTCGGCTGCCGGGTGGGTGTTCGCCCGGGACGTGCAGGCAGCGTGCGCCGCGACCGGGCTGTCCCCGTCGTCCAGCGGCTCGCGAGGACGCCCCACCCCTGCGGCCGCCTCGTTGATCCCGGTCAGTCCTCACCTGCTGCCCCGGCCCGGCGACTGGCCCGAGCACGTCGTGCTGACCGGCACCTGGGCTGGTCCTGGAGGTTCCGAACGACTGCCGCAGCAGATCGCCGAGTTCGTTGCCGGCGGGCCGTTCCTGTACGCCGGGTTCGGTTCCATGGCCAGCGGCGATCCGCGCTCCCGCACCAGGGCTGTGGTGGAGGCTGCCCGGGCGCACGGGTTGCGGGTGCTGCTGGCCACGGGGTGGGGAGGTCTGGACCTTCCCGACGACGTCAGTGGTGACGATGTCCTGGCGGTTCCCTCGGTGCCTCACCGGGCAGTGCTGCCGCACGCCAGCGTCGCGGTCCACCACGGTGGGGCTGGAACGGTGCACGCTGTCGCCGCTGCCGGTGTGTCGCAGGTGGTCGTGCCCTTTACCGGCGACCAGCCGTTCTGGGCACGCACGCTGCACCGGGCCCACCTCGCCGCGCGGCCGGTTCCGGTGCGCCAGATGACCACTGCCCGGCTGCGGCGGGCGATCGAGCAGGCGCTGCCGTGCACGCCCGTCGCCCAGCAGATCGCGCACGCCATGAGTGGCGAGGACGGTCTCCGTCACGCTCTGCAGGCGATCGAAACGATCATCAGCAACCCTGAGCGCCCCTTACCTGTCAGCACCATCCCTGCGCGGCGTGATCGCGGCGGTGAGTGAGGAGCGGCCGTACGCCCGATGTCGCGGGCCGGGATTCAGCAGGTGTTCTCGCGCTCGCGGTGCCTCCGTGAGTCGGTGCATCAGTCGGTGTGATCACGGGTGGGTGGCTGTGCCGGCTTATTTGGCCAGCCGGCCGGCGGCAGACACGGGAACGGTGACTTGGACGCGGGTTCCACCCCCCCGGCGGGGTGGTGATGTCGACCTGCCCTCCCACGGTCTGCACCCGCAGGCTTTGAGAGCTCAGGCCGATGTGCCCCTGCTGCAGCCGCTGGGGCAGGACCGCTGGGTCGAAGCCGGTGCCGTCGTCGGTGACTGTCAGCTGGACCGACCGGCTGGTCGGGGCGCCGGTCGAGACTTTGCGTTGGCCCGAAGGTGGTTCTTCGACCTCGCGCAGGTCGACGGTGACGTGGTGGGCTTGACCTGCTGAACCGGGCTCCGCCCGCTGCCGAAGTGACCACGACGCGGCATGGCGGTGCACGTGCCGTGAGGAAGCGTTCCATCGCTCCGAGGGCTACTCAGGTCGTGTAGCTGGCGTTGAGCGTGAGGTAGCCCTCAGTGAGGTCGCCGCCGTGGACGGTGAACTGGCTCGAGCCGACGCCGAGGTCTCGCGAACGCATCTGCCGGGCCGCCATGAGGAAGTCCCACAGCACCTCCGGGATGATGTGCCCTACGCCTGCGGGCGTGTCGACGCGGACCATGGCCGCGCCGGCCAGCATCAAGTCGATGACCATGTCTTCTGGCAGCAGGTCGGTTCGGGCCAGTTGCAGCGCTCGAGCCCGGGTGGGCTCATCGGCGTCGAACCACCAGGTGTCGATGGCGTCCTGCTGCTTCATGAGGTTCCCCCCAGGCGGCTCGCGTCCTGACCAGTCAGGGAACTCATAGCGCCGCCGGAGCCACTTTCGGGCTGCTTTGCCGTGATGGTGGCAGGAGTGCGACAGCAGGCGCTGATCCTTCACGGTGCGTCCAGCCCGCAGAGCGCCATGACCCGCGGATCGTTCGCTTCCTTGCCCCCTCCTTGCCCCCTCCTTGCCCCCTCCTTGCCGTCTTCTTGTCATCAGGTGCTGGGGCTGGTGCCGTCGCGGGTCCTCGACTCCTCACCCCGGCCGGGCAGTGGTCACGGCGCGTATCAGGAGGGCGGCGATGTCGGTGGGGTCGCTGACGTGGGCGGTGATGTGGTCGCGTTCGGCGGTGGCGCGGGGCATGTCCGGCTGGGCGCTGGATGCTTCGGTGGCGGTGATGACCAGTCCGCCGCAGCGGTGGATGGCGGTGGCTCCGGTGGCGCCGTCGTTGCCGCCTCCGGACAGGACCACGGCGATGGCCTGGGGCCCGACGGCCAGGGCCAGGGAGGTCAGGAGCAGGTCGGCGCTGGGGCGGGGTGGGGGTGTGGGGCCGGCGGGCAGGAGCAGCAGGCGCCGCCCGGCGCTGACGAGCAGGTGCTGACCCCCTGAGGGCAGGTGGACGACTCCGGGGTGCAGCAGCATCTCGTCTTCGGCGGGGCGTACGGCCAGGTCGGTGTGTGGTTGCAGGACGTGGGCCAGCAGGTTGTGGCTGCGGGGGTCTTGGTGCTGGATGACGATGAGGGCGGCGGGCAGATCGCCGGGCAGGTGAGCGAGGATCTCGATGAGGGGCTTGAGCCCGCCTGCGGAGCAGACCAGGGCGATGACCGGGCCACTGACCTGGCCACTGACCTGGCTGCTGGTCGGGTCACCGGCTTGGGTGATCGCGTGATGCCTACCCGTGGGTTCGAGCATCCCCGCACCTTAGGACGGCAGGGGCTGGGGAGATCTCCGCTGGACGCGCGCCTTTCGCCAGGACCGGGACGTCGACGACGTCCCGCACGACGAGATGACCGTGCGTCTTCGCGCGCTGGCGCTGACGCCAGCGATCAGGAGATCGAGGCTGGAGCGGCCGATCAGTGAGCTCGGGGACGATCTCAGCGAAGGGCTAGCGGCCGGTGGTGCCGTCGAGCTGCTCGCGCAGGATGTCGGCGTGCCCGACGTGCCGCGCAACCTCAGCGCCCATGTGCGCAAGCATCCAGCGGACGCTGAGCCGTTCGCCGTCGACCTGCCGCGCCAACGGTGCGGTCGGGTCACCCACCGACCGGATGGCCGCGTTGCTCTCGTCGATGGCGGCGCGGTAGTCCTCAAGCACCTCCCGCACGGGAGTCCCCACGGGCAGGGTCATCTCGAAATCCCACTCGTGATCCTTGTGCAGCCCCAGCAGGTGGTAGCCGAACCACCAGCGCTCCGACATGGTGAGGTGTCGAACCAAGCCGAGGATCGAGGTGCCGCTGTCGACCAGCACTCGTTGCAGCTGCTCATCGGAAAGCCCCGCGGCCTTCTTCAACATGCAGGAGCGGGAGAAGTCCAAGAACGCTAGGGCTGTCTCGAGCTCGCCGGTGTCGACTCTGGGCACGGGCTCGCGCTGTGTCTCGGCCATGCAAGAAAACCTAGCTCCGCGCCCTGCTGTCAAGCACGCGGGTTGAGAGCCAGCCGTCGTGCGCCTGCGTCGCGAGCACCCACTTGCGGCTGCGGCTCGAGGTCGTGATCGAGGGCTGTGGCCAATGTCGATGAGCCGGCTGAGACCGCCTGCAGGCATGTTCGCTCATCGGCACTGCGTGGGAGATCAAAAGACGCGGTCATCGTCATTATGCGGGTGATCGTCGTGCTCGGCTTGCACCCGGACATCGCCATGTGCCGTACGTCGCGGGCGCTCGAGTGGGCGTCCGCAGGCGAGGTGGTGCCGGCGCGCTCGCGGGTGGGTGGTGTCCGGCGCTCGCGGGTGGTGGGCCGGGAACAGGATGCGGTCGAGAAGGGTTCTCAGGTAGGCGAGTTCCGCACTGAGCACGTTCGGAGGCTGTGATGAAGTCGAACACCCACCCCGCCTACGGTCTGGTCGCCTTCCGCGACAAGTCCGCCGGCACGACGTTCTTGTCGCGCTCGACGTTGAGTGCTCGCGATGGTCTGCCGCGGTTGACGATGCAGGACGGGGACGACTACCCGGTCTTCGATGTGGATGTCTCCTCGGCCAGTCACCCGTTCTGGACCGGGAATGCCCGTGTGCTGGACAGTGAGGGGCGCGTGGAGAAGTTCCGCCGCCGCTACGGCCGCCGCTGAGTCGCCGCTGAGCCGCCGGTGAGCTGGTGATATGCCGTTGGCCTGCTTCAGGGCTCAGTCGAGGTCCCCGGGATGGGACGTAGCGGGTCGCGCCGCTGGCGCCGGTCAGGTCACTGGCGGCGGTGCTGCGGTCCAGGTGTGGCGCCGGTTCGGCTCGGACTTGGGTGTCGCCTGGCACTGCGGTCCCCCGAGCCGGCAGCTGATGGCCCCCGCACCCCCCCCGAGGGTGCGGGGGCCATCATTTATCTCTGCCTGGCTGGGGCTTCCCGCCGGTGAGGTCTTGCCCGGGGCTAGATGTCTGGCCGGTCAGGCTTTCTTCGCCGCCCGGGCGGTGGTCCCCTTCTTGGCCGCGGAGGTCTTCGTCGCGGTGGCGCGGGTCGCTGCGTTGGTGACGCGGGTTGTGCTGGGGGTGGCCGAGGCTGCCTTCTTCGTGGCCCTGGTTGCCGTCCCCGTCGCCGTCCCTGTCGCCGTCCCTGTGGTGGCGGCCGGTTTGGTGATCGTGCGGGGGCGCGTCGCGGCGGCCGGTGTGGTGGCTGGCTTGGTGGCCGTACCCGTGGTTGTGCGGGCGGGTCCCGCCTTCTTGGCTGCCTTGTTGGCAGCAGTTGCCCTCGCGGTGGTGGTGGTCTTGGTGCCGGCGGTCCTGGGGGTGGCCGCCGCGGTGCTGCTGCTGGCGGCAGCGTTGGCACTGGCGGCGCGTTCCTTGATGCCGGCCTGGTAGGCACGCAGGGTCTTGGTGTCGGAGACGACGGCCTTGAAGGCGGTGCCGGCGCGGAAACGCGGCATGGACGTCTTCTTGATCTTGACGGGTTCGCCGGTGCGGGGGTTGCGTCCGGTGCGGGCGTTGCGGGTCTGCTTTTCGAAGGTGCCGAAGCCGGTGAGGGTGACTTTGTCGCCCTTGGCCACGGTCAGGGTGATGACCTCCAGGACCGCCTCCAGGGCGGCCAGGGCCTCCCTGCGTCCGCCCAGGCGGGTTTCGAGGGCATCGACGAGTTCGGTCTTGTTCACCAGAGGGCTCCTTGTGCGAAACGCGATAGGGGGCGACGTGGGTGGAGGGGATGCGCGGCGTCCGCGTGAGGTCCGCGTGGTGCGGGTCAGGCAGGAGCCTGGGAGGACCACGCTACGACCGGCGGTGTCCGGTGCTGCGCTCCGGCTCGGTGTCGGCGTGGCGCAAGCAGCTTTGACGCACTGCCCAAGGCGTTGGCGCGCTGGGGGGCGAGGCGCGCTCACCTCGGGTCCACGCTGCATCGCGGGGTTAGGGCGCTTCGTGTGTGCGTGCAGCGGTTCGTTACCGCAGGCGCATCGCGCCCCTGTTGGTGTTGGCCAGTACGCAGTCGAGCTGTCACGCGCAGGTGGGTGGCCGGGAGCGCGCCTGCGGGTCTACCGTTGCGGGAGATGCCGCGGTGGTTGGGCAGACCAGCCGACCGTCCCGTTGCGTGCCCAGGCGTCCCGCGCAACGTCGTCGGGGTGACCGGCGACGCCATGACGAGGAGACCGCTGACTGGCGCCGGGACCGTGGTGGTCGTGGCGATCCAGAGCCAGGACGCACCGGTGAGGCCCGCGGCCACGCCGGGCCCGGCTATCGCCACCACCCGGGAGGTAACGGGGCGGCTGAACTGGGTTGCGGGTGCGCCACGTGGTCATCGCCGGTCGGAACGGAGCCGGCGGCTGGCTATGGTGCACTGGCGTCGTCATCAGCAGCAGAAGTTGAGGGCGTCGCGGCCTCGCGCTGGTGTGCCCAGTGCTGAAGGGTGGTGAGGACGACGCGGTCGCGGTTCGTTGGGGTGTCAGGTAGGTCCTCGCCCCAGTGGACTGCTGGAGCGGTGGTCGCAGTAATTCTGCTGTGAAGTTTCTCCAGGACCCAGTCGATACCAAATACTTGCTCTACGAGGTGGTCGTCGAGTTCAGCGACGCGGGCGGGAGCGTCGTCGGCGCCGACGATACGTCGGGTGCCGATCCAGGTGGCCAGGACACTCCACAGGTCCCATCGCCCCGTCTGCACCTGCTCTCGCAGCCAGGTGGCAGCGGCGCTGGAATCCAGGGACCACCAGGAGTACCAACGGCCTACACCGACTCGGTCAAAGACGTCCAAGGTGTGCGTGCGATCCGTTTCGTGGCGGACGGCGTAGGCGGCGGCGGTTCGGCGGGTGACCTCCTCGCTCCACGGCGGTGCAGTGTGCAGCGCTCCGGTGGAGTCGATCGGGTCATTGTTGGGACGGGCAATGCGGGCCACGATGCCCATCAATCGGAGCCCGTCGTCGGTGGCCAGTTGTCGATCAGTGAAGGCAAGAACGTCCGAAGGATCGGTGCGTGCCAGGAGCCGATAGATGAAGCCTTCCACCACATTGCGCCGGCTCAAGAGCAAACCAACTTCGCCGTCGTTGAGACGGCCGAACTCGTGGGCGACGAGGTCGAGCAGCCCTGTGGTGGCCGGATGCCCGGGTGTGAGGTAGTGCTCCAGTTTCCAGGTGACTCGTTCGACGTCGCCGTGTAGTTCAGCGCGGACGGTCGCTACGGCGGGGTCATCGGGACCGTCGGTGTTGTCGTTGCCTTCGATGACATCGACTTCTTGGTGCCCGCTCAGGGCGGTGAGTGCGTCGCGGACGACGGTGTCGGCTAGCCCTTCCTCGGGCACTCCGAAGCTGAAGTAGTGGTCGAAGTAGTAGGGGTGGCCCACACCGCGCCGTTGCGCGATCGAGTTGGTACTTTGAGGATTCGGCAGGTTGCCTGTCAACTCGGCCTGCAAGACGGGGAAGAGAGACGTAAGAAGTTGCAGTATGGAGTCGCTGTTGGCTGGGTCGGCGACTGCGTCGGTGATGCGCTGACGCCACCGCTGCTGGACGATGGTCCAGTCGCGGGTGGAGGCAGCTAGCCGTCGGGTGAGTTGCTCGTGGGATTGGCCCAACAGTTGGTCACGGTATTGCTCCAGCATGCGGTAGACCCGCGGTTCCTCGGTCCGCAGCCAGGTGATGACGAGATAGTCGACGAAGTCGACCTCTCCGTCGAGTAGGCCGTGGAAGGCGTCGATCTGTCCCATGACTCGGTTGATCGTGCGGGGGCTGTCGAGGCGCTGCAAGAGACCGTGTTCGTGGAGGTGAGTTCGTAGGCGCTGGGCCTGCTCGTTGGTCAAGGGGGCGTAGCGCTCGTCGCGGACAGCGTTGAGAGCTGTCGTGAGCAGGGTGGTGCGCTGGTAGGGACGTAGGGCGGGGAGGTCGACCCGGACTTGGACAAGTTTTTCGAGGTAGTCCAGGGCTCGTTGGTCGTTGTCGCCGACGAGGGACGTGTGTTTGAGCAGGTCGACGAGGGTTTGCTCGTCGTAGCTGAGTAGATAATGCACGTTGGGCAGGCGCCCGATCATTCGCACGAGCTTGATGGTCAGTAGCAGCTCGGGCGCTTCGAGGCGGTCGAGATCGTCCAGGATCACCAGGATGGGCTGATCAAGTCGATCCAGCGCGTCGGCGGCTTGCCGGTGGGTAGCGGAGACGCTGGTGTCTCCGGCGATCCAGTCCCGCAGCATCTCTGCTGGCTTCTCGCCGTTGACGCCGCCGACCTGGGCCAGGGCAGCTAGCGGAGTGAGCGCGTTGGCAACCTTGGCCAGCTGGGTGCGGGTTTCACGCCAGCGCGTATCCGCTGGCATCGCCTGCCGGAGCTCGGCGAAGAAACCGCGCTGCAAAGTTTCGGCGTCGCTATACAGCCAGGGGGTGAACCATGTGACGATCCAGCCGTCGCGCTCACCCGCGTTGCCTGCGTGCAGACGCTGTTGCAGCAGGTTCAACACGCTCGTCTTGCCCGATCCCCATGGACCGACGAGCCCGACGACGCTTGAAGCGCGCTGGCGGCGCAAACGTGTGAGGAGTACCTGAAGGTGTGCTGCCAAGCGTCCGCGTCCCAGCTGATCGGTAGCTGCGGCATCAGCGTCGAGGGGCTCATCAGAAAGCAGTCGCGGTTGGTAAGAGGGCTGAGACACGGCTGGGACTCCTTCAGTGGCTGCGGACCGTCAGGCTAGGCGGGCACGTTGATCATGCGCGAGCAGTCAGATGAACGCATCACTTCTGGTGTCAGTCACCGAGGTGTGACGCGAGGGCTTCAGGCTCACGGTGGGGCTCTTGACGATGCGATGGCCTCCGCCAGACCAGTCAAGCTTCCGCGGGCTCGGCCAGTGATGGGGCGCCGTCGGCGGAGGCCGAGCTCGCCACTAGCGACCGTGGTCAGCCGGCGGTCGGCGCACTCGGGCATGAAGCATTCCAGATGCTCCTTGGCCCAAGCTCTGACTGCTGTGGCCTGACCGTCGCGCAGGTGGAACAGGGTGCCATCGTTCTTACGCCGAGCCCATACCAGACAGTGTTCCCCGCCTTGGAAGGCGGCGAGGACTGCGAGGTCGTGACGGGATCGGTCACGACCGCTCTGTCGGCTGCGTTTGCTGCGTACTCGAGTGATCTTGGCAGCGCTCGTCGGGGAGCAAGGCATGAGGGCCGCCGGGGAGGATCTGCCCGAAGGCCGCGGTGCGCCAGACGGCGACTGTTGCTCACCGTCGCCGGTCTCTATCGCCGACGGTGCACTTCCAGCCGCGGCTGTAGCTGCTGTCGTGACCGAGCGTCTCGATCGCTAGTACCCCGCGGCGGCGCGTAGGTCGGCGACCCGCAGTCAGCGTTGGGCCTTGCGCAGCAACTGACCTGCAGCACTGCACAGAGACTGCGGAAGCGCGTTCGCGAACTGTGGCGGCGAAGTTCATCGACGATTGAGGTGTCCCCTGGGTCTCTCATCCAGGTGGGCGGCGATGTACTTTCCGCGCGATTGCCCGGGTGCGGTGAAGTCCGCCCAGACCTCCGGCGTGCAGTTGCCGTACCAGTACTCGACTCCGTCGGGAAAGCGCACGTAAATCCGCTGCTTGACGGCGTCGTAGGCCTCGGCCGTGATGCGAGACGAGTGAACGTGGGTCCACTGAATGTTGCTCAACAGGGCCTCCTCGGAGGTGCGACTCGACGGGCGAGTCCTCGTGGCTGTGGCGTGCACGATGACTATGGCGGCATAGGAAATTCGAGGTCCAGGGTTCACCGGAACGGCTCTAGACCCGGACAAGGCGTCACGCATAACCTCGTGTCCTCACGAGGTTATGCGCGACGCTTGTCACGACGATCGCCAAAGTTCACCCGTGCGGACTAACCGCCTACGTCGCATTGCATCTGCTCACCCAGTAGCCGATGCGTGAAGGTGCGACTTACTGCCGCCTGGCTTTGTGGTCTGCGGCGGAGCGTGTGGCAGGCAGGTCGAGGAAGACCAGACATAGGCGGACGCGGCCGGTTGGGGTTTGCAAGTTCAGTAACGGCCAGCCGTCCACGATCGACTCCTCATCGTTGCGGTACTCGGGCCGCTCACGCAGCTTGGCGGCAGCGGCCTCGTGCACGAGGTGGGGACGGGTGCGGTCGACGATGTACAGCAGGACCGCGGCGGTGTCGGTGCCGTCGAGGTAGCCCAGCAGTTGGTCGAGGTCGCCGGCAACTTGGCTGGGCCCGCTCCAGCGCTTGCACTCGCAGATGAAGACCTTGGCGGGGGCTGCTCCGGTGGCCAGCACGTCGGCGCGCACGTACAGGTCGGTCTTGCCGCTGCGGCTGTAGACCTCGCGCTGGGCTCCGGGCAGGGCGGCGTTGAGGGTGGCGGCCAGCAGGTCACTGATGCGTTCTTCTGCCAATCGCACGTAGGCGGTGGGGTGGCGGTGCACGGCATCGGCCCACACCCGGATCGTGCGCAGCAGGTCAGTGAAGGACGCATCGGCCAACCGGGCCGGCAGCCCGAGGGCGACGTCGCGAACCGCGACACCGCGGACCAAGGTGTCGTCAACCGAGGCGGACTCATCGATCAAGGTATGCGCTGCCTCGTCCGCCCTGGACTGTTGCTCGAAATCAGGTCCGGATTGCCCCGCGGGCGTGGATCGGGGGATGAGCATGGGGTGGGTGTTAGCCCCCGCCTCGGGGCTGGGGGTAGGTGTGCCAGGTAGCGCGGTCAGTGCAGGGGAGTCGTACTTCCAGCCCGTCGGCCAAATCAAGCTGCGCACCGCCCGACGTCGGCCCTGCAGGTGTCGGCGTCTGGCCTCGATCAGCTGCTGCAGATGCCGCGGCATCTCAGTGTCGAAGAAAGCGCGGGTCTGCGCGGCGATGGCCTCGACGATCGGCTTGATCACCATCAGGGACTCATCAACCTCGGCGCTCAGGTCCCGCCCGTTTGTGGCGAGCTCGTCGAGCTCGTCGTCGGTCAGATCGAGGAAGGTGTATAGCGCCAAGGGACCGGGGTCGCTGCGGCGCCCGATGGTCCACAGGTCTTGCGCGAGCAAAGCCCGGTGGCGGCGCAATGCCTCAGCGGCGTCGAAAGGCGTGCCAGGGGCGGGGGAAATCCACTCGCCCAGCCCGTGGTCGACCGGGGACAGGTTCGCGCCCAGTGTGTCTGGCCACCACTCCAGCAGCTCTACCTCGCCGGTGACCTGAATGGCGACGTAGAAGCGGGTGGTGGGTAGCCGCACAGCTGCGGTGCCAGTGGGGCGAGGCTCACCGTCGTCGCCGTCGCGCGCGGCCTCACGTCCGTGCAACGTTGGGGGCTGAACCCTGTACTGCTCGGCGAGGCGGTGCGCCAAGGCGCCGGGGTCCGTCAACTCCTCCAGCGGGATCTGTTCGACCTGGCGCTCGGCTGGGCGCAGGAAGCGCTGACGCAGATGGTAGGAGAGCGGACTTTTCTCCTTGTTGAAGCTACGGAAGATGCCCAAGGCCATAACAGCTCACTCCGCCTGTCGGGGGGTGATGGCAGCAGTCAAAGTGGCCGCATCGGGCAGTCCGGCGCGTTGGTCGGGGGGCAGGGTGTCGTAGGTGTAGGTGGCCACCGCCATGGGGGCCGGGGCGCCGGCCAGGGCGTAGCGCACGACTTGTTCGTCGCGGTCTTTGCACAGCAGGATCCCCACGGTGGGGGCGTGGATGGCCTCATCGCGCAGGCGGTCGTCGATGAGGGCGACGTAGGCGCCGAGCTGGCCGGTGTAGGCGGGGCTGAAGCGTCCGATCTTCAGTTCGATGACGATGTAGCGGACCTGCGGGATGTGGAACAGCAGCAGGTCGATGATCATCTCTTCGTCGCCGACGGTGAAGCGGACCTGACGGCCGACGAAGGCCATGCCGTGCCCGAAGGCGGTCAGCGTCTGCTGCAGGCGCTCGACCAGACCTTGTTCCATGGCCCGCTCGCTGGCGCGGTCGGTGATGGCCAGGTGGTCGAAGACGTAAGGGTCGCGGGTCAGCTGCTGGGCCAGTTCGGAGTCGGGCTGGGGCAGCTGGGTGGTGAAGTTGGAGGGGGCGGTGCCGATGCGGGTGTGCAGGCCGGAGTCGATCTGGTTGGCCAGCACGTCGCGGGACCAGCCGTGCTGCAGGGCCTGGGTGGCGTACCAGTCGCGGACGGCGCGCTCATCCAGGCGGCCCAGCAGGACGGTGAGGTGGCCCCAGGGCAATTGTGCAACGGCCTGTTGCACAAAGTCGGCCTCCTGGGGCCAGGCCGCGGCGGCGGCGCGCATGTACTGCAGGTTGCGGCGGGAGAAGCCGCGCTGGTCGGGGAAGGCCTCACGGAGGTCATCAGCTAGGCGGGCGATGACCTTGGCCCCCCAGCCGGCGTCGTGCTGACGCTGCAGGATGTCGTGCCCGATGGACCAGTACAGCCGGAGCAGTTCGGTGTTGGCGGCGCGGGCGGCGCGCACGCGGGCGGTGGCCACGCGGGCCTTGAGCTGTTCGAGCAGCTCGGCGTAGCCCTCCGGCAGGTCAGCAGGCAGATCGCTGGGGTCGGGTGCGGGGTGCTGGAGATCGCGTGCGGGCACGGGCTGCATCCTGCCGCCCGGCTCGGACAGCGAAGTGATCAGGTGCGGAGTGATCAGGTGCTGAGTGATCAGGCGCTGGGTGGCCAGGTAGTGGGCGGTAGGGGCGCATCCGGATGTGGTCGGCTGGGGCGGGAAGTCCTGCAAAAAGACCCTGGAGATGACGAAACCCCGCGGGCTATGGGCCACTACGGGGTGATGTCAAGGATTATCTCAAGATCACACGAAAATGTCAAGCAGTGCTACGTATGGGGTGAGGACCTGAATCGAGCCTATTGGGTCCTGGGCCGCGGGGCCTGGGCAGGCGCCGGAGGTGAGCAGGAGCAGAGGTAGCGGGGTCTGCATCACAGGACAAGGGCGGGCGGGTCTCGAGGTGATGGGCCTGACGTGAGGGGGCTGCTTAGGCGGCGTGGGTTTCGCGGGCGTGGACCAGGACGGCGGCTTGGTACAGGGGCGCCAGGTCGATGTCGCAGCTGTCGCACAGGTGGTGCAGGTCGGCCAGCAGTTCCACCAGGGCTTCCGGGAGGCCGTCGGCGTCGCTGCGGCTGACTTGGCCGTGCCGGTGCACGGCGGCGGCGGCGTAGGTGGCGCGGTGGGCGTTGATCTGGCGGGCCCGGGCGGCGCGGGTGGCCAGGTCCTCCACGTCACCCTCGGTCTTGCGGCGAGCCTGGGCCAGGTCGGTGACGTCCACGCCGGCGTCATCGGGGTTGCTGGTGTGCAGGTGCGCGGCGCTCACGGAGGCGGGGGTCTGGGTCATGGAAGGTCTCCGATGGAAGGGGCGAAGGGGCCCCGGGCGGGTGTGTCATAGGGCCCGGGGTGGGGGTGCCACTGGGTGACGGGGTGCGCCGCTGCGGTGCGCAGATGAGACGGCGGTGATGACCTGAAGGGGGCTTCGCGCTCTAGCCCTGCGGCGAGTGAGTCGGTCTAGGCCCTGCGGCGCTCGCGAGAGCGCTGGGCTGCAACTGAGCTTTAGTACTAGCTGCTGCGGTGTCAGCTGCTGGGGTGTGGGTCTGCGGGGGGCCGGGCCAGGGTGGCCAGGTGGCCACCGCTGATGGGGGAGCCGGTCCCGGGGCCGGGAACGGGCTCACCGACCGGTGGGGGCACCGGGGCGCACGGCGGGAGGGTGGCGGCACTGCGCTGTGCGGCCTGCAGCTGTGCGAGGTGACGCTGGAGGTCTTGCAGCTGCTCATCGTGACGGTGAGCAGCACCGCCAGCCGATTCAGCGGCGTCGCCGGCGAGGTAGCCGGCGAGGTAGTCGAACAGTGCGGCAGCCGGCACCGCGGCCAGCAGGACCAGCAAGGGCAGGAGGGCATGGGTGGCGAAGGAGGTCAGGGTGACGGTGCCGACGCGGTATGCGTTGATCCGGGACACGTCATCACTCCTGCCTGCTGCAGATGGCGGTTCAGTGGTGCGACCTACAGCCCGGGAGGTGCAACGTCCCAGCAGCTGCAACGTCCCAACAAGTGCAACGTCCTGGTGGCTGCAGGGTCGTCGAGCCGCAACGTCATGGGGCTGAAGAGTCGTCCTGTTCGCTCGTCGTCATCTGGGTCCAGCGTGCCACACGGGTGCACCGATGGCACCGGTGTGCCGGGCCCGGTCACAGTTCTGAGCCCTACCGGCCACCGATGCCGAACGGTCACCACCACGGCGGTGCCGGCCACGCGCTCTTGAGGACTCGACTGGACTCGACTGAGCACTCGATCACCATCACGTGGGCCGTGAGAACGTCGGGCTCGAGGACACCGCCGGCGAGGGCACAAAGGCCATGAGGGCACAGGCGTGGCGCCTAGGCTCATCGATCACCATCGATGAGCTCTCTGCCAGACGTTGGCCCCTGCCCAGCAACCAGCGCTCGCGGCACGAGCTCACCGCCAGCGGATCACACCCCGGCGACCCGGCACCAGCCAGCCAGCTACGCCAACCCCGTCCCCGCGACCCACCTCCCGGCTACTACCTCATCACCGGCCCCGGCGCTCGCGGGCCGGTGATGCTCCTGACCGACGCAGGCGAGGATCCAGGCACCGCGATGGGCATCGGATGCTTCCTCGCCCCTTACGTCAATGTCGTCGGCCGGCAGGTCATGCGTTGCGAGCAAGCACCCACCGCCGGCCGTGTCCTGACTTCGTCGGTCCCATCCCTTTGATCCCATGCCCTAGAGTCCGGCGACTTGTGGCCGGCAACTGTTGCCCATCGATCGGGCCAACAGGCACAGCCATAGTGTGGAGGCCCAAGCCGGGGGTGAACCGTCCTGGATGTAGCGAAGGCTCTGATCGAACAAGAGGAGACTGGAGCCGTGGCAGCACCCCGCGAGTTCGACGAGGAGACCGGTGACCGGGTGGTCTGCCTGTACCGCGAGTACCTGGTCGACCACCCGGCTTGAAGCTGAAGGGCCGTCAGCACGTCGGCGCTGTGCTCGGCATCAACCCGGCGACCCTGCGCAGCTGGGTGCAGACCGCTGAAGCGGACGCGGGCTCGATCGCAACGGTCGGCGAGGCGTTGGCTAACACGCTGATGGAGTCGACGATCGGGCTGTACAAGGCCGAGTTGATCCACCAGATCGCCGGTTCGTGGCGGGGCCGGCAGTACGTCGAGGTCGAAACTGCGGAGTATGTGCGGTGGTTCAACCAGGAGCGTCGGCACTCCTCGATCAGGCACGTTCGGCCCGCCACGTTCGAGCAGACCCGTTGCAGCATCGGAGGAAACGACGATCAGCTGGTAGCATCAGTGGCCTAAACCCCGCCTCCTGTGACCCCAGAACGGTTCAGCCTCCCCCGACTATGACAAACACTGACGCCTGCACTCAGTAGGGGAGCCACGCCTTGTTCAGGGCGTAGGTTGCGGTACTGATCTAGCCGCGCAGCGGCGTGAAATTCAAGCGGTAGGGCTGAGGAGTTTCGCCCGAGCGCAGCGAGGCGAAACTCCGGGAGAGAGTTAGTCGGTGATCGGGGGCCCCGGAGCGCAGCGAGGGGGTACGAAGTTCAGACGCTGCAACTTACTGCGGTGCAACGATAGTCGCGGCGGGAGCGCGTAGCGCGAGCGCAGTTTCCGAGCGCAGCGAGGAAACCCGGGTCGCTTCAGCGACCCGTTCTGGAGCGAGGCGCGCAGCGCCGAG
>NZ_JBJLSI010000011.1:0-140998 GCF_050871945.1 Kineococcus deserti | reverse complement strand
CCCCCCCCCCCCCCCCCCCCCCCCCCCCCCCCCCCCCCCCCCCCCCCCCCCCCCCCCCCCCCCCCCCCCCCCCCCCCCCCCCCCCCCCCCCCCCCCCCCCCCGAGGAGGTGGCCGTGCGGACCGACTGCCACCAGCACCTGTGGCCGGCACCCCTGCTGGAGGCCCTGCGCGCCCGCCGGACGCCGCCGAGGCTGGAGGGCTGGACCCTGCACCTGCCCGGCGAACCGCCCACCGGGATCGACCCCGCCGCCCACGACGTCACCGCCCGCGCGGCCGCCGAACGCGCCGACGGCACGCGGCGGGTCTGCGTGTCGCTGTCCTCGCCCCTGGGTCTGGAGCACCTGCCGGGCGAGGAGGCCGGACCGCTGCTGGAGGCCTGGCACTCCGGCGCCCTCGCCCTCGGCGACCCGTTCGTCGTGTGGGCCGCGACGCCCGTCAGCGACCTCGACCCCGACGCGCTGGCCGGCGTCCTGACCCGCGAGCGCGTCGTGGGCTGGCAGGTCCCCGCCACCGCGATGGCCGACCCGGCCGCCGTGGACCGCCTCGCCCCGCTGCTGGCCGCGTGCGAACGGGCCGGCAAACCCGTGCTCGTGCACCCCGGCCCGGCGGCCGGCGGTTCCGCCGACGTCCCCGGCTGGTGGCCGGCCCTCGTGCCGTACGTGCAGCAGCTGCACGCCGCGTGGACGGCCTGGCACGTCCGGGGCCGCGCCCGGCACCCGGGGCTGCGCGTCGCCTTCGTCGCCCTGGCCGGACTGGCTGTGCTGCACCACGAACGGCTCACCGCCCGCGGCGGTGCCCTCGGCCCGCTGGACCCGGGGGTGTTCTACGAGACCAGTTCCTACGGCCCGCGCGCGATCGACGCCGTCGTGCGCGTCACCGGCGTCGACCCGCTGGTCCTGGGCACCGACCGGCCCTACGCCCAGCCCTTCGACGCCACCGCCCTGCCCGGTTTCGGGGCGGCCTTCGCCCACGCCCTCACCACCACCGGTCCCGCCCGCCTGCTCGAAGGGAAAACCCCGTGACCATCGAGAACACCGGCCTGCCGCCCGCTCCCGGCCGCACGCTGAGCCCGCACGAACTGCGGAACTGGGTCGAGCGCGCCGCCGGCACCCCGCAGGCCTGGGAGCACCTCGTGCGGCACGACACCGGCTCCCGGCACTTCGCCTCCCTGCACCGCGACGCCGACCTCGACGTCTGGGTGCTGTGCTGGAACACCGTCGACGACACCGGCTGGCACGACCACGACACCTCCAGCGGCGCCGTCGCGGTCACCCGCGGCGCCGTCCACGAGGCCACCCCGCGCATGGGTGGGGACCCCGTCCTGCGCACCGTCGCGGCCGGGCGGTCCTTCGCTTTCGGCCCCGACCACATCCACCGGATGTCCGGCGCGCTCGACGGGTCGGTCTCGATCCACGCCTACTCCCCACCGCTGTGGCGGATGGGCCAGTACTCGATCAGCCCGTCGGGGATCCTGCGCCGCACCTCGATCAGCTACGCCGACGAACTACGGCCCCTGCAGGCGTAGCAGCAGCGCCAGGTCCGGCACCCGCGCCACGACGGCCTCGACGTCCGGCCCGATCGGTGCGTCCCGCGCGTCCCGGCCGAGCACCTCGTCGAACACGGCGAACAACGCCGACGCCCCGGGCGACAACCGGTCCGGCGCCGCCCGCAGCGCCCGGACCGCCGCCAGCGCCTCCACGGCCAACACCAGCGGGGCCAGTTCGGCGGTCTGCCGCAACGCCCGTGCGCCCTGCGTCGCGAAGCTCGCGTGCTCCTCCAGGCCCAGGGAGATGCTGACGGTGCCGGCCGTCATGGGCGCCGTCCCCGGCCGCAGCTCGGCCAGCGCGTCCTGCACGACGTACTCGCCGATCATCAGGCCCGAACTGCCGCGCGGCCCCGCCGCCAGGAAGGCGCGCAACCCCGTGTGCTCGGGCCGCAGCAGCAGCGCCAGCCGCGCCGCCGACAACGTCAGCACCCCGAACGTGGTGGCGCGCAACGTGTCCAGCGCCGTGGCCAGACTCGCGGCGTGGAACTGCCCGTGGTGGAACACCCCCTGCGCCGAGACCAGCGGGTTCTCCCCGGGCGTGGAGGCCTCCAGGACCAGGACCTGCGCCAGGGCGTCGGCGGCGGCGAAGGCCGGCGCCAGCACCTGCGGCGCGGTGCGCAGCGCGAACGGGTCCTGCAACCGCGACGGTTCCGGTCCACCGGCCACCAGCGCGTGCAGCGCGGCGGCCACCTCCGGCTGCCGCACGTGCGGACGGGCCGCGTGCACCCCCGGGTCCCACGCCTGCGGATTGCCGCGCAACGCCAGGAACGACAGCGCGGCGATGCCCGCCCCGGCCAGCAGCAGCTGACGCAACCGCACCAGCGCCAGCGACGCCGTCGCCAGCGTCAGCGCGTGCGAGGAGATCAGCGGCAACGCGTCCGCCGGACCCAGCGGGACCGGCGGGACCGAGCCGGTGCGCCAGGCCCGCTCACCCACGAGCGTCAGCCCGAGCTCGGCCAGCGGCGCCAGGTCCGAGGTCCCGATCCCGCCGAAGCGGTGGAACGTCGGCAGCGCGTCGCCCTCGACCGCCTGCGCCAGCGCACCCAGCAGCGGCGGGCTGATCCCCGCTCCCAGCCCGGTGTGCGCACCGGCGAGCAACTGGTTCAGCCGGACCACCAGGGCGGCCCGCGACGTCGGCTCGTCCTCGACCGGGCCCAGGGAGGCCGCGTGGCTGCGCAGCAGCCGCAGCCCGTGCGCCTGCGGGTGCTCCTCCTGCTCCTCGTCGACCTCGACGTCCTTGTTGGCCCCCACCCCGGTCGTCGCACCGTAGACCGCGCCCCGTCCCCGGGCGGTCTCCATCGCGGTGTGCACCGCGCCCAGGCGGCCCAGCACCGCCCGGTCCACGACCGGCCGGGCGCGCCGGTGCGCCAGGTCCGCGAGGTCGTCCAGGTCCAGGTCGCGACCGGCCACGGGGACCCCCCGTGTCGCGCGGGGCACCTCCTGGTGCTCCACTTGTCCTCCATCCATCCGCACCGGCGCACGTCCGCGAGCGAGAGGTCTCGATCTGGTGAAGGCTGATCGCGCCTCGTTGACCTGACCCTGCCCGCCGCCAAGCATGGACCAGCCTGCAACCCGCCGGGCACGACCCTGGAGCCGCCCCAGTGATCACCTTCGAGGCCGTCCGCAAGCAGTTCCCCGACGGGACCGTCGCGGTCGAGCACCTCGACCTCGAGCTCCCGACCGGGCAGATCACGGTCTTCGTCGGACCCTCCGGCTGCGGCAAGACGACGTCGCTGCGCATGATCAACCGGATGGTGGAGCCCACCTCCGGGCGCGTGCTCGTCGACGGCCGCGACGTGCTGGCCCAGGACCCCGCGACGCTGCGCCGCGGCATCGGCTACGTCATCCAGTCCGGTGGGCTGTTCCCGCACAAGACGGTCCTGGACAACGTCCTGACCGTTCCCAGGCTCGTCGGCCGGGGACGCGAACGCCACCGGGCCCTGGAACTGCTCGAACGCGTCGGCCTGCCGGCGGCCTTCGCCGACCGCTACCCCGCGCAGCTGTCCGGCGGCCAGCGCCAGCGCGTCGGCGTCGCCCGCGCGCTCGCCGCCGACCCGCCCGTCATGCTCATGGACGAACCCTTCAGCGCCGTCGACCCCGTCGTGCGCGGCCAGCTGCAGGAGGAGTTCCTGCGGTTGCAGTCCGAGCTGGGCAAGACCATCGCCGTCGTCACCCACGACATCGACGAGGCCATCACCCTGGGCGACCGCATCGCCGTGTTCCGCGAGGGCGGGCACCTGGCCCAGGTCGGCACCCCGCAGGACCTGCTGACCCGCCCGGCCGACGACTTCGTCCGCGGCTTCGTCGGCCGCGACCGCGGCTACCGCGGCCTGTCCTTCCAGAACGGCGACGACCTGCCGCTGCGCTCCCTGGCCGGTGTCGTCCTCGACGACGCGGGCCGTCCCGTCGGCGTCGACGGCACCTTCCGCGCCGGCGACTCCCTGCGCACGGTCATCGACCTCACCCTGACGTCGGCCGACGGCACCGCCGTGCGCGTCGACGACGAAGGCCGCGCGACCGGCGTCGTGCACCACCGCGACGTCGTCGACCTGCTGGAGAAGCGCCGGTGAACGAGATCTGGAACTACCTGCAGCAGAACCGGGACGCCGTCCTGGACGCCCTCGGCCAGCACGTCGTCCTGGCCGTGCTGCCCCTGCTGATCGGGGTCCTGCTGGCCCTGCCCGTCGGCTACCTCGGGGTGCGGTTCGGCTGGCTGTACCACCCGATCCTCAACGTCTCCGGCGTCATCTACGCCATCCCCTCCCTCGCCGTGTTCGTCGCCCTGCCGTACGTGCTCGGCACGCAGATCCTGTCCCCGGTCAACATCGTCGTGGCGCTCGCGATCTACACCCTCGCCCTCATGGCCCGCACCGTCGCCGACGGGTTGCGCTCGGTCGACCCGGCGCTGACCGAGGCCGCGACGGCCATGGGCTACCAGCGGACCCGGCGGTTGCTGGAGGTCGAGCTCCCGCTCGCCGCGCCCGTGATCCTGGCCGGGGTCCGGGTGGCGGCGGTGTCGAACATCTCCCTCGTCAGCGTCGGCGCGCTGCTCGGCGTCGGGGGACTGGGGGCCTTGTTCACCCGGGGTTTCCAGCTGTTCTACACGGCCCCGATCGTCGTGGGGATCGTGCTGTCGGTGCTGCTCGCGGCGATCGCGGACCTGCTCATCGTGCTGTTCCAGCGGGCCGTGACCCCGTGGACCCGGGTCGCGGCGGGGAGGAACTGACGTGGACGACACCCCCTACCTGCTCGACGGCGCCAACTGGGCGTGGTCGGCGAGCGGATCGATCCCGCACCTGCTCGTCGCACACCTGGAGTACACGGCGCTGGCGGTCCTCGTCGGGTTCGCCGTCGCGTTCCCCATCGGGTTGCTCATCGGGCACACCGGCCGGGGTTCCTTCCTGGCGATCAACGCCGGCAACGCCGGACGCTCGCTGCCGACGCTGGGGCTGCTCAGCCTGCTGGTCACGCTCATGGGGCTGGGTTTCGTCCCCGTCCTCATCGCCCTGGTCGTCCTGGTGATCCCGCCGATCCTCACCTCCACCTACGCCGGACTGCGCTCGGTCGACCCCGACGCCGTGGACGCCGCCCGCGGGATGGGGATGGAACCGGCCCAGGTGCTGTTCCGCGTCGAACTGCCGATGGCCATGCCGGTGGTGTTCGGCGGGCTGCGCGCCGCGGTGCTGCAGGTCGTCGCCACCGCCACCGTCGCGGCCTACGTCGGGTTGTCCGGCCTGGGCCGCCTGCTCGTCGACGGGCTGGCGCTGAACGACTACGGCCGCATGGTCGCCGGGGCCGTCGTGGTCGCGGTGCTGGCCATCGTCCTGGACCTGCTGCTGGGCCTGGTCCAGCGCTACGTCGTCTCGCCCGGCATCACGGGCCGGGGCCTGTCCCGTGCGCGCCGCGGGGCATCCGTGGCAGAGTCCGGGGCGCAATCCGCAGAACTGTCGTCCGCAGGATCGTCGAAAGGCACGTCATGAACCGCAGGAACCTGCTCGGCCTGGCCCTGGTGGGCTCCCTCACGGCAGGTCTGGCCGCGTGCGGCAGCGGTGACGACCCGCTGGCCGCCGACACCGGCTCCGGTGACTCCACCGGGACCTCCGCCGTCATCGTCGGCTCGGCGAACTTCCCCGAGAGCGAACTGCTCGCCGAGATGTACAGCCAGGTGCTCGAGAACGCCGGCGTCGAGGTGCAGCGCAAGTTCAACATCGGCGCCCGCGAGCTCTACCTCAAGGCGCTGCAGGACGGCTCCATCGACCTGCTGCCGGAGTACAACGGCGCCCTGCTCGCCGCGCTGTCCGACGGCGGCGCCCCCGAGGGCGTGTCGGCTCCCGAGGACGTGCTGGGTGCGCTGCAGGAGGTCCTGCCCGAGGGCACCGAGGTGCTCGAGCAGTCCTCGGCGGAGGACAAGGACACCCTGACCGTCTCGCGCGCCACGGCCACGCAGTACAACCTGACGACGCTGGCCGACCTGGCCCCCGTCGCCGGCCAGCTCGTCGCCGGCGGCGGCCCGGAGTTCCAGGAGCGCTACCAGGGTCTGGTCGGGCTGAAGGAGGTCTACGGCATCGAGTTCAAGGAGTACCGCCCGCTGGACGCCGGGGGCCCGCTCACGGTCGGTGCGCTCGCCGACGGCACGATCCAGGTGGCGAACCTGTTCTCGACCGACTCCAGCATCAAGGTCAACGACTTCGTCCCGCTGGAGGACCCCGAGAGCCTGTTCCTGGCCGAGAACATCATCCCGCTCATCCGCTCGTCGAAGAACAACCAGACGATCACGGACGCGCTCAACGGTTTCTCCGCGGTCCTCACGACCGAGAACCTCACGGAGTACCTGGCCAAGGTGCAGATCGACAAGCAGCAGACGGCCGCGGTGGCCACGGAGTTCCTCACCGCCAACGGCCTGGTCTGACGTCCGGGGTCAGTCCGCCGACCCCGGCTCGGCGAGCTTGCCCTGGCCCTTGGCCAGCGGCGCGTTGGGCAGCACGTTGGCCACCGCGCCCTGGACCTTGGTGCCCAGCGACCCGGTGACGACGTGGTCACGGCCCTTGCGGAAGGCCGCGAACGCCTGCTCGGCCACCGTGGCCGGGTCGTCCTTGGCCGAGGTGTTCGCCATGGCGGTGTCCTGCATCCCGGCCCGCTCGAAGAACTCGGTGTCGGTGGGGCCGGGCAGGAACGCGGTCACCACGACACCGTGCTGGTCCAGTTCCTGGCGCAGCGACTGGGCGAGCGACTGCACGAACGCCTTGGTGGCGCCGTAGACGGCCTGGTACGGCGCGGGCACCCGCGCGGCCAGCGAGGACGTGAACAGCAGGCGCCCCTGGCCGCGGCCGGCCATGTCGGCCGCGGCGAGCTTGGCCAGGTGCACCACCGACTGCACGTTCAGGGCGATCATGCGCTGCTCGTCGGCCAGCGGGGTCTGCACGAACTCGCCGCCCACGCCCACCCCGGCGTGCAGGGCGACGGCGTCGACGACGCGGCCGTCCGCGGTGGCCGCGGCCCACAGTTCCTCGACGCCGTCCGCGGTGGCCAGGTCGACCTGGCACGCCTCGGCGTGCGCGTCGGTGGTCTGGGCCAGCTGGGCGGGGACGTCGTGGATGCGGTCGTCCTCGGCGGCAACCAGGACGTCGTACCCGCCGTCGGCGAACTGGCGGGCCAGTTCCAGGCCGATGCCGGTCGAGGCACCGGTGATCACGGCGAAGGGGCGGGTCGTGCCGGCGTCGTCCACGGGGAGCCTCCTGGGCTGGGGAGCGGTCTGACCCCCTTCCTGTTCCCCGTCCCGCCGGTCCCATGCGCGCCGTCGCCGGCGGAGAGGTCAGGAGATCGCGGTCAGCACGACCTTGCCGGCGACGGTGCGGCTCTCGGCCAGTTCCAGGGCGCGGGCGACGTCGTCGAGGGGGAACCGCGCGGCGATCTGCGGTTCCAGGGCCCCCTCGGCGAGGAGCCGGGTGAGGGCCGCGAACGCCGCGCGCTGCCGGCCCCGGAACCGCGCGGCCCGCTTCTTCCCGGCCCAGAAGTCGAAGAAGCCCGCCCGCCGGCCGTTGGGCAGGAGGTTCCAGAACCCGAGCCGGGCCAGCAGGCGCAGGATCGGCAGCCGGGAGTTCCCGGCCGAGTCCTTCGTCGCGGCGGTGCCGTAGGAGACCAGGGCCCCGCCGCGGGCCACGTGCCGCCAGGAGTCGCGGATGCCCGGACCGCCCACGTGGTCGAACACCGCGTCGACGCCGTGCGGGGTCAGTTCGCGGATCCGGTCGTGCAGCGCCGGGTCGGTGGCGTCGAGGGGGTCGGCGCCCAGGCGGCGCAGCAGCGCGTGGTGGCGCGGGGAGGCGGTGCCCAGGACGCGGATCCCCGCGTGCCGGGCCAGCTGCACGAGCGTGGAGCCCACGCCGCCGTTGGCGCCCAGCACGACGACGGTGCCGCCGGCGGGGACGCGGGCGACGTCGTGGAGCATCCGCCAGGCCGTGATGCCGTTGACGAGCACGGTCTCCACGGCGGCGGGGTCCAGGCCCTCGGGCACGGGCAGGACGTCCTCGGCGGCGATCTCGACGTGGCTGGCCCACGCGCCGGTCCTGGTGACGGCCGCGACCCGACGGCCCACCAGGCCGGGAGCGTCGGTGGCGACGACGGTGCCGACCAGGTCGTAGCCGGGGACGAAGGGGAAGGGCGGCTGGTCGTAGTACTTCCCGCGCCGCATCTGCTGCTCGGCGAAGGAGATCCCGGTGGCCTCCAGCCGGACGAGGACGTTGCCGGCCGCGGGGGCGGCCAGCGGAGCGGTGCGGACGAGCAGGCCCGTCGGCTCGACGAGGCCGGGCAGCACGACCTCGGTGCGCAGGTCGGGCAGGAGCGCGGCGTGCGTGGATGCGGGGGGGCGCGACATCGGAGACCTCCTGTGCTGACGCGTGAATGCTTACAGCCGTCAACATACGCACATCGGTTAACGCATGTAAAGTGTCCTTCGTGGCCGAGAACCGGACGACCCCGCGCACCCGCAACCCCCGCGGCGAGGGAGCGCGGCTGCGCGAGGAGATCGTCGCGGCCGCGACGACGCTGCTCGAGCAGGGATCGGCCGCCGCGGTCACGCTGCGGGCCGTCGCGCGCGGCGCGGGCATCACCGCCCCCTCGATCTACCGGCACTTCGCCGACGTCGACGCGATCCTGCGCGCCGTCGTGGACGAGGCGTTCGAGGACTTCGAGCACCGGATGCGAGCGGCGGGGCAGCAGCCGGACACGGCGGCCGGCCGGCTCCACGCCGTCTGCCGGTGCTACCTCGACTTCGCCCACGAGCGGCCGCAGCGCTACCACCTGATGTTCGGTGGTGCCTGGAACGCGGCGGCGGGAGCCGACGAGGCCACCCGCGCCGACCGGTCCCACATCGGCCTGAACGCGTTCGCCGCGCTGTCCGACGCCGTGCAGGGCTGCGTGGACGCCGGCGTCTCGGCCAGCACCGACGTCTTCGCCGACACCACCGCGTTGTGGGTGGCGCTGCACGGCCTGTCCGGACTGCGCGAGACGACGTCGTTGTTCCCCTGGCCCGACGACCTGGCCGGAAACCTCGTCCGCACGCTCGCGCGTCTGACCTGATCGGCGGCCCCGGTGCTTGACGGTGGAAAACTCCCCTCGTAGGTTCACCGGCATGGTCGACGACGACTCCCGGGCGGGCGGGTTCGACGGGGAACCGCTGCTCGTCGTGCGCGGCGTCGTCAAGGAATTTCCCGGCGTCCGGGCCCTGGACGGGGTGGACCTCGAGGTGCGGCCGGGGGAGGTGCACTGCCTGCTCGGGCAGAACGGTGCGGGCAAGTCCACCCTCATCAAGGTTCTCGCCGGAGCCCACCGCCCCACCGCGGGAACGGTGCGGTGGGCGGGGCGGGACGTCGACCTGTCCTCGCCCGTGGCCGCCCTGCGGGCCGGGATCGCGACGATGTACCAGGAACTGGACGTCGTGGACGGGCTCACGGTGGCCGAGAACGTCCACCTGGGGCACGAGGTCTCCCGGGCGGGGCTGACGCGGCGCCACGCGGCGCACGCCCGCACCCGCGAACTGCTCGAACGGCTCGGCCACGGCGACATCGCGCCCACCCGCGAGGTCGGATCCCTCTCGGCCGCAGGCAAACAGGTCGTCAGCATGGCGCGGGCGCTGTCGCACGACGCGCGGTTGATCGTCATGGACGAACCCTCGGCCGTGCTGGACTCCGAGGAGGTCGCGGGCCTGTTCCGGGTCGTGCGCCAGCTGACCGCCGCCGGGGTCGCGGTCCTCTACATCTCCCACCGCCTGGAGGAGATCCGCCGGATCGGCGACCGGATCACCGTCCTGAAGGACGGCCGCACGGTCGCCGCGGGGCTGCCCGTCGCCGGGACGCCCACGGCCGAGCTGATCCGGCTGATGACCGGGCGGCGCGTCGAGCAGACCTTCCCCGCCCGGGCTCCGGTCGCCGGCGGGGAACCCCTGCTCGAGGTGCGCGACCTGGGGTTGCGCGGTTCCTTCTCCGACGTCTCGTTCAGCGTGCGCGCCGGTGAGGTCGTGGGGCTGGCCGGTCTGGTGGGTTCGGGCCGTTCGGAGATCCTGGAGACGATCTACGGGGCACGCCGGCCCAGCGCCGGGCAGGTCCTGGTCCAGGGCAGGCCGGTGCGCCCGGGGTCGGTGCCGGCGGCGGTGCGGGCGGGCATCGGCCTGGCCCCGGAGGAACGCAAGAGCCAGGGACTGCTGCTGGACGAGCCGGTGTACCGGAACATCACCCTGTCCACCTTCGCGCGTTTCGCCCGCGGTCCCGTCCTCGACGAACGCGCCGAGCGGGGCGCCGCCCTCGAACAGGTGGCCGCTCTGGACCTGCGGCCCGCCGACCCCGACCGTCCCGCCCGGACGCTGTCCGGCGGCAACCAGCAGAAGGCGATGCTGGCGCGCTGGCTGGTGCACGGCTGCCGCGTCCTGCTGCTGGACGAACCCACCCGCGGGGTGGACGTCGGTGCGCGCGCCGAGATGTACGCGCTGGTGCACGCGCTGGCGCAGGCCGGCACCGCCGTCGTCGTGGTCTCCAGCGAGATCGAGGAGGTGCTCGGCCTGTCCGACCGCGTCCTGGTCGTCGCGGACGGCCGGATCCTGCACAGCGGGCCGGCGGACGAGATCGACGAGCACCGCGTGCTGGACCTCGTGATGGAAGGAAGTGCGGCGTGACGACACTGACACGCACCGGTTCGAGCGCCGGCGCCCGGAACATCCTGCGCAGCGGCGCCGGTCGCGACATCGGCCTGGTCATCGCCCTGGTCCTGCTCTGCGTCGTCGGGGTGGCCACCGCCGGTGAGCGCTTCGCCAGCGTCGACAACCTCCTGACGATCCTGCGGCTGGCGGCGGTCTACGGCGTGCTGGCCGTCGGGATGACGTTCGTCATCACCGGCGGCGGCATCGACCTGTCGGTCGGTTCCGTCCTGGGCCTGGCCTCGGTGTGGGCCACGACGCTGGCGACGCAGACGATGGCGCAGGACACCCACTGGTCGCTGATGATCCTCACGGCGCTGCTGGTGGGCACCGTGTGCGGTCTGGTGAACGGGGTGCTCGTCGCCTACGGACGCGTGGTGGCCTTCATCGCCACCCTGGCGATGCTGGTGGCGGCCCGCGGGGTGGCGGAGATCATCGCCAACCGCCGCACCCAGATCGTGCAGGTGCAACCGTTCCTCGACGCGTTCCGCGGCAGCGTGCTGGGGATCCCGGTGCTGGTCTGGCTCTTCGCGCTGGTCGCGGTGGCCGGCTGGTTCCTGCTCAACCGCACCACCTTCGGGCGGCGGACCGTCGCCGTGGGCGGGAACCCGGAGGCGGCCCGGCTGGCGGGCATCAGCGTGAAGCGGCACACCACCTACCTGTACGCCCTGTCCGGGCTGACGGCCGGCATCGCGGCGGTCATGATGCTGGCGCGCACGACGGCCGGGTCCTCCACCAACGGCCAGCTCTACGAACTGGACGCGATCGCTGCGGTGGTGGTCGGGGGAACCCTGCTGGCCGGGGGGCGCGGCACCATCGTCGGCACGGTCTTCGGGGTCCTGATCTTCTCCACCCTCACCAACGTCTTCACCCAGAACAACCTGTCCATCTCGGCGCAGTCCGTGGCCAAGGGGGCGATCATCGTCGTCGCCGTGCTCCTGCAGCAACGGTTCGCCGCCCGCTCCCGCAGCACCTGACCCCGTCGACGTCCCGTGCACCAGGAATCGAGGAAGCTTCCATGTCCGCACCACGCACCTCGTTGCGCCGCTGGCTGATCACCGCAGGTGCCGCCGCGGCCACCGCCGGGCTGCTCACCGCCTGCACCTCGAACACCCCTTCCGAACCCGACGGCGGCGAGCAGCAGTCGGCCGCCGCGGGCAGCAACGACGAGGAGGGCGAGCAGGTCGTCATCGGGTTCTCCGCCCCGGCGGCCGACCACGGCTGGATGGGGGCCATCACCACCGCCGCGACCGCCGAGGCCGAGAAGCACGGCGACGTCGAACTGCGCGTCGCCGAGGGCACCAACGACGTGAACCTGCAGATCAGCCAGGTCGAGCAGTTCATCAACGACAAGGTCGACGCCATCGTCCTGCTGCCCTACGACGGGGCGGCCCTCACCGAGGTCGCCACCAAGGCCATGGAGGCGGGCATCACGGTGGTCAACGTCGACCGGGAGTTCTCCAGCCCCGCGGCCGCGCGCACCACGGTCCTGGGTGACAACTACGGCATGGGCGTGTCCGCCGGCACCTACGTCTGCGAGCAGGTGGGGGACAACCCCGACGCGGTGGTCGCGGAGATCGCGGGCATCGACTCGCTGCCCCTGACGCAGGACCGCAGCCAGGGGTTCACCGACGCGCTGGCCGCGTGCGGCCTCGGCGTCGACAACCGGGTCGCAGCCGACTTCACCGTCCAGGGCGGGCAGCAGGCGGCGGCGAACCTGCTGCAGGCCGCGCCGCGGATCGACGCGTTGTGGAACCACGACGACGACCAGGGCGTCGGTGTGCTGGCCGCGATCGAGGAGGCCGGTCGCGACGAGTTCGTCATGGTCGGCGGCGCCGGGTCGGCCAACGTGATGCGCGAGATCCAGGCCGGGGACTCGGTCGTGAAGGCCACGGTGGTCTACCCCTCCACCCAGGCCGCCGACGGCATCCGGCTGGCCCGCCTCCTGGTCCAGGGCAAGGCGATGAGCGACCTGGTCGAGGTGGAGGTCCCGCGCACCGTCCAGCTCTACGCCCCCGTCGTCACCGCGGACAACGTCGAGCAGTACCTGCCGTCCGCGTTCGAGTCCTGACGCGCCGAAGCCCCCACCGCGGCGGTGGGGGCTTCGACGGACCGGTCAGGCCGGGACGAGCCAGGTGACGCCCAGCGGCGGCACGCGCAGCTGCGCGGAGAACTGCTGACCGTTCCAGGCCACCTCCTCGGCCTGCAGCTCACCGGTGTTCACCACGCCGGACCCGGCGAACTCGGTCGCGTCGGTGTTGAGGACCTCCCGCCACGGGCCCGGTTGCGGCAGGCCGACCCGGAAGTCCTCGTAGGGAGCGCCGGAGAAGTTGCACACCGCGACCAGCGGCTTGCGGTCCTTGGACCAGCGCGCGAACGAGACGACGTTGCGGACGCTGTCCCCGCCGTCGATCCACTGGAACCCCTCGGACGTGAAGTCGTCCGACCACAGCTCGGGCCGTTCCTTGTACACGGCGTTCAGCCGGGAGACGAGCTTGTGCAGACCCTGGTGCCAGGGAGTGTCCAGCAGCCACCAGTCCAGCGAGCGGGCCTCGGACCACTCGGCCTCCTGGCCGAGCTCGGCCCCCATGAACAGCAGCTGCTTGCCGGGGTGGGACCACATGAACGCCAGGTACGCGCGGTTGTTGGCCAGCTGCTGCCAGCGGTCACCGGGCATCTTGCGCAGCAGCGACCCCTTGCCGTGCACGACCTCGTCGTGCGAGATCGGCAGGCAGAAGTTCTCGGTGAACGCGTAGACGAGGCTGAAGGTGATCTCGTTGTGGTGGTACTGCCGGTACATCGGGTCCTGGCTGATGTACTGCAGCGAGTCGTGCATCCAGCCCATGTTCCACTTCAGCCCGAACCCGAGCCCGCCGGCGTTCGTGGGGGCCGTGACGCCCGGGAAGGCCGTCGACTCCTCGGCGATCATCATGATGCCCGGGGTGCGCTTGTAGGCGGTGGCGTTGGCCTCCTGCAGGAAGCTGATGGCCTCCAGGTTCTCGCGGCCGCCGAACTGGTTCGGCTCCCACTCACCCTCGTTGCGGGAGTAGTCCAGGTAGAGCATCGAGGCGACGGCGTCGACGCGCAGGCCGTCGGCGTGGAACTCCTCCAGCCAGTACAGCCCCGAGGCGACGAGGAAGTTGCGCACCTCGCTGCGGCCGAAGTTGGGGATGTAGGTGCCCCAGTCCATGTGCTCACCGCGCCGCGGGTCCGGGTGCTCGTACAGCGCCGTGCCGTCGAACCGGCCGAGGGCGAACTCGTCCTTGGGGAAGTGGCCCGGGACCCAGTCGATGATGACGCCGATCCCGGCCTGGTGCAGGGAGTCGATGAGGAACCGCAGTTCGTCGGGGGAGCCGAACCGGGACGTGGGCGCGAAGTACCCCGTGACCTGGTAGCCCCACGAGCCGCCGAACGGGTGCTCCATGACGGGCAGGAACTCGACGTGGGTGAACCCGGTCTGCTGCACGTAGGCCACGAGTTCGGTGGCCAGCTCGGTGTAGGACAGGCCCTGCCGCCAGGACCCGAGGTGGACCTCGTAGATCGAGACCGGCCCGTCCTGCGCGACGTTCGCCGAGCGGTGCTCCAGCCACGCCGCGTCGCCCCACTCGTAGGCGGACTCGGTGACCACCGAGGCCGTCGCGGGCGGAACCTCGGTGGCCTGCGCCATCGGGTCGGCCTTCTGCCGCCAGTGCCCGTCGGCGCCGAGGATCTCGTACTTGTACCGCGAACCGGCCGCGACACCGGGGACGAACAGCTCCCAGACCCCCGACGAGCCCAGCGAGCGCATGCCCTCGGACCGGCCGTTCCAGTGGTTGTGGTCGCCCACGACGCGCACGGCGCGGGCGTTGGGTGCCCAGACGGCGAAGGAGGTGCCCTCGACCGGGCCCATCGGGCCCTTCCAGTGCTTCACGTGCGCGCCCAGGACGTTCCACAGCTGCTCGTGCCGGCCCTCGCCGATGAGGTGCAGGTCGACCTCGCCGACCGTGGGCAGGAAGCGGTAGGGGTCGTCCACCAGGCGCGGCTCGGTGTCGGGGTAGGTCACCTCGACGCGGTAGTCGCCCACCGCCGCGTCGGGCTGCACGCCGACCCAGACGCCGTCGTACTCGTGGACGAGACCCACGCGGGTGCCGTCCTCGGTGACGACCGTGACGGCCGAGGCGAACGGCTTCAGGACCCGGTAGGTCACCGAACCGTCGTGCGTGTGCGCGCCCAGCACCGAGTGCGGCGACCAGTGCGCCCCGGCGGCGGCCCGGGCCAGGTCGTCGGCGTCGACAGGACGCGGTGCGGGGGCGTGGGCAGGTGCTTCACCGGTCATGTCTCGCATACTCCCGTGATCGTGGGTGGCCCGCCTCTCAGGACGGGTCGGCTGCCAGGAGCCGGTGGACGGCGTCCAGGGGGATGCGCAGCCAGTCGGGCCGGTTGCGCGCCTCGTAGACGACCTCGTACAGGGCCTTGTCCAGTTCCAGGGCGGCCAGCAGCACGGCCTGGCCGCCGACGCGCGGATCGGTCCCGGCCACGGCCGTGTAGCCGTCGAGGAAGGCCTGCCGGCACACCGGACCCCAGTCGCCGGGGTCGGCGACGGTGGAGGCGGCGTAGTCGAACGAGCGCAGCATCCCGGCCACGTCCCGCAGCGCCAGGTCCGGCACGCTGCGTTCGGCCAGCGGACGCAGCGGTTCGCCCTCGAAGTCCAGCAGCACCCAGCCGCGGGTCTGCGAGTGCAGCACCTGGCCCAGGTGGTAGTCGCCGTGCACGCGCTGCAGCGCGGGGGCGTCCCCGACGTGGCGGACGGCGTCGACCCGCTCGCGGGCCGCGGCGGCGACCTCGTGCAGCTGCGGAACGGCCGTGCACGCCCACGCCACCCGCTCCAGCAGGCCGTCGGCCAGCGCCGACAGCCGCTGCGGGGTGGCCGGTTCGGTGGGCAGCTCGGCGGCCAGGACAGCGTGCACCTCGGCGGTGGCCCGCCCCAGCTCACGCGCCTCGCCGGAGAAGTCGCGGTGCTGCTCGACGGCCGCGGTCGCCACCCGCCAGGCGTCCTGCGAGCCGGCGAGGAACTCCGTCACGTGCGCCAGGTGTCCCACGGCCAGCTCGCCGTCCGGGCCGGTCCACTGCCCGTCGACCCAGCCGGCGGGACGCGGAACGCGACCGCACCCGGCGTCGGCCAGCGCGGTCTGCACCACGACGTCGGGGTTGTCGCCGGCGCTGAGCACCCGGAACACCTTGGCGATCAGCGGCGTCTCGCCGTCCTCGGCCGTCACCACGATCGAGGTGTTCGACTGCTCCCCGGAGAGCACCTTCGTGCGGGCGCCGGCCGGAACGGGCAGGCCGCCCTCGGCGCTGTGCCCGTGGACGCCGAACGTGGTCGACCCGGCGCCCTCCTCGCTGGCCACCAGGGTCAGCAGCGCGCGCGTCCACGTCGGGTCGTGCGGGCCGTCGTAGATCCAGGCGGGGGAGCCGTCGACGTCGGGCAGTTCGCCGATCAGCGCCGCGGCCAGCGCCTCGTCGGGCGCGGGACGGACGGTGATGGGCACCGAGTAGACCGTGCGGGCCGCGTCCTCGCCCTCCCCGGAGCGGACGGTCAGCGCCACCAGCTGCGCGACCCCGCCCTCGTCCAGCGGGGTGCGCTCCAGGCGCACGACGTGCGCGGCGACGCCCTTGTGCGCGAACCAGCGCTGAGCGGGCGCCCACCCCCGCAGGAGTTCCGCGATGGCCTCGTCGGAGGCGACCGACGTCCTGACCGGTGCGCTCACGGGGCCACCACGGAGAACACGTGGGCCGGCTCGACGAACGGGTCGAGGCGCACGTAGTTGTGCTCGCCCCACTCGTGCTCGGCGCCGGTCAGCTCGTCGCGCACGGTGAACCGGTCCCACCACTGCCGGCCCAGGGCGCCCATGTCGAGGTGCACGGTGCTCTCGCGGGCCGCGTGCGGGTCGAGGTTGACCACGACGAGCAGGAGGTCCTCGGTGCCGTCGGCCTCGACGCGGCGGCGCGAGAAGCACAGCAGGTTCTCGTCGTCGCTGCTGTGGAACGTCGTCCCGCGCAGCTGCTGCAGCGCGGGGTGGGCCTTGCGGATCTCGTTGAGCCGCTTCAGGTACGGGGCCAGCGACCAGCCCTCGCGCTCGGCCTTGGCGAAGTCGCGGGGACGGTACTGGTACTTCTCGTTGTCCAGCTGCTCCTCGGCGCCCGGCCGCGCGGCGTGCTCGACGAGTTCGTAGCCGGTGTAGATGCCCCACGAGGGCGACAGCAGCGCCGCGAGCACCGCGCGCAGCTTGAACACCGGCGGGCCGCCGTACTGCATGGTCGGCGTGAGGATGTCGTGGGTCGTCGGCCAGAAGCTCGGGATCATGTAGTGCGCCGACTCGGTGGTCAGCTGCTGCAGGTACTCGCGCAGCTCCCAGGCCTGGTTGCGCCAGGCGAAGTAGGAGTACGACTGCTGGAACCCGACCTTGGCCAGCGTGTGCATCATGGCCGGCTTGGTGAACGCCTCGGACAGCCAGATCACCTCGGGGTGCTCGGCCTTGACCTCGGCGATGAGCCACTCCCAGAACTCCACCGGCTTGGTGTGCGGGTTGTCGACGCGGAACAGCGTGACGCCGTGGTCGATCCAGACGTCGATGACGCGCTTGACCTCGGCGTAGATGCCGGCCGGGTCGTTGTCGAAGTTCACCGGGTAGATGTCCTGGTACTTCTTCGGCGGGTTCTCCGCGAAGGCGATGCTGCCGTCGGCGCGGGTGGTGAACCACTCCGGGTGCTCGCTGACCCACGGGTGGTCCGGCGCGCACTGCAGCGCGATGTCCATCGCGACCTCGAGACCGAGCTCCTTGGCGCGGGCGACGAAGAAGTCGAAGTCCTCGAAGGTGCCCAGGTCGGGGTGCAGCGCGTCGTGCCCGCCCTCGGCGGCGCCGATGGCGTACGGCGACCCCGGGTCCAGCGGACCGGCGGTCAGCGTGTTGTTCGGACCCTTGCGGTTGATCCGGCCGATCGGGTGGATCGGGGTGAGGTAGGCGATGTCGAAACCCATCTCGGCGATCGCGGGCAGCCGCTCGGCGGCGGTGCGGAACGTGCCCGAGACCCAGCGCTGCTCCTCCTCGTGCCAGTAGGCGCCCTCGGAGCGGGGGAAGAACTCGTACCAGGCGCTGAACGCGGCCAGCCGGCGCTCGACGCGGACGGGGTAGGTCGTCGACGGGGTGACCAGGTCGCGCAGCGGCAGCCGGTCCAGCACGGCGCGGACCTGCTCGGTGCGCCCGGCGTCGAGGCGTTCGTGGTCGGCGCGGGAGGTGTCCCGCAGCGCGGCGGCCGCGGCCTTCAGGACGTCGGCGTCGTCGCCCTCACGGCCGGGCTGGGCGGCGGCCCGTTCCATCAGCCGGGCGCCCTCCTCCAGCATGAGGGCCACGTCGACCCCGGCCTCGACCTTGATCGTGGCGTCGTGGTCCCAGGTGCCGTACGGGTCGGACCAGCCCTCGACCCGCAGCCCCCACAACCCCTCGGTGTCGGGGGACAGCGTCGCCACGTAGGCGTCGGTGCCGGCGTTGACCAGCCTCATGCGCATCGAGGGGCCGTCGGTGCCGTCCGGCCGCACCAGCACCGCAGTGGCGGCCACGGCGTCGTGCCCCTCGCGGAAGACGGTGGCGCGCACCGGGATCAGCTCGCCGGGAACGGCTTGCGAGGGCCACCGCCCGCCGTCCACGACGGGCTGGACGTCGAGCACGGGGATGCGTCCCACGACAGGGGTGCTGCCGGGGGAGCCGAGGCCGGTCACCTGGAGGGTGGACGTGTCCGCCTGAGTCGTCACGCCCCGAACCTACCGAGCACCGGCCCGCTCGTCGCGCGGGAGCGGGAACGGTCGCGCGCAAGCCCTGCGCAGGGGGTGATCGCGGGACTATGGTCTGGCGCCGTGAGAGCAATCAGGCGCTTCACCGTCCGCACCGTTCTCCCCGCGCCGCTGGCGCCGCTGGCCGAGCTGGCGAGCAACCTGCGCTGGTCGTGGCACAAACCCACCCGTGACCTGTTCGAGTCCATGGACCCGCAGGCGTGGGTGGCGGCGCACCGGGATCCCGGGGCGCTGCTGGGAGCCCTGAGCACCGAGCGGCTGGACGCCCTGGCGGCCGACACCGCCTTCGTGGAGCGGGTGCGGGCCGGCGCCGCGGACCTGCAGGCCTACCTGGACCGGCCCGGCTGGTACGCGGGGCTGGGGGCCGACGCCCCGGCCTCGATCGCCTACTTCTCCATGGAGTTCGGCATCACCGGGGCGCTGCCGCAGTACTCCGGCGGGCTGGGGATCCTGGCCGGTGACCACCTGAAGTCGGCCAGCGACCTGTCGGTGCCCATCGTGGGCGTCGGGTTGTTCTACGCCACCGGCTACTTCAAGCAGTCGCTGTCCCGCGACGGCTGGCAGCTGGAGACCTACCCCGTGCTGGACCCCGACGGGCTGCCGCTGTCGCTGCTGCGCGAGGCCGACGGGTCGGCCGCCAAGGTCCACATCGACCTGCCCGGCGGCCGCCGGCTGCACGCCCAGATCTGGAAGGCGCAGGTCGGGCGGGTCCCGTTGCTGCTGCTGGACTCCGACGTGGAGGACAACGACGACGCCGCGCGCGGAGTCACCGACCGGCTGTACGGCGGCGGGGGCGAGCACCGGCTGCAGCAGGAGCTGCTGTGCGGCGTCGGCGGGGTGCGGGCCCTGCGCACCTGGTCGCGGCTGACCGGCGCGCCGGAGCCGGAGGTCTACCACACCAACGAGGGCCACGCCGGGTTCCTGTCGGTCGAACGCATCCGTGAGCACGTCGAGCGCGGGCTGACGTTCGACGAGGCGCTCGAGGCCGTGCGCGCGGCGACGGTGTTCACCACGCACACCCCCGTCCCGGCGGGCATCGACCGGTTCGGCCGCGACCAGATCGAGCTGTACTTCGGCGGCGACAACCCGCTGCCGGGAGTTCCGCTGGACCGGATCCTGGCGCTGGGGGCCGAGGACTACCCCGGTGGGGACCCCAGCGTGTTCAACATGGCCGTCATGGGGTTGCGGCTGGCCCAGCGGGCCAACGGCGTCTCCCAGCTGCACGGGGCCGTCAGCCGCGGCATGTTCAACGGGTTGTGGCCGGGTTTCGACGTGCCCGAGGTGCCCATCACCTCGATCACCAACGGGGTGCACGCGCCCACCTGGGTGGCCCCGGAGGTCATCGCGATGGGCAAGCAGTACATCGGTCCCGAGCTGCCGCGGGACGGACTGGGGTTCGAGAAGGTCGGCCAGGTGCCGGACGAGGAGATCTGGCGCACGCGCCGGTTGCTGCGCGGCCGGCTCGTCGAGGACGCCCGGCGCCGGCTGAAGCTGTCGTGGTTGCAGCGCGGGGCGTCGGAGGCCGAACTGGCCTGGACCAAGGACGTGCTGGACCCCGACGTCCTGACGATCGGTTTCGCCCGCCGGGTGCCCACCTACAAGCGGCTCACCCTCATGCTGCGCGACCCCGAGCGTCTGAAGTCGCTGCTGCTGCACCCGCAACGTCCCGTGCAGCTGGTCATCGCGGGCAAGTCGCACCCGGCCGACGAGACCGGCAAGCGGCTCATCCAGCAGGTCGTCCGGTTCGCCGACGACCCCACCGTCCGGCACCGCATCGTGTTCCTGCCGAACTACGACATCACGATGGCGCTGTCGCTGTACCCGGGGTGCGACGTCTGGCTGAACAACCCGCTGCGGCCGTTCGAGGCGTCGGGGACCTCGGGGATGAAGGCCGCGCTCAACGGCGGCCTGAACCTGTCGATCCTGGACGGCTGGTGGGACGAGTGGTTCGACGGCGGCAACGGCTGGGCCATCCCCACCGCCGACGGCGTCGACGACCCCGACCAGCGCGACGACCTGGAGGCCGCCGCGCTGTACGACCTCGTCGAGAACTCCGTCGCCGCCCGGTTCTACGACCGTGACGAACGTGGGCTGCCCTCGCGCTGGCTGGAGATGGTGCGGCACACCCTGGCCTCGCTGGGCCCGAAGGTGCTGGCCAGCCGGATGGTCACCGAGTACGTCGAGCAGTTGTACGTGCCCGCCGCACGGGCCGGCCGCACGGCGCTGGCGTCCTCCGGGGCCGTGGCGCGGGAACTGGCGCGCTGGAAGGGCGAACTGCGCGAGGCCTGGCCCGGGGTGCGCGTGGACCACGTCGAGTCCTCGGGCGTGGGCGACTCCGCGCAGATCGGCGACGTCGTGCACGTGCGGGCGTTCGTGTCGCTGGGAGAGCTGTCGGCCGACGACGTCGAGGTGCAGGTCGTGCACGGCCGGGTCACCGAGTCCGACGAGCTGCGGCCCTCGGGCACGGTGTCGCTGCGGCCGGCGGAGTCGTTCGGCGACGGCCGGCACCGGTTCGAGGGGCAGTTCACCCTGCGTCAGACCGGTCCGTTCGGCTACACCGTGCGGATCCTGCCGCGGCACGAGGGCCTGGCGACGCCGGCGGAACTGGGGCTGGTCGCGAACGCCTGATGCCCGTCCCGTTCCAGGCCCACGAGTCCGGTGCCCTGCTGCACGGGACGAAGGCGGCCTGGCGGTGGGAGACCTGCTCGTGCCCGGCCGCCGCTCGAACTTCGGCGGCGGCCGGGCGGCCGACCACGTCCCCGTGACCAGGACGCCGGACGCGGCAGCGTGGGGCGCCGGACTCGCCCTGGGGGAGGGGCCGGGGCGGATCCACGTCGTGGAGGCGACCGGGCAGCTCGAGGACGACCCGAACGCACGGGTCGCGCGGTGATCCACGACTGAGGCGGGCCGGCTCGCACCTGCGTGGTCCGCAGGTGCGTCAAGCGTCCAGCAGTGCGCGGGCACCGTCGAGGGCGACCCGGAACTCCCGGCGCAGCGTCTCCTTGGTGCCCTCGTCGGTGAAGCTCGCCTCGACGCCGTTCAGGCACACCGCCTCGACGACGTCGGGTCCGAAGCCGAAGTCGGTGGTGAGGTGCTCGAACTCGGCGCTCAGGCTGGTGTCGAAGAACACCTCGTCGTCGGTGGACAGGTTGACCGGCAGCCCTGCCTCGATCATCCGGGCGACGGGGTGCGTGGTGTCGAGGGCCCAGCCCGACAGCAGGTGGGCCGACGTCGGCGTGCAGTTGAAGTGCACGCCGCTCGCCCGGGCCGCCTCGACGACCGCCGGGTCGTCCAGCACGTGGTAGCCGTGGTCCACCCGGTCCAGGCCGAGCACCTCGACGGCCTCGACCACCGAGGCGGCCGTGGAGGTGCTGATCTCCCCGACGTGCGCGCTGGTCCGCAGCCCGGCCTCGCGTGCGCGGCGGAACACCGGCTCCCACGCGGTCGCCGACTCGTACCCGTCGGCGGCGAGGTCGTCCTGCCCGAGGCCGACGACCGCGGGGTGCGGGCTGGCCAGGACCGTGTCGAGCATGGCGTGCGCGGTGGCCAGGTCGCGGGAGCGGTCGACCGCCGGCACGATCCCGAACCCGACGCCGAACTCCTCCCGGGCCCGGGTCAGGCCCGCGACCATCCCGGACAGCACGGTGGGCCAGCCCAGACCCAGGTCGGCGAAGTTGTCGGGGTTCACGTAGTACTCGCGGTAGCGAAGGTTCGCCGTCGCCACGCACGCCCGGACACCCTCGTAGGCGACGAGGGCGATGTCGTCGGCGGAGCGGAACACGGCGTGCGCAGCGTTGAACAGTTCCAGGAAGTCCTGCAGCCCCGTGTAGCGGGCCAGCTCGGCCGGGTCGTCGGTGCGCAGCGCGACCCCACGCTCGCGCGCCCAGCCGACCAGCCGCCCGGGCCGGATGGTGGAGGCGAAGTGGCAGTGCAGTTCGGTCGTGGGGACCGCGGCCAGGTACCGCGACGTCGAGGCGGCGGCCAGGATCACGCGGACAGCCAGGCGTCGACGGCCGCCACCTGGGTGGCGACGAAGTCGGCGGGAGCGGCCGAACCCTCCAGCGACGCCTTCGCGACGTCGGCCAGCTGCTCGTCCGACAGCTTCAGCGCGGTGCGGGCGGTCTCGTACTCCTCCAGCAGGCCGGGGCCGAACAGCAGCGGGTCGTCGCCGTTGATGGAGCAGCGGACGCCGGCCTCGAGCAGCGCCGGCAGCGGGTGCGCCCCGATCTCGGGCACGACCCACAGTTCGACGTTGGAGGTGGGGCAGACGTCCAGGACGACGCCCTCGGCGGCCAGCCGCCGGACCAGCTCGGGATCTTCCACGGCGCGCACGCCGTGCTGGATGCGCTGCGCGCCGAGCTTGTCGAGGGCGTCGACGATGCTGTCCGGGCCGAGCAGTTCGCCGGCGTGCGGGGTCGACTTGAGGCCGGCCTCGCGAGCGATGGCGAACGCCTTCTCGAACGGCGCCGGCGGCCACAGCGCCTCGTCGGCGGCCAGGCCGAACGACACGACCCCCCGGCCGGCGAACTCGCCGGCCAGCACGGCCAGCGACTCGGCCTCGGCCGGCGGCAGGTTGCGGATCGCGACCACCATCATGCCGAACCCGATGCCGAGCCGGGCGGCCTCGGCCTGACCCGTCTCGAGCATGAAGGTGGTGACCTCCTGCGCGGTGCCGAACTGCGGGACGTAGAACATCGGGTTGGCCTGCGCTTCGATCCAGACCGCACCGGAGGCGGCGGCGTCCTGCACGACCTCCCGGATCACCCGGGCCAGCTGGTCCCGGGTGCGGATGAAGGCGACGGCCCCGTCGTACATCTCCACGAAGTGCGGGAAGCTGGTGAAACCGCGGGTGGGGGGAGCGACCTCGCCGGCCTCCTTCGCGAACTCCGCGAGGGTCTGCGGGCGCATGGCCCCCTCGAGGTGGATGTGCAGGTGGGCCTTGGGCAGGGCCGCGAGGTCACGCATCGGTTCCTCCTGTGGCTGCGCTGGGACTGGTTATTCTGGAGCGGTGACGGAGCGGGACCGGTTGCTGCACCTGGTGGCCGAGCACGTCCTGGCCCACGGTGTCACGACGCTGACCCTGCGCGGGCTGTCCCGCGCGGTCGGCTCCAACAACCGGATGCTCCTGTACTACTTCGGCAGCAAGGAACGCCTCGTGGGGGAGGCGCTGCAGGCCGTCGCCCGGGACGTGTTCCCCGGTTTCGAGAACGCCTGGACCGAGTTCGAGAACGGCACGGGTCCGCTGGAGGCGGACCTGCGGCAGGTGTGGGAGAGGATCGCCGACCCGGCGCACCTGCCGTTCCTGCGGCTGTTCTTCGAGGTCTTCGGTCAGGCCACCGCGCACCCGGGGTACTCCGGGTTGCTGGGGGACATCGCCTCCTGGCACCGCCCGGCGGTGGCGCGTTTCGTGCGCGAGGGGATGACGCCCGCGACGGCCGAGGACCTTGCCACCGAGCTGACCGCGTTGTGGCGCGGGCTGCAGATGACGTTGATCCTCACGGGCGACCACGTCGCCGTCGGGCGCGTGCAGGCGCGGTCGCTGGAGGCGTTCTGCGCCCGCACGCGGACTCACGCGGGGGTGGGCACGGGGACGTAGCGCGCGCCCGGGTGGTCGGCCCGCACCCGCGGGGAGTCCGCGCCGAGCCGTTCGCGCAGCGACCCGCTGCCGGGGGCGCGGTCGGGGTCGGCGGGCAGCCGGCCGCGACGGCGCAGTTCGGGCACCACGAGCTCGCAGAACAACTCGTGGTCCGAGGGCGAGAAGATCGCCTCGAGCAGGAAACCGTCGACGTCGGTGACGTCCATGATCTCCTCGAGCTGGTCGGCGACCTCGACGGGGTCGCCCACGACCGTGAACCCGCGCGTACCACGGCCGCGCAGTTCGTCGAGGACGTCGCGGACCAGCGGCCAGCTCCCGTCCGGGCGCTTGAACCGGTCGATGTTGCTCTGCCCCATCTGCCCGATCCGCGCGTCGGCGCCGCCCTCGAAGATCTGCGACAGCGGGCGGTCGGGGTCCAGGACGCTCAGGTCGACGCCGGTGTTGCCGGCGTAGATGACCGAGGCGACCTCGTCGGTCTGCATCGCCAGGAACCCCTCGCGCCGGGCGATGGCCTCGTCGTGGGTGGCGGCGACCGTCACGGTCGCGCCGACGAGCACCTTCACCGAACGCGGGTCGCGGCCGTGCGCGGCGGCGCGGGCGCGGATGTCGGCGACGTTGGCCGCCGCGTGCGGCAGCGTCGTGCCCTGCAGGAACACGCACTCGGCCTGGCCGGCGGCGAACTCCCGGCCGCGCGTGGACGTGCCGGCCTGGAACAGGACGGGGGTGCGCTGGGGGGAGGGGACGACGGTGAAGAACCCCGAGGAGCGGAAGTGCTTGCCGACGTGCTCGACGCGGTGCAGTCTCGAGCGGTCGGCGAAGACGCCGGACTCCTTGTCCTGCACCAGGGCTTCGTCCTCCCAGCAGCCCTCCCACAGCTGCAGGCACAGGTCGACGTACTCCTCGGCGATCTCGTACCGGGTGTCGTGCTGCGTGAGCTCGGTGTGCCCGAACAACCCGGCGACGGTGTCCTGGGAGGCACCGGTGACGATGTTCCACCCGATCCGGCCGCCGGTCAGGTGGTCCAGGGTCGCGAACCGGCGGGCCATGGCGACCGGGTGGTCGATCCCCGTGGAGCTCGTCACGACGAAACCCAGGCGCGAGGTGTGGTGCGCCAGGGTCGGGATGAGCAGCATGGGGTCGAGGCCGGTGAAGTTCAGCCCTCCGCGGGCCGCCGCCTCGGGCAGGTCGCCGCCGACGCTGGGGTAGCCGTAGCCGTCGGCGAAGAAGAGGAAGTCGAAGCCTGCGGCCTCGAGCAGCTGGGCCACGTCGATCCAGTGCTGCTGCTCGCGGTGGCGCACGGAGTCGCTGTACGGGTGCGACCAGGACAGCGTCCCGCCGACCTGCGGCGAGGCGACCTCGAAGACTCCCAGGTGCATGGTGCGCACGGGCTGGTCGGGCACGGGGCTCCCTTCGTTGAACCAGTTGGTTCACATGAGAGCACACCGGTGTTTCCGGCGTGTAAAGGTTCGCGACCGACCGGCGAGGCGGCGGGCTCACAGTCTCCCGTCATGCGGATGTCACACGTCAGGCGGCCGTGTAACACGTGGTTCACACAACCGTGACATCCGCGCCGCGATCGGGTGGTTCAGTACCGGAGCAGCACCAGTCAGGCCGATCCACGACCGACGACGGCGCCCGTCGCCCCGGTCCGTCCCCCTCGCCGTCCGATCCGGACAGCCAGCCCTCACTTCACGGAGCAGCGCATGAACGAACACCGTCGCCCGCGACCCACCGGCCAGTCGTCGTCCTTCCAGCGCCGCACCTTCCTGCGCGGCACCGGGCTCGGCCTGCTGGGCGTCGGCGGGACGGCCGCTCTGACCGCCTGCGGTGGCGAGGACGCGGAGTCCGCGACGGGCTCCGGCTCGGGCGGTTCGGACGGCTTCGGCGAACTGAGCATCCAGCTGTCGTGGATCAAGAACATCGAGTTCGCCGGCGAGTACTTCGCCGACAGCAAGGGCTACTACGCCGACGCCGGCTTCTCCAAGGTCAACCTGCTGGCCGGTGGCTCGGCGGGTACCGCGGCCGAGGCCATGGTCCTGTCCCGCAAGGCGCACGTCGGCCTGTCGGCCCCCACGCTGACCGCGCCGGCCATCGTCAACGAGGACGCGCCCCTGAAGATCATCGGCAGCACCTTCCAGAAGAACCCGTTCTGCCTGGTCTCGATGGAGCAGGGCAGACCGGTCCGCACCGTCGCCGACCTGGCCGGCAAGAAGATCGGTGTCCAGACCGGCGGCAACGAGACCATCTTCGACGGCTTCTGCACCGCCAACGGCATCGACAAGTCCACCTTCGAGATCGTCCCGGTCCAGTACGACCCCTCCGTCGTGGTCACCGGCGAGGTCGACGCCTTCATGGCCTACCTCACCAACGAGCCGATCCTGCTGTCCATGCGCGAGGTCAACGGCGCGCCGATCGTCCCGGTGACGCTGGGCTTCGCCGACAACGGCCTGCCCGTCGTGGCCGAGACCTTCACCGTGCTGCAGGCGACCATCGACGACGACCGCGACATGCTCAAGGCGTTCCTCAAGGCCGAGCTGCAGGGCTGGAACGACGCCGTGGCCGACCCGCGGGGCTCGGCGGAACTGGCCGTCAACACCTACGGCAAGGACCAGGACCTCGATCTCGAGGAGCAGGTCGAGGAGGCCGAGGCGCAGAACCTGCTCGTCGTCTCCGACGACACCAGGGCCAACGGTCTGTTCACCATGACCGACGCGCTGATCCAGGAGAACATCGAGGCCCTCGCGCTCATGGGCACCGACATCACCGCCGAGCAGCTGTTCGACCTGTCGATCCTCGACGAGGTCCTGCAGGAGAACCCGGACCTCATCACCGGCTGAGTCACCGGCCGAGCTGCCCGACCCCGTCGCCGCCCTCCAGAAAGGCCAGACCGTGTCGTACGACACCACCTCCCCTTCCGCCACGTCGAGCCTGTCGGCCACCACCGATCCGGCGGCCCACCCGGAGGCGGCGACGGGTTTCAACCTGCAGGGGCTCACCAAGCGCTTCGACCTGGGCCGCAAGAGCGTCCTGGCGCTGGAGCAGACGAATCTGGGCACCCGCAAGAACGCCTTCCTGTCCCTGCTGGGGCCCTCCGGCTGCGGCAAGTCGACGATCCTGCGGATCCTGGCCGGCCTGGAGACCCCCTCGGGCGGGCAGGCCCTGGTCAACGGCCTGACGACCAGGGAACTGCAACGCGCCCACGAGCTGGGCATCGCGTTCCAGGACTCCGCACTGCTGCCGTGGCGCACCGTCGCGCAGAACATCCGGCTGCCGCTGGAGGTCGCCGGTGTGACGCCGGACAAGGGCCTCGTCGACGACCTCGTCGAGCTCGTCGGGCTGAAGGGTTTCGAGAAGGCCAAACCCGCGCAGCTGTCCGGCGGCATGCGCCAGCGCGTCTCGATCGCGCGCTGCCTCGTGGTGCAGCCCAGCGTGATGCTGCTCGACGAGCCGTTCGGTGCCCTCGACGACATGACCCGGCAGCGGCTGAACGTCGAGCTGCTGCGGATCTGGACCGAGAAGCCGGCCACCACCCTCATGGTCACCCACGGCATCTCCGAGGCGATCTTCCTGTCCGACGTCGTGGCCGTCATGAGCCCGCGCCCGGGCCGGGTCGTGGAGGTCGTCGAGATCGACCTGCCGCGGCCGCGCACCCCGGACATGATGCGCACGCCGGAGTTCCACGCCTACCACGACCGGCTCTCCGAGATCCTCTTCGGCGGCGGCCGTGCCGCAGAGGAGCACTGATGGCCTCCGAGTCCACCCTCGCCCCCCGGGTGCGGGAACTGCCCCGGTGGGCCGGCGGTGCGATCTGCGCCGTCACCGTCCTGGTGCTCTGGAGCCTGGTCAGCGTCCTGTTCTTCAGCAGCACCGGCATCGTCCCCACCCCGTGGGCGGTGCTGGCGCAGCTGGGCGACACCGGCGTCCAGACGTACTGGACCAACATCTCGGTCACCACCTCCTCGGCGGCGCAGGGCTGGCTGTGGGGCAACCTCGTCGCCATCGCCCTGGCGGTCGTCGTGCTCCTGCTCCCACCGTTGGAGGGGGCGGCCAACCAGGTCGCGGTCATCTCCTACTGCATCCCGCTGACCGCGATCGGCCCGATCGTCCTCATCGTCTCCCCGGTGGGCTCGCGCACGACGTCGATCTTCCTGGCCGCCATGAGCGTCGTGTTCACCTCGGTCGTCGGCTGCCTGCTCGGTCTGCGCGCCGCCGACCGCACCGCCCTGGACGTCGTGGCCGCCTACGGCGGCTCGCGCTGGACGGCGCTGGTCAAGGTGCGGCTCATCGCCGCGCTGCCCAACGTGTTCGCCGCCCTCAAGCTGGCCGCGCCCGCCGCGTTCCTCGGGGCGGTGCTCGGGGAGTACATCGGCGGGGTCGACACCGGGTTGGGCATCATGATCCTCGCGGCGCAGACGAACCTGCAGTACGCGCAGATCTGGGGTCTGGCGCTGCTGTCCGGCGCCGTGGCGGGCCTGGCCTACCTGGTCATCGGACTGCTCGCCCGACTCCTCACACCCTGGTCCTCCACGGGCGAACGAAAGGCAGGCCTGTAGATGGCGACCACCACGTCCGCACCCACCACGGTGCACGAGAACCGCGCCTCGGCCTCCGTCGCCGGCGCGGTCGCCAGGCGCATCGGCGTCTCCGTGGCGACCCTGGTGATCTCCAGCGTCGTCCTGGTCATCGCCTGGTACGCGTTGCTGCGCATCTTCGACATCGACTCCTTCGTCGGCAAGCGGCCGCTGGACGTCTGGCAGTTCCTGTTCTCCGACGAGGACGCCGCGGTCAACCGGGCGGAGATGTGGGACTCGCTGGCGATCACGCTGACCGACTCGATCACCGGGTTCGTCACCGGCATCGTCGCCGCGATCGCCGTCGCGTCGCTGTTCACGGTGCTCAAGCCGCTGGAGTTCGTCTTCATGCCGCTGGCCATGCTGCTGCGCTCGGTGCCGCTGGTCGCGATGGCCCCGCTCATCGGCATCCTGTTCGGCCGCGGGCTGGGCGGGCAGGCCGCCATCGGCGGCGTCGTGGTGTTCTTCCCCGTCCTGGTCAACGCCGCCGTCGGCTTGCGTTCGGCCTCCCCGCAGGCGATCGACCTGATCCGGGTCAACGGCGGGACGAAGTGGACGGCGCTGCGCAAGGTCGCCGTCCCCAGCGCCCTGCCGAACCTGTTCGCCGCGATCCGCATCTCGGTGCCGGGCGCGGTCATCGGCGCGATGCTCTACGAGTGGCTGTTCTCCGGCACCGGCCTGGGGGCGGAGATCTTCCGCGCCAACGCGCAGGTCCAGTACAGCAAGCTGTGGGCGATCGTCGTGGTCGTGACGTTCACCTCGATCCTGCTCTACACGCTCGTCAGCATCGTCGAGACGCTCGTGCTGGCCAAGTGGGGACCCGACGCCGGACGGCGCTGAACGGGATCACGCGCTGGCCAGCACCCGCACCGACCACGGCGCCGAACGCAGCGCCTTGCCCGCCGGGACCGCGCGGCGGCGCCGGTCCGGCGTGCTGCTCCACCGGGGCAGGAACGTCGGCAGGCCCTCGAGTTCCGGCAGCACGACGTCGCGCTGGCGCGGGCCGCCGTTGACGACGACGAGCACCGAGGCCTGGCCGCGGTCGCGGCCGTCCAGGAGGACCTGCAGGATGCGCCGGTCCGCCTCGTGCCACTTCTCCACCGTCATCTCCCCGCCGTCCTCGGAGAACCACAGCAGGTCCTGACGCTGCTCGCGCACGGGGGAACCGCGGCGGACCCCGGCCTCGCGCAGCACGGGGTAGCGCTGGCGCAGCGCGAGCAGTTCGCGCACGTCACCGAGCAGCTCGGTCTGCCAGTCCTGCAGGTCCCAGTCGATCCAGCTGACCTCGTTGTCCTGGCAGTAGGCGTTGTTGTTCCCGCCCTGGCTGCGGCCGAACTCGTCCCCGGCCGTGAGCATCGGCACGCCGGTGGACAGCACGAGCGTGGCGAGCACGTTGCGGATGCTGCGCCGGCGCAGTTCCAGGACGTGCGGGTCGCCGGTCTCGCCCTCGACGCCGTGGTTCCAGCTGGTGTCCGAGTCGCTGCCGTCCCGGTTGCCCTCGCCGTTGGCCTCGTTGTGCTTGCGGTCGTGGGCGACCAGGTCGGCCAGGGTGAAACCGTCGTGGGCGGTGACGAAGTTGACGCTGGTCAGCCGGCCGCGCTGGACGTCGAAGGTGTCGGCCGACCCGGCGAACCGGGTGGCCAGTTCCCGCAGCCCCCGCCCGGCGGCCACCGGGGCGGAGTGGCCCAGGGCGATCTCGCGCGCGTCGGTCAGCCAGAACCGGCGGACGCCGTCGCGGTAGCGGTCGTTCCACTCGTGCAGCGGCGGCGGGAACTGCCCGGTCCGCCACCCGAACGGTCCGACGTCCCAGGGTTCGGCGACGAGCTTGGTGCCGGCCAGGACGGGGTCGGCGCCCAGCGCCACGAGGAACGGGTGGTCGGGGGAGTAGCCGTCCCGGCCGCGGGCCAGCGTCGTCATGAGGTCGAACCGGAAACCGTCGATGCCGTACTCGCTGACCCAGTGCCGCAGGGAGTCGAGCGTGAACTGCACGACGCGGCGTTCGGCGAAGTCCAGGGAGTTGCCGCAGCCGGTCACGTCGAACGGGCGGCCACCGGCGTCGCGCAGGTAGTAGGTGGAGTCGTCCAGCCCGCGCAGCGACAGGTGCGGGCCGTCCGGGCCCTCCTCGCAGGTGTGGTTGTAGACGACGTCGAGCAGCACCTCGATGCCGGCCGCGTGCAGCGTCCGCACGGCCCGGCGGAACTCCTCGCGGACCGCCTCGGGCCCGGCGGCCTGCGCGGCCGCGGTGGCGTAGCCGGGGTGCGGGGCGTTGAACGCCAGCGTGTTGTAGCCCCAGTAGTTGACCAGTCCCCGCTGCCGCAGCGCGATCTCGGAGGTGCTGGCGTGGATCGGCAGCAGTTCCAGCGACGTGACGCCCAGGGACGTCAGGTGCTCCACCACGGCCGGGTGGCCCAGGGCGGCGTACGTGCCGCGCTGGTCCTCGGGGACCTCGGGCAGCCGCTTGGTGAGGCCGCGCACGTGCGCCTCGTAGACCACCGTGTCGGCCCACGGCACGCGGGGACGCTCGTCCTCGCGCACGCGCAACGGCTCCGGCATCGCGGCCAGCACGACACCGCGGGGCACGTGCGGGGCGCTGTCGCGCGGGTCGGGCACGGCCAGGTCACCCTTCAGGTCCTCCCCGACGGTGTGCCCGAAGATCTCCGGCCGCAGCGCGACCTGGCCCTCCACGCCCCGCGCGTACGGGTCCAGCAGCAGCTTGGCCGGGTTGTGGCGCAGCCCGCGCTCGGGGTCCCAGCGCCCGTGCACGCGCAGGCCGTAGCGGGATCCGGCGACCAGGCCGGGGACGTGACCGTGCCAGACGCCGAGCTCGACGTCGGGCAGCCGCGTGCGCGTCTCGGTGCCGCTGGAGTCGAAGACGCAGACCTCCACGGCGTCGGCGTGGGCCGCCAGCACCGCCACGTCGGCGCCGTCGCCCGTGAGCGTCACCCCCAGGGGATGACTGCGGGTGGGCGCGACGGTCGGCTCAAGGTGGGTCGCTGGGCGGGTCGGGACGTGCACCGGCCCCACTCTGCCAGCCGTCGGGATCGACCGCGCGTGGCTCCTTACACTTGGGGCGTGACGGCGTACTCCCGGGCCTACTTGGACCACGCCTCGACGACCGCTCTGCGGCCCGAGGCCCTGGACGCCTACCTCGAGCAGGCCGCGCTCGGGGCGGCCAACCCCTCCTCGCTGCACTCGGCCGGTCGCCGGGCCCGCGTGGCGGTGGAGGAGAGCCGCGAGGCCGTCGCCGCAGCCCTGGGGGCCCGCCCCGGTGAGGTCGTCTGGACCTCCGGGGGCACCGAGAGCGACAACCTGGCCGTCAAGGGCCTGTTCCGCGCCCGCCGGGACGCCGACCCCCGCCGGCGCCGCATCCTGCTGAGCGCCAGTGAGCACCACGCCGTCCTGGACTGCGTGGAGTGGCTGCAGGCGCACGAGGGCGCCGAGGTGACGTGGCTGCCCGTCGACGCGACCGGTCGCACCGACCTCGGAGCCCTGGAGCGCGCGCTGGGTGACGACGTCGCCCTGGTGTCCCTGATGTGGGCCAACAACGAGGTCGGCACCGTCCAGCCCGTCGCCGGGGCCGCCGAGCTCGCGCACGCCGCCGGGGTGCCGCTGCACACCGACGCCGTCCAGGCCGTGGGGCACCTGCCGGTGGACTTCGCCGCGTGCGGAGCGGACCTGCTGTCGCTGTCGGCGCACAAGTTCGGCGGGCCCGTCGGCTCCGGCGCGCTGCTGGTGCGCCGCGGCACCCCGCTCGTCCCGCTGCTGCACGGCGGCGGTCAGGAGCTCGGCGTCCGCTCGGGCACCCTCGACGCCGCCGGCGCCCGTGCCACGGCCGCCGCGCTGCGCGCCGCCGTCGAGGGCCGGCCGGCCGAGTCGGTCCGGCTGGCCGCGCTGCGCGACCGGCTGCTGGCCGGGCTCACCGCGGTCCCCGGCACCGTGGTCCGCGGCGCCGCGCCCGGCCCGGACCGGTTGCCCGGCAACGCCCACGTCACCGTGGAGGGCTGTCAGGGCGACTCGTTGACCTACCTGCTGGACGCCGCCGGGGTCGAGTGCTCGACCGGCTCGGCCTGCCAGGCGGGGGTTCCGCAGCCCAGCCACGTGCTGCTGGCGATGGGACTGACCCAGGCCGAGGCCGCCGGCGCCTTGCGCTTCTCCCTGGGCTGGAACTCCACCGACGCCGACGTCGACGCCGCGCTGGAGGCCATCGGCCCCGCCGTCGAACGGGCCCGCCGGGCCACGGGGTCGCGCACCGCCCGGGCGCGTCGCAGGACGCGTTCCGTCGTCACTCCCGGGGTGTCCTGATGCGTGTCCTGGCCGCGATGAGCGGTGGCGTCGACTCGGCCGTGGCGGCCGCGCGGGCCGTCGACGCCGGGCACGAGGTCGTCGGCGTGCACATGGCGCTCAACCGCAACCCCGGCACGCTGCGCACCGGCTCGCGCGGGTGCTGCACCATCGAGGACTCCCTCGACGCCCGCCGCGCCGCCGACCTGCTCGGGATCCCGTTCTACGTCTGGGACCTGTCCGACGACTTCGTCGAGGACGTGGTGGAGGACTTCGTCGCCGAGTACGCCGCCGGCCGCACCCCGAACCCGTGCGTGCGCTGCAACGAGCGGATCAAGTTCGCCGCGCTGCTCGACAAGGGCATCGCGCTGGGCTTCGACGCGGTCTGCACCGGCCACTACGCCCAGGTGCTGACCGGACCGGACGGCACGGCCGAACTGCACCGCGCGGCCGACGCCGCCAAGGACCAGTCGTACGTGCTCGCCGTCCTGGACGCCGACCAGGTCGCCCACGCGATGTTCCCGCTCGGTGACGCCCCCACCAAGGCGCAGGTGCGCGCCGAGGCCGAACGTCGCGGGCTGCCGGTGGCGAACAAGCCCGACAGCCACGACATCTGCTTCATCCCCGACGGCGACACCCGCGGTTTCCTGGCCGACAAGCTCGGCGAGGCGCCCGGGGAGGTCGTCGACGAGTCCGGTCAGGTCCTCGGGACGCACACGGGCACCTACGGCTTCACCGTCGGGCAGCGCAAGGGGCTGGGGATCTCCCGGCCCGCCCCCGACGGCCGGCCCCGGTACGTGCTGAGCATCGAGCCCGTGCGCCGCACCGTGACGGTGGGACCGGCCGAGCGGTTGTCGGTGTCGGCGCTGGAAGCCGTCGACCCGGTGTGGAACTGCCCCGTCCCCGTCGGCCCGGTCGAGGTGCACGTGCAGGTGCGCGCGCACGGCGAGCCGGTCCCGGCCGTGGCCGAACTCGTGGGGGAGGTCCTGCAGGTGAGGTTGCGGACCCCGCTGACCGGGGTCGCCCCCGGTCAGACCGTCGCGGTCTACAGCGCGACGCGCGTGCTGGGCTCGGCGACCATCTCGGGCACCACCGCCACCTCCACCACCGCCTGAGCCTGCTGCCCGGTCCCGACCAGGAGCACCCGGTCGGAGCAGCGGCGGTCAGGGGCGGTGGTCCTCCGGCACGACCTCGGTCGCCGGCAGGGGCCCGGGCGGGGTTCCCTCGCCGAAGGGGCGGCCGCCCAGTTCCTCGCGGTGGTGCGGGGCCCACCAGGTCGAGGTGTCCGGGCCGAGCGGCACGACACCGGTCGGGTTGATGTCCCGGTGCACCCGGTAGTAGTGCTCCTTGACGTGCACGAGGTCGACCGTGTCACCGAAACCGGGGGTCTGGAACAGGTCCCGGAAGTAGGCGAACAGGACCGGGAGCTCGGACAGCTTGGAGCGGTTGCACTTGAAGTGGCCGTGGTAGACCGCGTCGAAGCGGGCCAGCGTCGTGAACAGCCGGACGTCGGCCTCGGTGAGGGTGTCGCCGACGAGGTAGCGTTGCCGGCTCAGCCGCTCGCTCAGGGCGTCCAGGCGGGTGAACAGCCGGGTGTACGCGCGCTCGTAGGCCTCCTGGGTGCCGGCGAAGCCCGCGCGGTACACCCCGTTGTTCACGTCGCGGAAGACGTCGGTGTTCACCTCGTCGATCTGCTCGCGCAGGTGCTCGGGGTACAGCTCGGGGGCTCCCGGGCGGTGGAACCGCACCCACTCCAGGGACAGGTCCACCGTGATCTGCGCGAAGTCGTTCGTCACCACCTGCCCCGTCGGGACGTCGACGACCGCGGGCACGGTGATCCCCAGCGGGTAGTCCGGGTCGCGCGCCAGGTAGGCCTGCTGCAGACGCTCGATGCCGAGCACCGGGTCGCGGCCGTCGGGATCGAGGTCGAAGGTCCAGCTGCGCTCGTCGTGCACGGGCCCGCAGATCCCCATCGACAGCGCGTCCTCGAGCCCGAGCAGCCGCCGGACGATCACCGCGCGGTGCGCCCACGGGCAGGCCCGGCTGACGACCAGCCGGTACCGACCGGACTCCACGGGCCACCCGTCCCGGCCGTCGCGGGTGATGCGGGTCGTGAGGTACCGCTGGTCGCGCCGGTACTCGCTGCCGGGGTTCACGTAGCTCACCCCGCCGACGCTACGACGAGTTCAGCTGACGAGCACCGTGACCGTGTGGATGAACAACCCCACCAGCGCGCCCACGACGGTCCCGTTGATCCGGATGAACTGCAGGTCGCGGCCCACGAACAGTTCGATGCGCTCGGCCGCGTCGTCGCCGTCCCACCGGTTCACGGTGTCGGAGATGACGGTCGCCAGCTCCGGGGCGAAACGGCGCACGACGTGGCCGGCGGCGTCGCTGACCAGGCCCTCGACGCGCTTGGCGAACACCTCGTCCTCGACCAGCCGGTGCCCGACGTCGACCAGCGCCTCCTCGCTGCGTGCGCGCAACGAGCTCGTCGGGTCGGCCAGCGCGTCGAGCAGGAAGCCCCGGACGCTGGACCACAACCCGGCCACGGTGTCGGCCAGACCGGGGGAGTTCAGCAGCCGCTGCTGGAACTCGTCGGCCTTGGCCCGGGTGTCGGGGTCGTGCTGCAGGGCGTCGGCGTAGCGTTCGAGCAGGTCGTCGATCGCCTTGCGGCCGGCGTGACCGCGGTCGGCGACCACCTCGTCGACCCAGTTCTGCGCCTCGTGGTAGACGCGCTTGCCGAGCCGGTCGTTCAGCCAGTCCGGCACCCACAGCGGCGCGCGCTCGGTGACGAGCCGGCGCACGAGGTCCTCGTTGCCCCGCAGCCAGGTCTGGACCTCGACCAGGGTGAGGTCGACGACGGGGTGGTGGGTGCCGTCGCGCACGACCTCCTCCAGCAACCGCCCCAGCGTCGGGCTCCACGGCTGCGCGCCGAGCCGGCGGACCACGACCTGGTCGATGACGGCCGTGACCTCCTCGTCGCGCAGCACGCCGAGGGCACCGGTGAGGATGGTCGACCCCTCCTCGACGACGCGGGCCGCGCCGCCCCGCTCGGACAGCCACGACCCCACCCGGCGCGGGACGCCCGCGCGCACGACCTTGTCCCGCACGACGTCCTCGGCGAGGAAGTTCTCCGCGACGAACTGCTCCAGGCTCTTGCCCAGGGCGTCCTTGCGGCGCGGGATCAGCGCGGTGTGCGGGACGGGCAGCCGCAACGGGTGCCGGAAGATCGCCGTCACGGCGAACCAGTCCGCCACGGCGCCGACCATGGCGGCCTCGGCGGCGGCGTTGACGAACCCCCAGGCGCCGGCCTGCCCGATCGTCACCGCGTACACGACGGCGGCCAGCGCGAGCAGGCCGGTGGCCAGCAGCCGCATCCGGCGCAGGGCCGAGCGGCGCTCCTCGTCGCCGATGCCGTCCAGGGAGCTGCCGAGCGCCGGTGAGCGGGTGGTGGTGGTCACGGGTTCGTCCTCACGCGCCCATCCTCACCCACCGGCGCCGCGCAGGAGCACCGACCTCACCTCCCGGGGCCGGCACGGTCAGCCGCCGAGCGCGGTGATCAGCTGCGAACCCGGGGCCGGAACCGGCGCCGCGGGGCAGGTCAGGTCCGAGGCCGGCAGCGAGCCGTCGGCCAGGAAGGTCGTGACCAGGTCGTTGACGCACGGGTTGTCGGTGCCGTACACGCCGTGGTCGCCGCCCTCGACGGTGACGAACGTCCCCGGCAGCGCCTTCGCGGTCTGCGCCCCGCCCTCGTAGGCCGTGGCCGCGTCGGTCAGCGACTGCAGGACCAGCACCGGTGGCAGGTCCCTGCCGTCAGGTTCCGGCAGGGTCAGGTCCGGCCTGTCCCAGTAGCCGCACGGCTGCCAGGTGGCCTGCCAGCCGCGGATCGGGTACCGCGGGCCGAGTTCGTCGCCTCGCGCGTTCCAGAACTCCGCGCCCTGCGACCACTGCGTGTCGTTGCAGGTGATCGCGTAGAACGTCGACACGCTGCTGCTGGTGAACGGGTCGGGCACGAGTTCCATCTGCTCCCCGGCCCGGCGGGCGGCCAGGTCCAGCCCGACGAGGTCGCCGACCACCGCGGCCGCGTGCGCCGCGCGCAGGTACAGCATCGTCCAGGCCAGGTTCTCGAAGCCGGAGCTGTTGTACATCGCCGCGGTGATGAGGGAGTCGAGCGTGAAACCGTCCACCGTCCCCTGCAGGGGAACCTCGACCGGACGGGCCTCGAGGTCGTTGCGCAGCTGCGCGTAGGTCGCCACGACCTCCTCGGGGGTGGACCCGAGGTGGAACAGCCAGTCGTACTGCGCGGCGTAGGCGCCGAAGTCGACCTCGAACCGACGTTCGTAGGCGAACGGCTGCCAGCCGAACGCCTCCTGCATCGACGTGGTGACGTCGAGCGCGGAGTCGAGGACGAAGCGGCCCACCCTCGCCGGGAAGTAGGTGGCGTACTGCGCGCCCAGCCACGTGCCGCCCGAGACGCCGTAGTAGTCGACGGTCTCGCGGCCCAGCAGGTGCCGGACCAGGTCGAGGTCGGCCACGGTCTGCTCGGTCGTGACGAACTCCGCCAGGGGATCCGCGGCGCACTCGGCCGCGACGGCGGACAGCTGCGCCTCCGCGGCCTCCAGCGCGGCCGCCGACCGGTCGCGGGTGTCGGGCAGCGTCGCGAACGCCGTGAGCATCCCGTCGGCGCAGTGCAGCGAGGTCGAGGCCCCGGTGCCGCGCACGTCGATCCCGATGAACTCCGAACCGGCCAGTCCGGGGAACCTCCCGTAGGCGGCGGGCATGGCCAGCCCCGCCCCGCCGGGCCCACCGGGGTTCGACAGCAGCGAGCGCTCCGGCCGTGGCCCCGCCTGCGGCACCCGGCTGATGACCACGGTGACCTCGGCGCCGTCGTCGGGGGAGTTCCAGTCGCGGGGGACGGTGACCGGAGCGCACTCCAGACCGGCCTGCACCGCGAAGGGCCGCTCGGCCTCGGTGAAGAACTCCGGCAGGCACGCCGCCCACGCCAGTCCCTGGTCGCGGAAGCGTTCCGGGGTCCGGTCGGTGAACTGCTGCTCGGCCTGCTCGACCGTCGCCGGACGCGCCGTGGCCAGGGCCGACAGCTCCCCCGTGCCGGGCAGGCCCGTGGTCGGTCCGGCCGCGGTGGCGGGGGCGGCCGCGACCAGGCTGGTGGCCAGGACCGCCACCCCGGTCAGCGCGGCGAGCGGCTTCACGCGCCCGAACCCGTCCGCGCGGCCTTGAGCACCTTCGCCAGCAGGCTCTCCCCGCCCGCTCCGGCGACCGGCGGCAGCCCGACGCCCTGGCAGGACAGGTCGCCGTCGGGGACGGCGCCGGTCGTGAGGAAGTCGCCGACGACCGCGTCGACGCACGGGTTGCCCATGCCGTAGATGCCGTGGTCGCCCTCGTCCTCGACCGTCAGCAGGATCGAGGAACCCAGCGCCTCGTGGGTCTTCACGGCCCCCTCGTAGGCGGTGGCGGGGTCGTGGCGGGACTGGACGATGAGCAGGGGCGGCAGGTCCGCGCCGTCGACGGCCGGGAGGTCGAGGTCGGGCCGGTCCCAGTAGGCGCAGATCTGCGAGGACGTGGAGTACCCGACGAGCGGGTACTTCGCGCCCGCCTCGTCCCCCTTGGCGTTCCAGTAGCTCTGGTCGGTGTTCCACTGGCTGTCGTTGCAGGTCGTCGCGGCGAACGTCGCCTGCATCGACTCGGTGGCGGTGGGGTCCTCCGGCGACAGCGCGCGGGCGAGTTCGGCCAGGTCGGCGGTCACGCCGGCGGGCAGGTCGGCGCCGGTCCCGGCCGGGCCGCGCAGGGCGTCGAGGAACTGCACGCCGCTGAGGAACCACGACAGCGTCGGGAAGTCGGCCTTGCCGTACATCGACTGCAGGGTCAGCGCGTCCAGCAGCACCCCGTCGACCTGGAAGCCGGGGATGCCCAGGGGGCGGGCGGCCACGCTGGCGCGCAGCCGCTCGTAGGTCGCGACGACCTCCTCGCCGGTGGCGCCGAGCCCGTAGACGGAGTGGCCGGCCGCGGCCCACGGCGCGTAGTCCTGCTCGAAGCGGCGCTGGAAGGCCATCGGCTGGTAGTCGAACACCTCCTGGTAGCCGGCGGTGGCGTCGACGGTGGAGTCCAGGACGAACCGGCCGACGCGGCCGGGCAGGTGGGTGGCGAACTGCGTGCCCAGCCACGTCCCGCCGGAGTAGCCGACCCAGTCGACGGTGTCGCGGTCCAGGGCGTCGCGGACGAGGTCGATGTCGTAGACCGTCTGCTGGGTGGTGACGACGTCCTTCAGCGGGTCGTCGGCGCAGGCCTCGGCGGCGGCCTGGTTGCCCTTGGCCGTCAGCGCCAGCGCCTCCAGGGAGCGGTCGCGGTAGTCGGGCAGGGCGCTCAGGGCCGCGAGGGCGTCCGCGCCGCAGGTGAGGTTCGAGCTCGCCCCGGTACCGCGCACGTCCAGGCCGATCACCTCGGTGCCGGCCAGCGCGGGCACGGAGGACCCCAGCGAGGCCAGCGCCAGCCCCGCACCGCCCGGGCCGCCCGGGTTGGTGATGATCGTGCGCTCGGGGCGCGGTCCGGTCTGCGGGACGCGGCTGATGGTGACCTGCAGCGGTTCGCCCTCCTCGGGGGCGTTCCAGTCGCGGGGCACGGCGACCGAGGCGCACTCCAGGCCGCCGACGAGGCTGTTCAGCCAGCCGATCTGCTCGGCGCTGCACGTGGCCCAGCTCAGGTCCTGGTCGCGGTAGCGCTCGGGGGTGCGCTGCTCGAACTGCTGCTGCGCCTGCTCGACGGTGGTCGGCTGCGCGGTGCCCAGGTCCGAGGGGGCGGCGGTGGCGGGCTGGACCGCCAGCAGGAGGGGGCCGGCGAGCGCGAGGGCGCTCGTCGCGGCCAGGACGGCGGATCGGCGGTGGGGCATGCAGGCTGCCTTCCGGTCGCCCGGGTCCTCGGCGGAACCCAGGAGTCAGCTGTGAACGAGCCCATCCACCCGCATTCCGGCGGTCCGCGCCAACGGACGACCGGTGGGGATCAGGTAGCCCTTTCGTCGTACCCGCACGCGGAGCGGGTAGCGTCGGCGCGTGCCAACAGCCGCCGCCGCCGTGGGATCGATGCCGGGAGAGGATCCGCGCGAGGCGGCCCGGACCGTCTTCGGTGAGCTCGGTGAGAGCCCGCACGTCCCGCACCTGGCGCCGCTGCCGGCGCGTGGTCCGGGCGCGGATCCGGTGGGACGCACCGCCTGCCTGCTCGTGGACCTGCCGGTGGACCTGCAGCCGGCGGGCTGGCGGTTCGTCGATGCGCCCGGCCGGGACGCCGCGCGCGCGGCGGCCTTCCTGCGCGCCGACCTCGACGAGCTGGCCGAGGCCGCCGACGGGTGGGCCGGGCCGCTCGCGCTGCCGGTCCTGGGGCCGTGGTCGCTGCTGGCGGCGGTGGAGCTGTCCCGCGGCGAGCGCAGCGTCGCCGACCCCGGGGCCCGCCGCGACGTGCTGGCCTCGCTGGGGGAGGGCGTCGCCGGGCACGTGGCCGAGGTGCGCCGGCTCGTGCCGGGGGCCCGGGTCGTCGTCCACGTGGAGGAGCCCTCGATCGCGGCCGTGCTGGCCGGGCGGCTGCCGACCCAGTCCGGGTACGGAACGCTGCGGGCCGTGGACCGGGCCGAGGTCCGCGACGGCCTGCGCGACGTGCTCAGCGCCGTGCGCGCGGCGGGAGCCGAACCCGTCGTGCGGCTGAGCGCCGAGGACGCGCCGTGGGCACTGGTGCGCGAGGCCGGGGCGGCCGGGGTCGCCCTGGACGTGCGCGGGCTGGGCCCGGCCGGCTGGGAGTCCGTCGCCGCCACGGTCGAGGACGGTCTGCAGCTGTGGGCGGGAGTCCTGCCGGCCGGTGGGGAACCACCGTCGGTGGCCTCGCTCGTCGACGCGGTCCGTGTCCCCTGGCGCCGGATCGGGTTGCCCGCCACCACGCTGGCCGACGTCGTCGTCACCCCCACGGCGGGGTTGTCGGGAACCGACCCGGCCACCGTCCGCCCCTCGTTCGCCCGGCTGCGCGAGGCGGCCGCCGCGCTCCTGGAGGCCTCCGGTGACTGACCTGACGTTCCGCGCCGCGACCCCGGCCGACGTCCCCGCCGTCGTGGCGCTCGTGGAGTCGGCCTACCGCGGCGAGGCCAGCCGCGCCGGCTGGACGACCGAGGCCGACCTGCTCGACGGTCAGCGCACCGATCCCGACGCGGTGTCCGCCACGATCGCCGATCCGTCGACCGTCGTCCTGCTGGCGGAGCAGGACGGCCGGGTGGTGGGCTGCTGCGAGCTGCGTGCTGCCGGCGCGGTGGCCTGCTTCGGCATGTTCGCCGTCGACCCGGCGGTGCAGGGGGGCGGCATCGGCCGCGCGCTGCTCACCCACGCCGACACCGAGGCGGTCGCGCGCTGGCGGTCCCCGGCGCTGGAGATGACGGTCATCGCCCAGCGCGCCGACCTGCTCGCCTGGTACGAACGGCTGGGTTTCGTGCGCACCGGTGAACGGCGCCCCTTCCCCTACGGCGACGAGCGCTTCGGGGTTCCGCGGCGGGACGACCTGGAGTTCGTCGTCCTGCGTCGTCCCACCGCGGTGTCCGGTTGATCAGGACAGGTCGGCCTGCACCTCGATGGTGAGGAACTCGTTGTCGTCCGGTGCGCCCTCGGTGCGGCCGGCCGAGAACGGGAAGTTGTTGTCGTTGCCGACGACGATGGTGTGCTCGTCGACCACGTCGACGCTCTCGATCGTGGTGAACGGGAACGTGACGAAACCGGACGCGGCGGACAGTTCGCCCGCGACGCCGTCGGGGTCCGGGACGGCCATGAGGTTCACCAGCTGGGTCTTCAGCGGGTGGCCCGAGGCGTCGGTGACGCTGGTGTCGACGAGGAACACGGCCTTGAACACGGCGGTGGCGCCCTGACCGTTGTCGCGCTCGAGGACGAGGAACCGGTGGTCGTCGACCTGGGTCAGGTCGCCGATCGCGTTGAGGGGGGACTCCATCCGGTAGGTGAAGGCCTCGCCGCGGTAGCGGTTCTGGACGGTGTCGAAGCGGTGCACGCGCAGGTCCTGCGGGTCGTCACCGGCGACCGGGCCCTCGAGCATCGGGAACAGGTAGCGGCCGTCGGTCGACTGCGCCATGCCCTCGAAACCCTTCGAGCTGCCCAGGTTCGGCTGGCCGTCGCCCAGTTCGGGGTTGCTCGGGGACTGCACGCCGGGCAGCGGCACGGGAGCGTCGACGAGACGGCCGGCGGCGTCGGTGTGCAGCAGGTAGGGGCCGAACTCCTCGCCGAACCAGAACGTGCCGTCGGGGGCCTGCCGGAAGCTCTCGGGGTCGAAGTCCGACCCGGTCAGCCGGCGGTCCTCGCGGGTGAGGTCCCAGGAGACCTTGTGGTAGGGGTCGGACAGCGTGAAACCGCCGGGGGCGAGTTCGAGGGCGCCGTCGCCGGCGTCGACCAGGCGGTGCACGGCCAGGAGGAAGTCGCCGCTGTTGTCCTTGGCGCCGTACCCGTTGTCGGACAGGACGAGGTAGCTGCCGTCGGGCTGGACGAGGTTGCCGGAGAAACCCTGGACGGGTTGCGCCTCGAACGGCACCTCGACGCCGTTCGCGGCCTCGACGGCCGAGCCGCTGGGCAGCGGCTCGCCGAAGGTCAGCGCCGGCAGCGACTGGAAGCCGACCAGCTTGGCGGCCTGTGCCGGGAAGTCGTGGCTCGGGGCGTCGTCGCCGGCGGTGGCGCTGAGGGTGGCGGCCGACCCGGCCAGCGCGACCGTGGTCAGGGCCGCGGCCAGCGCGATGGTGCGGGGGGTGCGGGGGGTGCGGGGGGTGGTCATGGGCGCGACCGTAGGGAGGGCGTCCCCTTCCTGGGCGTCCGCTGAGGGACGCGCGGGTGAACGCTCGTGGGCGTGTGTCGGACGGTGGCGGCAGGATGGGAGACGTGACTGACGAGGTTGACGTTCCCGTTGCGGCCCGCCACCGGTGGGAGGAGCTCGTGGCGCGGATCGAGGCTGCGCGCTTCGCGTACTACGTGCGCAACTCGTCCCCGCTGAGCGACGGGCAGTACGACGAGCTGGAGAAGGAGCTGCGTGCGCTGGAGGAGGAGCACCCCCAGCTGCGCACGCCCGACTCGCCGACGCAGACCGTCGGTGGCACCTTCTCGACGGAGTTCGCGGCCGTCGACCACCCCGAGCGGATGCTCAGCCTCGACAACGCCTTCTCCCTCGACGAGCTGTCGGCTTGGGCGGCCCGGGTGGAGAAGGAGGTCGGCGAGGGCGCGCGGTACCTGTGCGAACCCAAGATCGACGGCCTGGCGATCGACCTGGTCTACGAGGACGGCCGCCTCGTGCGCGGGGTGACCCGCGGCGACGGGCGGACGGGGGAGGACGTGACGTACAACGTCCGCACCATCGCCGACGTCCCGAACGAGCTGACCGGCGAGGACGTCCCGGAGTTCCTCGAGGTGCGTGGCGAGGTGTTCTTCCACCTCGACGGTTTCGCGGCCATCAACGCCGGGCTGGTCGAGGCCGGCAGGCCGCCGTTCGCCAACCCCCGCAACGCGGCCGCGGGATCGTTGCGGCAGAAGGACCCCCGCGTCACCGCGACCCGGCCGCTGCGGATGCTGGTGCACGGCATCGGCGCCCGCCGGGGCATGGAGAACGACTCCCAGTTCGGGGCCTACGCCAAGCTCGCCGCGTGGGGGCTGCCGACGTCGCCGCGGGTGCAGGTGTTCGACACGCTGCCCGAGGTGGCCGAGTACGTCCGCCACTACGGCGAGCACCGCCACGACGTCGAGCACGAGATCGACGGTGTCGTCGTCAAGGTGGACCAGGTCCCGTTGCAGCGCAGGCTGGGCACCACCTCCCGCGCGCCCCGCTGGGCGATCGCCTACAAGTACCCGCCCGAGGAGGTGACGACCCGGCTGCTCGACATCCAGGTCAACGTCGGCCGCACCGGCCGGGTGACGCCCTTCGCCGTCCTGGCGCCGGTCCTGGTGGCCGGTTCCACCGTGAAGATGGCGACCCTGCACAACGCCGACGAGGTGCGCCGCAAGGGCGTCCTGATCGGTGACACCGTCGTGGTGCGCAAGGCCGGGGACGTCATCCCCGAGGTGCTCGGGCCGGTCGCGGACTCCCGCACGGGTGACGAGCGCGAGTTCGTCATGCCCACGCGGTGCCCCGAGTGCGGCACGACGCTGGCGCGGCAGAAGGCCGACGACGTCGACATCCGCTGCCCCAACTCCCGCAGTTGCCCGGCGCAGCTGCGGGAACGGGTGTTCCACCTGGCCGGCCGTGGTTCCTTCGACATCGAGGCCCTCGGGTACGAGGCCGCGACGGCCCTGCTGCAGGCCGGGGTCATCGAGGACGAGGGCGACGTGTTCACGCTCACCGAGGACGACCTCGTGCGGGTGCCGTTGTTCACCACCAAGGCCGGTGCGGTCTCGGCCAACGGCAGGCGGCTGCTGAGGAACCTCGACGCGGCGAAGGCGCAGCCGTTGTGGCGGGTGCTCGTCGGGTTGTCGATCCGGCACGTGGGCCCCACCGCCGCCCGTGCGCTGGCCGAGCGGTTCGGGTCGATGGAGGCGGTCGAGGCCGCGACCGCCGAGGAGATCGCGGACTCCGAGGGCGTCGGCCCGACGATCGCCGAGGCGGTCGTGGAGTGGCTGGCCGTGGACTGGCACCGCGAGGTCGTGCGCAAGTGGCGCGAGGCCGGCGTGCGGATGCAGGACGAACGCGACACCACCGTCCCGCGGACGCTGGAGGGGTTGTCGATCGTCGTCACCGGTTCGCTGTCGGGCTACTCCCGCGACGAGGCCAAGGAGGCGATCCTGTCGCGCGGCGGCAAGGCCTCCAGCGGGGTGTCGAAGAAGACCGACTTCGTCGTGGTGGGGGAGGCCGCGGGCTCCAAGGCCGACAAGGCCGAGCAGCTGGGCGTGCGGATCCTGGACGAGGCGGGTTTCACGGCGCTGCTGGAGGGTGGTCCGGAGGCGGTGGCGTTGCCGGGGGAGTGAGGCGGCGTCGTCGGGGAGCCCGTGGGTGTCCCGGTCCGGTCGTCCGGACGGATCCTCGGGACACCCACGGCTCACGCCGTCACTGCGGGCCGGTGGAGCCCTGAGCAGGGCGCTCGGCGCGGACCGCCGCGCCGGCGGCGGTGACGAGGGCCACGGTCTGGTCGACGACGGCCTGCCGGTCGGCTTCGAACGCCGGGTCGGTGAGCAGCGACTCGTCGGCCGGGTACTCCAGCGCAGAGACGTGCAGGTGCCCTCCGGGCACGTCCCACGCCTGCATGCCGATCCGCAACCGGTTGGAGCGGTACATGCTCTCGTTCGAGAGGTAGCTGCCACCCGGGCCCGACCCGGCTCGGCTGCCGGGCGTCGGGTCGTCCCCGCACTGCAGGGCCGTCGGCTCCGGCCACGTCCCGGCGGGCCACTCGCAGATCCCGTCGTTGAGCTGCACGGGCCACGGGCCCGTCCCGGCCGCGATCATCGCCTCGTACGGCAGTGTCGTCTCGATCCACTCCGGCGAGTCGTAGGGCTGCGGCCAGTGCGAGGCCCGCGAGACCGGGCCGAACTGCTGGTTGCGGTTGTTGTCGGGGGACCCACCGCGCGCGTTCGCAGCCCACTGCTCGATGTCCATCCGGCCGCGCCCGGTCTGACTGATCGTCATGATCATGTCCGTGCGGTTCTCACCGGTGCTCAGCACCGGCCCGAACGCGTCCTCGACGACGCCCTGGTCGAAGTCGGTGTAGTTGACGGGCAGCACGACGGCCTCCACGGTGACCGGCCCCTGCGGGGTTGGCACCGTCCGCCCGTCCAGCTGCAGCGCGCTCGCCCCGGACGGGTTGGAGTTGCGCAGGCTGGCGTCGAGACTGTACGTGTCGAAACCGCTGATGACGACGCGGGTCGCATCGGACTCCTCCGGCGACCACGTCACCGAGGAGATCCCCCGGCTGGTGCGGTCGAGCAGGTGCAGCAGGCCCTGCCGCTGCAACGGGCTCTCCAGGTATGCGGCCTCCAGCGAGCGCAGGGCCGCGCTCATCGACGTGCGAGCCCAGTACAGCGGCCGGTCGTCGTAGCGATCGATCGTGCCGATCTCCAGGCGGCCCTGGGCGCGGGCGACGGCGGTGTCCCACAACTCCTGGCCACTGCTGCGGACGAGGTTCTGCGCCTGCTCCAAGGTGGTCGCCGCGCACAGCCGGGACGAGAAGTCCTCGACGAGGCCGTCGAAGCCGGCAGCGCGCAGGAACTGCACCGAGGCGGCTTCCCCGCCGGGGACCAGTGGTTGGTCGAGGCGGGACTCCTCGACGGTGAACACGGTGGACGGCGCGACGCACGTGGGCACGGGCGCGGGTTCCGCGGCGGAGGGTGCCGCAGCACCACCGACCACGAGCGCGGTGGCGGAGGCGCCGAGGACGGCGGTGCGCCAGCCGGTGCGGGAGGAACGAGGGGGAAGGGCCACGGTGACCTCAGCAGGTGGGGAGTGGGACCAGCGGATGGCCGGGACGCTAGCGAGTTGTTGAACGACCTGGCAATGGTTCTGGTGTTCCGACTACGTTTCGCGGATGCACCCCCGAGCCCTGGACGTGGACGCGCGACTGCCGGAGCGGTTGAGTTCCGCCGGGCGCGCCCTGGTCGCCGGCGGCGGCGCGGACCGGGTCGCCGAGGCGCTGCGGGACCTCGTCGCCGACGGCGCGCTGGTGCCCGGGATGCGGCTGCCGGAGGATGCGACGAGCGCGTCCCTGGGCGTCTCGCGCAACACGCTGCGCGAGGCGTTCCGCCTGCTGATCCGCGAGGGACTGCTGCGTCACGAACTGCACCGCGGTGTCTTCGTGCGCTCGCTCACCGCCGCGGACGTCGCCGACGTGTACCGTTTCCGCCGCGTCCTGGAGTTCGCGGGCATCGACGGCCCGCACGGACCGGCTGCCCTGCAACGGGTACGCGAGGCCGTCGAAGAGGGCCGGACGGCGCGGCGAGCCGGCGACTGGGAGGCCGTGGGAACTGCGAACAACCACTTCCACTCCGCCGTCGTCGCCCTGGCGGGCAGCCCACGCATGGACGAGAGCATGCGTCACCTGCTGGCCGAGTTGCGGCTGGCCTACGTCGTCGTCCCCGATCCCCGCCCCTTCCACGAGCCGTACCTGGAGGACAACGGGCGCATCGCAGACCACCTCGAGAGCGGTGACCGCGGTCGCGCCGGACGGTTGCTGGCCGCCTACCTCGACCGTGCGGAGGCGCAACTGCTCGCGGCGCACCGCTGAATCCGCCCGCCAAGGCGGTGGACGGATTGTTGAACCATCGAGGGGGGCGAATGTCGTGGTCGCGCCCCCACGCTGGCGCGGTCGCCATGGGGCGGGGTCGCCGCGACCCGCACGGCTACGTACCGTGTACGGGTGCTTACGCGACGTCTGGCCCCGTTGGTTCTCCTGGGAGCGGCGGTCCTCGCCGGCTGCTCAGGTCAGGACGAGGCGGCCCCCGCGGTCACCGTCACGGTGACCGAGACGCCGTCGGCGAGCGCCTCGACGCCGACCGGCGACGAGGCGGCGTTCGTGCGTGACGTCCTCGACGACTCCCCGGCCCTGGACCGCATCGTCGAGGGCGACCTGGTGAAGATCGGGCGGATGGCCTGCGACACGCTCACCTCCGGCGGCTCCGAGGAGATCGCCGAGCAGGGCCTGCTGGACGGCAGCACGCAGTTCACCCCGGACGAGGCCGGGGACATCGTGGACGCGGCGCGGGACCACCTGTGCTGAGGCCGGTCAGGAGCGGGCGAGCAACGTGCAGCACTTGGCCCCGCCGCCGCCCTTGAGCAGTTCGGACAGGTCCACCGGCACCGGCTCGTAGCCCCTGCCGCGCAGCAGTTCCGCGTACTGCGCCGCGGCGGGGGACAGGACGACGTGCCGGCCGTCGCTGACGGCGTTCATCCCCAGCACCGCGGCCGTCGCCTCGTCCGTGCGCAACGCGCCGGGGAACAGGTCCTCCAGCACCTCGCGGGAAGCGGCGTCGAAGGCGCCGGGGAACCAGGCGACGTCGGGGTGGGCGGGGTCGTCGTCGAGCACCGTCAGCGCGGTGTCCAGGTGGTAGAACCGCGGGTCCACCAGGCGCAGGGACACCACGTCCCGGTCCAGGACGCGGGCGATCTCGGCGTGCGCGGCCCGGGTGGTGCGGAACCCGAACCCGGCCAGCAGGTGCTCGCCGACCAGCAGCAGGTCGCCTTCGCCCTCGTTGACCTCGACCGGCCGGTGGACCGGACCGAAGCCGGCCGCCTCGAGCCACCGCGCATACGCCTCGGCCTCGCCCGCGCGTTCGGGGTGGGCGAACCGCACCCCGACCGTTCCCCCGGCGGTGACGAGGGCCCCGTTCGCCGCGTAGACCATGTCCGGCAGCCCGGCGACGCCCGGCACCACGTCGACGACGTGCCCGAGCCGTTCGTGCGTCGCCTTCAGCGTCTCCCACTGCGCCAGGGCCAGCTCGGCGTCGACGGCCCGGGTGCGGTCCATCCACGGGTTGATCTCGTAGGAGACGGTGAAGTGGTCCGGACGGCACATCACGAACCGGCGCGGGCGGGCGGTGCGGACGGCGGCAGGTTCTGCCAGGGTGCTGGTCACCCGTCCATCGTCGTTCCGCGGCGGACCGCCGCCAAGACCGATACCGTGCGAGATCACGCAGGATCCTTGCGGCGGACGGGCACGGAGGGCGGGAACGTTGCGCGACCTGGACGACATCGACCGCGGCATCCTCACCGTCCTGGAAGCCGACGGCCGCGCCACGTTCTCCGAGATCGGCGACCGGGTCGGGCTGTCGGCACCGGCGGCCAAGCGCCGCGTCGACCGGCTCGTCGCCGACGGCGTCATCGCGGGGTTCACCGCGCTCGTCGACCCGGCGGCCCTGGGCTGGGGAACCGAGGCCTTCGTGGAGGTCCGCTGCCACGGCACCGTCTCGCCCGACGAACTGCGCCGCGCCTGGCAGGGCATCCCGGAGATCGTCGGTGCCTACACCGTCACCGGGCCGGCGGACGCCCTGCTGCACGTGCGGGCCCGCGACGTCCGGCACCTCGAGCGGGCGGTGGAGCGGGTGCGGGGCGAGGCCGACGTGGCCGCCACCGACTCGGTCGTCGTCCTCTCGCGTCTCGTGGAACGCGGTCGGTGACGTGTACGCGGAGTGACCCACCTCACACTCTGTGAAGACCGGTTGACCGGGGCCACGACATGGTCGATCACTGGGGCTGTGAGTCGAACGAGCGGGGCCGTCGCCATCCGCGGGGTAGCGCTGTCGTTCCTGGCCGTGGCGGGAGTGGCCCTGGCCGTCGACCGGGCCGCCGCCGACCTCGCCGGCCCCCTCCTCGGCGCGGTCCTCCTGCTGACCGTCCTGGCGGGTGCCGCGCTCCTGCACCGCCGCGGCGGCCGACCGCACACCGAACGTGGCATGTCGCCGGTCGCCTGGCGGCGGTTCACCACCGCCGGTCTCGTCCTCGTCCTCGCCGCCGTCGCCGACCTCGTGCTCGACCTGGCCGGCGGCCCGGGGCGCTGGACCGGGGTGCCGCTCGGCGTGGGGATCCTGCTCGGCGCCCCCCTGGTCTTCGCCGGCACCGTCCGCTGGAACGAGCACTGCCGCCACGTCGTGGACGCCGGGCACGCCCTGGTCTCCGCCTGCGCGGTCCTCACCCTGGCCGGGGCCGGGAACCTCCTCGTCCCGCACCTGCCGCGGGTCTTCGACGACTGGTCCTGGTGGCGGCTGCAACTGTGGCTGCTCACGGCCTCCGCTCTGGTCGTCCTGACCGGCACCGCCGTGGTCGTCGGCGTCGTCGCCGGACTGGGCAACGACGTCCGCCTCTGGTACCTCACCGGTGGGCTCGCCGCCGTCAGCGTCGTGGACGGCCTCGTCGCCCTCGAGCACGGCGCCGGCGTCCTCGCCGTGCGCACGGCCGTCGCGGTCGCCGTCGTCCTGCTGGGCACCGCCGTCCTGCGGGCGCGCGACCCCGCCCCCGCACTGGTGGGCCCGGGCATCCCGGCCGGGGGCGCCCTGCTCGTCCTGGCCGCCGCCGGTGCGGTGCTGCTCGGGGCGTGCCTGCAGGGCGGCCGCCCCGCCGCCGCCCTGGTCTGGGCGGTGCCCGCCGTCCTCGGCAGCGGGTGGGGACTGGTCGGGATGGTGGCGCAACTGTCCGAGCTCGCCCAGGTCCGCGCCCTGGCCCGCACCGACGACCTGACCGGGGTGGCCAACCGGCGCCACCTGCTCGACCAGCTCGTCGCCCTCGCCGGCCGCGGCCAGGCCGCGGCACTGCTCAAGGTCGACGTCGACGACTTCGGGCTGGTCAACCAGCGTCTCGGCCAGCTGGTGGCCGACCGCCTGCTGCGCGACGTCGCCGAGGCCGTGCGGACCGCCGCGCCCCAGACCGCCCTGGTCGCCCGCAGCGCCGGGGACACCTTCGCCGTCCTGCTCCCGGGCGGGGACGAGGTGCTCGCCCGCTGCGTCGCCACGCGGGTCGACGCGGCCGTCGACGCGCTGCCGGTGCCGGCCCGCCTGGGGCGCGGGCTCAGCGTCAGCATCGGCCTGGCCCTGGCCCCACCAGGAGCCCTGCACCCCGAGGAACTCCTGCACCAGTGCGGCACCGCCCTGGCCGAGGCGAAGACCGTCCACCGGGGGATGGCCTGCTACGACGCCGAGTTCGCCGCCCGCGGACAGGAACGGGCCCGGCTGGCCGACGACCTCGCCGCGGCGCTGGCCGACCCCGGCCGGGCCCACCGTGAACTCCTCCTGCACTACCAGCCGCAGGTCCAGGCCGGTGGCGGTGTCGTCGGCGTCGAGGCGCTCGTGCGCTGGCAGCACCCGCACCTGGGCCTGCTGAGCCCCGACCGCTTCCTCGGCGTCGCCGAGGAGCAGGGTTCGATGAACCGCCTCACCGGCCACCTCCTGGCCCGCGCCGCCGACGAGGTCGCCGGCTGGGCGGTGAGCGGGCGGCCGCTGCGCGTCTCGGTCAACCTCTCGGCCGGATCGCTGGCCTCCGGTGAGCTGCTGCCGATGGTCGACGACGTCCTGGCCCGCAGCGGACTCGACCCCCGCCGGCTGGTGCTGGAGATCACCGAGACCACGCTCATGGCCGACCCCGAACTGGCCGTCGCCGTCACCGAGAGCCTGGTCGAGCGCGGCGTCTCGCTGAGCATCGACGACTACGGCACCGGCTACTCCTCGCTGGCCTACCTGACCGACCTGCCCGCCAGCGAACTGAAGCTGGACCGCGCCTTCACCATCCGGATCAACCAGCCGCGCACCGCCGACATCGTGGCGGGCACCGTCGCCCTGGCCCACAGGCTGGGCCTGCGCGTCGTCGCCGAGGGGGTCGAGGACCGCGAGACCGTCGAGGTCCTGCACGCCCTGGGAGCAGACGAGACCCAGGGCTACCTGCACAGCCGCCCCCTGCCTCCGGACCGGTTCGAACGCTGGCTCGAGGAAGCCGAGCGCGCCGTCGTCCCCGCGGAGTGAACGGTCGCGCACCGCACGAATAGACTCGACCTCCGTGTCCGCTATCTCCCGTTCCGAGGTCGAGCACCTCGCGCGTCTGGCGCGCATCGACATGACCGACGAGGAGCTGGACCGCATGGCGGGCCAGCTCGACGCGGTCCTCGACGCCGTCGCCCAGGTGGCCCAGGTCGCCACCGACGACGTGCCCGCCACCTCGCACCCCGTGCCCCTGACCAACGTGACCCGTCCCGACGTCGTGCGGCCGGGTCTGACCGCCGAGGAGGCGCTCGCCGGTGCCCCCGCCTCGGAGGACGGCCGCTTCCGCGTCCCGATGATCCTGGGGGAGGAGGCGTGAGCGTGAACGAACTGATCCACTGGGACGCCGCCCGTCTGGCCGAAGGCCTGCGCGCCGGGGTCGTCTCGGCCGAGGAGGTCACCCAGGCCCACCTGGACCGCATCGACGCCGTCGACGGACCGGCCGAGTCCGGCGTGCACGCCTTCCTGCACGTCGACCACGAGGGTGCCCTGGCCCGCGCCCGGCAGATCGACGCCGACCGCGCCGCCGGCGCCGACCTCGGCCCGCTGGCCGGTGTCCCCGTCGGCGTCAAGGACGTCCTGACCACCAAGGGCCTGCCGACCACCTGCGGCTCGCGCATGCTCGAGGGCTGGGTCCCGCCGTACGACGCCACCGTCGTGCGCGAACTGCACGCCGCCGGCCTCGTCGTCCTCGGCAAGACCAACATGGACGAGTTCGCCATGGGCTCGACCACCGAGCACTCCGCCTTCGGCGACACCCGCAACCCCTGGGACCCCACCCGCATCCCGGGCGGTTCCGGCGGTGGCTCGGCCGCGGCGCTCGCGGCCTTCGAAGCGCCGCTGACCATCGGCTCGGACACCGGTGGCTCGATCCGCCAGCCCGCGGCCGTCACCGGCACCGTCGGGGTCAAACCGACCTACGGTGCGGTCTCCCGCTACGGGCTGGTCGCGCTGGCCAGTTCCCTGGACCAGGCCGGGCCCTGCGCCCGCACGGTCATGGACACCGCGCTGCTGCACGCCGTCATCGCCGGCCACGACCCCTACGACTCCACCTCGATCCCCGAGGCCGTCCCGGACGTCGTGGGCGCCGCGAAGCTCGGCGCCACCGGCGACCTGACCGGTGTGAAGATCGGCGTCGTCGAGGAACTGTCCGGCGAGGGCTACGAGCCCGGTGTCCTCGCGCGCTTCGAGGAGTCCCTCGAGGAGTTCCGCGCCGCCGGCGCCGAGGTCGTCGAACTGAGCCTGCCCAACATCGTCCACGCGCTGGCCGCGTACTACCTCATCCTGCCGAGCGAGGCCTCCAGCAACCTGGCCAAGTTCGACGGCATGCGCTACGGCCTGCGCGTCGTGCCCGAGGGCGAGAACGTGACGGCCGAGGCGGTCATGCGCGCCACCCGCGCCGCCGGTTTCGGCGACGAGGCCAAGCGCCGCATCATCCTGGGCACCTACGCCCTGTCGGCGGGTTACTACGACGCCTACTACGGCAGCGCGCAGAAGGTCCGCACCCTGGTGCAGCGCGACTTCAACGCCGCGTTCGAGGACGTCGACGTGCTCGTCTCGCCGACCGCGCCCACCGTGGCGTACAGGCTGGGCGAGAAGCTCGACGACCCGCTGGCGATGTACGCCGGCGACGTCGCGACGATCCCGGCCAACCTCGCCGGCATCCCCGGCATGTCGTTGCCCGCCGGGCTGTCCGAAGGGCTCCCGGTGGGGCTGCAGATCCTGGCCCCGCAGCAGGCCGACGACCGGCTGTACCGGGTCGGGGCGGCGCTGGAGACGCGGTTGGTGGACAAGTGGGGCGGGCCGTTGCTCGCGAAGGTTCCGGCGTGGCAGGGGGTCTCGGCATGAGCGTCGAACTGGTGGACTACGACGAGGCGGTGGCGGAGTTCGACCCCGTCCTCGGCCTCGAGGTGCACGTCGAGCTGAACACCAAGACCAAGATGTTCTCCGGCGCGCCCACGGAGTTCGGCGCCGAGCCGAACACCCAGGTGGACCCGACGTCGCTGGGTCTGCCCGGCGCCATGCCGGTGCTGAACGCCAAGGCGCTGGAGTCGGCCGTCCGGATCGGCCTGGCGCTGAACTGCTCGATCGCGGAGTACTGCCGGTTCGCCCGGAAGAACTACTTCTACCCGGACATGCCGAAGAACTTCCAGACGTCGCAGTACGACGAGCCGATCGCCTACGACGGCTACCTCGACGTCGACGTCCCGGCCTCCGAGGACGGCTCCAAGCCCGCCTTCACCTACCGCGTGCTCATCGAGCGCGCGCACATGGAGGAGGACACCGGCAAGTCGCTGCACGTCGGCGGCTCGACCGGCCGCATCCACGGCGCGGAGTTCTCCCTGGTGGACTACAACCGCGCCGGCATCCCCCTCATCGAGATCGTCACCAAGCCGCTGGAGGGCACCGGTGACCGCGCCCCGGACGTGGCGCGCGCCTACGTCGCCGCGCTGCGCGACCTGCTGCGCGCCCTCGACGTCTCCGACGTGAAGATGGAGCAGGGTTCGCTGCGCTGCGACGTGAACCTGTCGCTGCGTCCCACGCCGCAGTCCCCGCTCGGCACCCGCTCGGAGACCAAGAACGTCAACTCGCTGCGCTCGGTCGAACGGGCCGTCCGCTACGAGGTCTCCCGGCACGCCGCGATCCTGCGCGCGGGGCGTAAGGTCGTCCAGGAGACCCGCCACTGGCACGAGGACACCGGCCTGACGACGTCGGGCCGGGAGAAGTCCGACGCCGAGGACTACCGGTACTTCCCCGAACCGGACCTGGTGCCGATCGTTCCGGACCGCGCCTGGGTCGAGGAACTGCGTGCGTCCCTGCCCGAGCCGCCGGCCCAGCGCCGCAAGCGGTTGCACGCCGAGTGGGGTTTCTCCGACCTGGAGTTCCGCGACCTGGTCAACGCCGGCGCGCTCGACCTCGTCGAGGCGACCGTCGCCGCGGGCGCAACCCCGGCCGCGGCCCGCAAGTGGTGGTCCGGGGAACTGGCCCGCCGCGCCAACGCCGAGGGTGTCGAGCTGTCCGGGCTGGCGGTGAGTCCCACCGACGTCGCCGACCTGGCCAAGCTCGTCGATGACGGCAGGCTCACCGACCGCCTGGCCCGTGAGGCCCTCGACGGCGTGCTCGCCGGTGAGGGCACCGTGGCCGAGGTCGTCGAGAAGCGCGGCCTGATCGTCGTGCAGGACGACGGTGCGCTGAACGCCGCCGTCGACGCGGTCATCGCGGCCAACCCCGACGTGGTCGAGAAGATCCGCGGCGGCAAGGCGCAGGCCGCCGGTGCGCTCATCGGTCAGGTCATGAAGGAGATGAAGGGCAAGGCGGACGCCGCGCGCATCCGCGAGCTCATCACCGAACGCGTCAGCTGAGTTCGGCGACGACGAGTCCGGCGGCGCGCGCGATGAGCGCGTCGTCGGACTCGGCGTCGGCCTCGGGCCTGTCGGAGAACACGGCGAGCACCCACGGCGCGGCCCCGCCCGCGGGCCACACGACGGCGATGTCGTTCTGGTTCCCGTACACCCCGGCGTGACCGGTCTTGTCGCCCACGACCCACCCCGCCGGAACCCCCGCCCGGATCTGCTCGTCGCCGGTCGTGTTGTCCCGCAACCACTGCACGAACAGCTCGCGGTCGTCCGCCTCGAGCGCGTCGCCCACGGCGTAGGCCTGCAGGACCTTCCCGAAGGCCCGTGGGGACGACGTGTCCCGCACCTCGCCGGGACTCCACGCGTTGAGGTCCGGTTCCTCCCGCTCGGCCTCGGTGACCGTGTCGCCCAGGGCCCGCAGGTCCTCCTCGAACCCCGCCGGGCCACCGAGGGCGTCGAACAGCAGGTTCGCCGCGGTGTTGTCGCTGACGGTGACCGCCGCCCGGGCGACCTCCTCCAGCGTCCTGGTCGAGCCCGGCAGCGCCGCGGCCGGGTCGGCGCCGGAGTCCAGCACCGCGGCCGCCGCCAGCGCCTTGCAGGTCGAGGCGAACGCGAACCGCTCGTCCGCGCGGTGCTCCACGGTGCGGCCGCTGCCGGTGTCGAGCGCGAAGACCCCGAGCCGGGCGCCGAACTCCTCCTCCAGAGCGGCGAAGCCGGGGTCGGCGGTCGGGGCGGCACGGGACCGTGAGGGCACAGGATCCGGTGCCTGCACCGGCGGGGTGGCGGAGCACCCCGCGAGGGCGAGCGCGGCGACGAGGACGGCGGCGGCGTGCGGGGCGGGCACCCGGACATCCTGTCACCGGCCCACCCGCCGGTCAGCCGGCAGCGGGTGAGCGCCGGACGACCCGGTTGAGCACCAGGTCGACGACGAACCCCAGCCCGAGGGCGATGACGATCCCGATCACCGCGCCGACCAGCGGGGTCGACTCGACCCAGTGCCCGGCCAGCGACCCGATCGCGACCGAGTAGGCCGCCCACGTGCAGGCCGCGAGCGCGCTGAGCCCGATGAAGCGGCGGCGCGGGAACTGCACCGCGCCGGCCGTGAGGTTGACCGCGACCCGGCCGACCGGCACGTAGCGGGCGGCGAGGACGGCGAACGCCCCGCGCTTGTCGAGCTCCCGCGCCGCCCGGTCGAAGGCGTGCTCCAGCCGCGGGCGCCCCGCGATCCAGCCGCGCAGCGGGGAGTGCCGGCCGATGGTGTAGGTCAGGTTGTCGCCGAGGAACGCGCCGACGAGGGCGCAGCAGAACAGCGCCCAGCGGTTCGGGGCGCCGGTGTCGGCGGCGATCGCGGCCAGGGCGATGACGACCGACTCGCTCGGCAGCGGGGGGACGAAGCCGTCGAGGGCGGACAGCGTGGTGACCAGGGCGAGCGCCCACGGCGCGCCGGCGTGCGCGGTGATGAAGGCGTTGACCTGGTCGAACACGCTCCTCAGCGTGGCACGGGAGCGGTTCCGCTGCCGGTTCGGAGCCGGGAGCGCGCGCGACTGAGCGTAAGCTCGCGCTCGTGAAGGTGCTGTCCATCCAGTCCGCGGTCGCGTACGGCCACGTCGGCAACTCCGCCGCGGTGTTCCCGCTGCAGCGCATCGGTGTCGAGGTCATCCCCGTCTACACGGTGAACTTCTCCAACCACACCGGGTACGGGGCGTGGCGCGGCCCGCTCATCGCACCCGCGGACGTCGCCGACGTCATCACCGGCGTGGAGGAGCGCGGTGTCTTCCCGCAGGTCGACGTCGTGCTGTCCGGCTACCAGGGCGGGGTGGGCATCGGTGACGTCGTCGTCGACGCCGTGCGCCGGGTCAAGGCCGCCAACCCCTCGGCGCTGTACGCCTGCGACCCGGTCATGGGCAACGCCAAGTCCGGCTGCTTCGTCGCCCCCGAGATCCCGGACCTGCTGCGCGACCGGGTCGTCCCGGCGGCCGACATCATCACCCCGAACCAGTTCGAACTCGGCTACCTGACCGGCACCGAGCCGACGACGCTGGACTCGACGCTGGCCTCGGTGGACGCGGCCCGCGAGATGGGACCCTCGACGGTGCTGGTCACCAGCGTCGAGCAGCCCGACCGCGAGGAGGGGACGATCGAGATGCTCGCCGTCGACGACGCGGGGGCCTGGATCGTCAAGACGCCGATGCTGCCCTTCAAGGCGAACGGATCCGGCGACGTCACGGCGGCGCTGTTCACGGCGCACTACCGCGCGACGGGCGAGGCGCAGGTGGCGCTGGAACGCACCGCCTCCAGCGTGTTCGACCTCATCGAGGCCACCTACCGCTCAGGTGAGCGGGAACTGCGCATCGTCGAGTCGCAGGAGTTCTACGCGAACCCGCGGTTGCAGTTCACCGCCGAACGCGTGCGCTGACCGGCGCCTGGGCGCCCGCGACCCCAGGAGCAGCCGGCGCCGCCGCCGCCTCCCCAGCCGATGACCCCGGTCGGTCGGGGGCCGCGGCGCCACTGCGTCCGCTGGACGTGCTCGTCCCAGAGGTGCAGGTGTTGGTGCGGTCCAGCACGACCGGAGCCCAGGCGTAGGACCAGCAGAACCTCCAGCCGGGGCTGCCGAACGGCGGAACCCGTTCCAGTTCGGCGATCGTGACCGGGAGTTCGTCCCGGACGGGTGAACGGGAGGCCGGGGGAGCGTCGTCGGTCAGACCAGCGGAACCGTCACCAACCGGTCGTCGCCGGGCCGCGAATCCCCGCGGAAGGTGTTCGAGGTGAGGATCCACAGCGACCCGTCCGGGCCCACCTCCACCGTGCGCAGCCGGCCGAGCCTGCCGTCGAGGTAGGCGTCGGGTGTTCCGGTGGGGCCGTCGGGGTTCAGCGGCACCCGCCACAACTTCTCCCCGCGCAGCGCCGCGACGTACACCGCGTCCGGCGTCACCGCCACGCCTGAGGGAGAGGCGTCGTCGGTGGCCCACGTCTGCACGGGGGCGACGAAGCGCCCGCCGCCGTCGCCGGGTCCTTCCGCCTCCGGCCAGCCGTAGTTCCCGCCGGGCCGGACCACGTTCAGCTCGTCCCAGGTGTCCTGGCCGAACTCCGAGGCGATGAGCCGGCCGGTGGAGTCCCAGCCGAACCCCTGCGGGTTGCGGTGGCCGTAGGACCAGGTGCGCGAACCGGCGAACGGGTTGTCGGCCGGCACCGCCCCGTCCGGCATCACCCGCAGGATCTTCCCACCCAGGGAATTCACGTCCTGAGCCGACGGACGGTCCTGGGCGTCGCCGGTCCCGACGTACAACTTGCCGTCGGGGCCGAACGCGATCCGGCCGCCGTTGTGCGTGGAGTTCTTGGGGATGCCGGTGACGATCGGCGTCGCCTGGGTCAGCCGGTTCTGCGCGTAGGTGTAGCGCACGACGCGGTTGTCGTCGCGTGCGGTCTGGTACAGGAACACCTGCTGGTCGGTCGCGAACTGCGGTGACAGGGCGATGCCGAGCAGACCGCCCTCACCGCCGGGGGACACGTCCGGCACCGTTCCGTCCGGGCCGTCGGCCGCGACGTTGGTGAGGACACCCGGCCCCACCTGCACGACGCGGGCCTGGTCCCGCAGGGTCACCAGGGCGGTCCCGTCGGGCAGCACCGCCAGGCCCCACGGAACGTCCAGGCCGGTGGCGATGTCCGACGGCTCGCCGGGAAGGCCGATCGCTGCGGCCAGGGGGTCGGGAACGGCGGGTGTCGTCGCCGCGGGTGCCTCGGGCGTGGACGACGCGGTGCCGGGCGCGGGCGTCCCGGGGGCCTCCGTGCCGGAGGAGCAGCCGAGCAGCAGCGCGCTCGCGAGTGCTGCCGGGACGAGGGCCTTGCGTCCGCTGGTCACCGTTCCATCCTCACCCTGGCGCCGCCGGAACGCGAGACCCCCTCGGTACGGTGCCCGTGTGAGCATCGTCGTGAGCCTGCCCGGTGAGTCGTGGAAGCGCGCGCTGGGGGAGGTGGACGGCGCGCACGTCGTCGTGTGGGACGGCCGCGGCCCGGCGCCCGAGCCGGCGCCGACCCTGGTGGTGCCGGACTACGTGGCGACCCCGGACCTGACGCACCTGCCCGCCGCCACCCGCGTCGTGCAACTCCTGACCATCGGCTACGACGGCGTTCCCGAACAGCTGCCCGAGGGGGTCGTGCTGTGCAACGCCACCGGCGTCCACGAGACCTCGACGGCGGAACTGGCGGTCGGGCTGGCGATCCTCGCGCTGCGCGGTCTCGACGGCGACGTCCGGTCGATGGCCGCGGGGCAGTGGAAACCGTCCCGGCGCACGTCGCTGGCCGACCGGAAGGTCCTCGTCGTCGGCTGGGGCGGGGTCGGGCGTGCCGTCGCGGACCGGCTGGCGCCGTTCGAGTGCACGGTCACCGCCGTGGGCACGCGGGCGCGCGTGCAGGACGGGACCGAGGTCCACGCCGTCGAGGAACTGCCCGACCTGCTGCCCGCGCACGACGTCGTCGTCCTGGCCTGCCCGCTCACCGGACGCACGCGCGGCCTGGCCGGCCCGCAGTTCCTCGCGGCGATGCCCGACGGCGCGCTGCTGGTCAACGTCGCCCGCGGGCCGGTCGTCGACACCGAGGCGCTCCTGGCCGAACTGCGCACCGGACGGATCCGCGCCGCGCTCGACGTCACCGATCCCGAACCGCTGCCCGCCGACCACGCCCTCTGGTCCGCGCCCGGAGTCGTGATCACCCCGCACGTCGGCGGGAACTCCACGGCGTTCCGGCCCCGGATGATCGCCCTGCTGCGCGAGCAGATCGGGCGGCTCGCAGCCGGTCAGGAACTCCGCAACGTGGTGTCGTAGCGGTCCAGCACCAGCTGCACGAGCGCCGGGTGGACGCCGAGGGGCTCGGCCACCACGTCGGCCCCGGCGTCGGCCAGCCGGGCCGAGAACACCCCGGGCGCCAGCAGGTAGCTGGCGACCGCGACGTGCGAGGCGCCCGCGGCGCGGGCGGCGGCGACGGCGTCGGCCACGGTGGGTTCCTGGGCCGACAGGAAACCGGAGGTCACCGGGCGGGCGAGCCGCGTCGACAGGTCGGCCACGGCGCGGTCGACGTCGGCGCGGGCCTGGGCGTCGGAGGAACCGGCCGCGGCGAGCACCACGGCGTCCTGGACCGGGCCGAGGCGTTCGAGCAGGACGTCGACGACCACCTCGTCCGGACCCAGCGCGGGGGCCGCGACCACCCGGCCCGCCCCGCGCTCCACGGCCTCGGCGATGTCGACCCGCACGTGGTACCCGCTGGACAGCAGCAACGGCACGACGACGGCCTCGCGCCCGTCGCCGGCCAGCCGGTCGACGACGTCGGCCAGGTACGGCTCGTGGACGTCGACCTGGGCGGCCTGCACGTCCAGGCCCGGCCGCGCCGCGCGCACCGCCTCCCGCAGCCCCTCGACCACCGCGCGGCCGGTGCGGGAGCGGGTTCCGTGCGAACAGGCGATGAGGACCGGGGAACTCACGCGACCACGTCCAGCCGGTAGCCGCGCTTGACGACGGTCTTGACCAGCCCGGCCTCCGGCAGCGCCGACCGCAGCCGGGCCACCGTCACCTCGACCGCGTGCTCGTCGGCGGCCCCGGGCAGGCAGGGCAGCAGCTCCTCCCGGCTCAGCACCGCCCCGCGCGCCTGCGCCAGCCGCCGCAGCACCGCCAGCGGCCCGGGCGCCAGTTCCAGGACCGTGTCGTCCAGGACGGCCGCCTGCGCCCGCAGCACCAGCTGCCCCGCGCTCGTCGGCACGCACTCCAGCGGGTTCTCGGCCAGGTGCGCGGTCAGCGTCCGCAGCAGCGCCCCGAGCCGCCAGCGGTCCGGGATCAACGGGTCGATGCCCTCGGCCCGCAACGGCTCGGCCGTCACGTCGCCCACGGCGCAGGCCGTGACGCCCTGGCGGAACCCCGCGACCAGGTCGTCGTGGCGACCGCGGGCCTTCGCGGCCGCCAGCAGGGCCACCGCACCGGGGGCGCTGGTGAAGGTGACGGCGTCCAGGGCCCGGTCGGCGACGAGGTCGACGAGCCGGTCGACGGCGCCGGGATCGACCGGCGGCAGCCAGCGGTAGACCGAGACCCCCCGCACGCGCGCGCCGGCCCGCACCAGCGGGGCGAGCTGGTCCTGGTCGGCGGCGCCGTGCAGCTGCACGACGATCGAGCGGCCCGCCACGCCTTCGGCGACGAGACGTTCGACGGCCTCGGCGGTCTGCTCCGAGGCGGCCGACCACGCCTCGCGCAGCCCGTTGGCGCGGATGACCCCCGTCGCCTTCGGGCCACGGGCGACCACGCGGGCCCGGCCCAGCGTCTCCAGCAGCGGCGCCGCCAGCCCGGCCGCGTCGGCGGCCTCCACCCAGCCGCGCAGCCCGATCCCCGTGGTGACGAGCACGTCGTCGGGCGGGTCGGCGATGACGTCCCGGGTCTCGGCGAGCAGCTGGTCGTCCTCGGTGAGCGGGACGATCTGCATCGTCGGGGCGTGCACCACCCGGGCGCCCTTGCGCTCGAACGTGGTGATCATGTCCCCGGAGCGGCGGTCGCTGGTGATGCCGATCGTGACCCCGAGCAGCTGGCGGACGTCGGTGCCTGTGGGGATGGTGGTCACGAGTGCGGACGGTAGGCGACGGGTACGCCCTCCGTCACCTCCTCCATCCCGGCCACGGCCCCGACGACGATCACCGCGGGGGAGCGCACCCCGCGGGCCGCGGCGAGTCCCGCGATGTCGGCCAGGGTTCCGCGGGTGGTCCGTTGCGTTGCCCGCCAACCGTTCTCGACGACCGCGACAGGCGTCGAGGCGGGTTTGCCGGCGCGCACGAGGTCCGCGCTGATCCGCGGCAGCATCGTCACGCCCATCAGGAAGACGAGGGTGCCCTCGATCCGCGCCAGCGCGTCGGCGTCGACCTCGTCGTGGCCGCTGACCACGGTCACCGACCGGGACAGGCCCCGGTGCGTGACGGGGATCCCGGCGGCGGCCGGGACGGCGAACGCGCTGGTGACGCCCGGGACGACCTCGACCTGCACCCCCGCCGCCCGGCAGGCCAGGACCTCCTCGCCGCCGCGTCCCAGCACGTACGGGTCGCCGCCCTTGAGCCGCACGACGCGGCGCCCCGCGAGGGCGTGGCCGACGACGATCCGGTTGATCTCCTCCTGCGGTACGGGGTGGTGGTCCGGCGTCTTGCCGACGTCCACGACCTCCACCTCGGGGTCGAGGTCGTCGAGGACCGCTGTGGGTGCGAGCCGGTCGACGACCACGACGTCGGCCTCGGCCAGCCGCCGGCGGCCACGCAGGGTCAGCAGGTCCACCTCGCCGGGACCGCCACCGACGAGAGTCACCCGGCCGGGACCGGACCGCCTGCGGCGCAACGGGGCAGCGCCGGAGTCGAGCCAGCGGGACAGCGCCTCGCGCAAGGCCACCGCGCGGCGGGGGTCCGCGCCGGTGGTGAGGGAGACCGTCACGTCGTCGCGGCGCACGACCACGGGGGTCCAGGCCGCGGAGGCCTGGGCGTCGTCGGCGCGCACGCACCAGATCCTCAGCGCGTCCGCGGCCGCGGCCACCGCGGCGTCGGCCTGCGGGTCCCCGGTGGCGGTGTGCACGAGCCAGACGTCGGCGACGTCGGCGGGTTCGACCTCGCGCGGCTCCCAGGTGACCCGGTCGAGCTGGTCGCGCAGGTCCTCGCACAGGGCGGGGGCGACGACGAGGACGTCGGCGCCGGCGTCGGCCAGGTCACGGGCACGGCGGGCGGCCACGGGGCCGCCACCGGCCACCAGGACCCGCCGGCCGGACACGTCCAGGTGCAGGGGGTACATCGTGACCTCCTCAGAGCTCGACGTTGACGAGACCGTCGGCGCTGACCCGACAAGGATGCACCGCGATCGGCGGCAGCCCGGCCGACGACTCGCCCGTGGTCAGGTTCCAGGCGTTCAGGTGCAGCGGGCAGATGACGACGCTCTCGTCCACCTGCCCGTCCGCCAACGGCCCACCGGCGTGCGGGCAGGCGGCCTGCACGGCGCTGACCTTGCCGCTGCGGTGCCGGAACAGCGCCACCTGCTGCCCGTCGACGACGTAGGCGCGGCCCTCGCCCACGGGCAGGTCCTGCACCCGGCAGACGGCCCGACCGGTGCTCAGCTCGGTGTTCAGCTCGGTGTTCAGCTCGGTGTTCGTGGTCATCGCGAGACCTCCGGAACGCCGCCGGGGGCACCGGCGGGACGACGGGGGACCAGGGGCAGGTCGACCAGCGGCAGCGAGGGCCGGAACTGCCCGGACGTCACCGGGTCGGCACCCTCCTGCCACGGGTCGCGGTAGGCCTCCACGGTGGCCTGCATGCGCTCGTCGAGACCTGCGGCCATGCCGTCGGAGTCGTCGACCAGCACCGCCCGCACCCGCTCGATCCCCAACCGCGGGACGAACTCGTAGGTGCGTTCCAGCCAGTTCCCCCACTCCCGGTAGAACTGGATGAACCGGCCCGTCAGCGTGATGACCTCCTCGGGGGAGTCGACCGTGGCCAGCAGGTCGCCCTTGCGCACCGTGGCACCCGCCGCCCCGCCGACGTACACCTCCCACCTGCCGCCACCGATCGCGACGACGCCGACGTCCTTGACGTAGGCCTCGGCGCAGTTGCGCGGGCACCCCACGACGCCCAGCTTCAGCTTCGCCGGCGTCTCCACCCCCTGGTAGCGAGACTCGAGGTCGATGCCCAGCTTCGTGCTGTCGCCCAGACCGAAGCGGCAGAAGTCCGTTCCCACGCAGGTCTTCACCGTCCGGAAGCTCTTGCCGTAGGCGTACCCCGACGGCATCCCGAGGTCCTTCCAGACCTTCGGCAGGTCCTCCTTGCGCACCCCGAGCATGTCGATCCGCTGCCCACCGGTCACCTTGATCATGCCGACGTCGTACTTGTCGGCCACGTCGGCGATCTTCCGCAGCTGCTCGGCGGTCGTCACCCCGCCCTTCATCTGCGGAACGACCGAGAACGTGCCGTCGCGCTGGATGTTCGCGTGCACCCGGTCGTTGATGTAGCGGCCGTCGCGCTCGTCGGAGTCCAGCCCCTCGGGCCACATCATCCGCAGCAGCGAGGTCAGACCCATCTTCGACTTCGCGTCCTCGACCCCGCCCGGCGCCAGTTCGCGGAACACCGCCGACACCGACTTCAACCCGCGCTCGCGGATCGCGGCCATGAGTTCGGGTTTGGCCAGCGGAACCCCCGGAACGTACCAGTTCGCGCTCTCGTCGACCGTGAGGTTCCCGCCCGCGGCCCACTCGGTGATCTGCTCGACCAGCGTCCTGCAGGACCCGCAGCCCTTGGCGGCCTTGGTCTTGCCCATCACGGCGTTGACCGACGTGCAGCCTCCCGCCACGGCGCCGACGATCCCCCCCTTGGTCACGCCGTTGCAGTTGCAGACCTGGACGTCGTCGGACAGCTCGGCCACCGACGTGGCCTCGTCGGGGGAGCCGAGGTCGAACAGCAGGCTCATGCGTTCCTCCGGCAGCGGCAGCCCCTGGTCGTAGGCCTGGGTGAGGAACGCCGTCTTGCGCACGTCGCCGAGCAGGGTGGCGCCCACGAGGCGGCCGGCGCGGACGACGACGTTGAGGTACACGCCGCGGTGCGGTTCGGAGAACACGACGAACTCGTCGTCGTCGCGTTCGGGGCCGGGCAGGCCCATCGCGACGACGTCGACGCCGGCGACCTTGAGCTTCGTGGACGTCCGGGTGCCGTGGTACTCGGCGTCGGGCCTGGACCCGGTGAGGTGGTCGGCGAGGACCCCGGCCTGGTCCCACAGCGGCGCGACCAGCCCGTACGTCTGGCCGCGGTGCTGCACGCACTCACCCACGGCGTAGACGTCCTCGTGGCTGGTGCGCATCCGGTCGTCGACGACGACGCCGCGCTCGACCTCCAGGCCGGAGCGGACGGCGACGTCGACGTTCGGCCGGATCCCGGCCGCGACCACCACGAAGTCGGCGTCCAGGACCGAACCGTCGGGCAGTTCCACCCCGGTGACGCGGTCGGCACCGCGCAGACCCTTCGTGCGGACGCCGGTGTGGACGCGGATGCCGAGGTCCTCGATCTTCCGGCGCAGCACCCGGCCCGCCTCGGGGCCGAGCTGCTGGTTCATGAGGTGCTGCGGGGAGTGCACGAGGTCGACCTGCAGGCCGTGCGTGGCCAGCCCGTGCGCGGCCTCCAGCCCCAGCAGCCCGCCACCGATGACCACGGCCCTGCGGTGCGTCTTCGCCGAGGCCAGCAGGGCCCGGGCGTCGTCGAGGGTGCGGAAGCCGAACACGCCCTGGAGCAGGGAACCGTCCTGGCGGTGCAGACCGGTCATGGCGGGGAAGAACGGGGTCGAACCGGTGGCCAGCAGGAGCACGTCGTACGGCGTCACGCCGCCGTCGGCGTCGTGGACGACCTTGGCGAACCGGTCCACGCGCTCGACGCGGACGCCGGCGCGCAGGTCGATGCCGTTCTCGGTGTACCAGGACAGGGAGTTCAGGAAGATCCCGTCCTCGTCCTCCTGGCCCGACAGCACGTGCGACAGCATGATCCGGTTGTAGTTGCCGTACGGCTCGTCGCCGAACACGGTGACGTCGAACTGGTGGGCCCCGCCGCGCTCGAGCAGTTCCTCGACGGCCCGGATGCCGGCCATGCCGTTGCCGACGACGACCAGGCGACGGCGAGGCCGCCGCTGCGCGGGGACGGTGCTGGTGCGTTCAGCGGTCTCGGTCACGTCAGACCTCCACGAGCCCGAGGTCGACGACGACGGTGCCGGCGAGGCCCTCGGGAGCCATCACCCGCAGTTCCAGGGTGGAGGGTGCTTCGACGTCCTCGACGATGCTCAGCGGGACGTGCACCGAGCTCTTGGCGCCGACGGGGAACAACCGCATGGTCACCCCGTCGCGCAGCAGCGCCACGACGACGAGTTCGTCCGTGGGGTTGCCGCCGCGGAAGTACACCGGCTGGGCGCGGTGTCCGTCCGGGACGGCGAGGGAGGCCAGACCGTCCAGGGCGACGGGTTTCTCCAGACCGGCGCCGGTGAACGGGTGGACACCTTGCAGGAAACGGGGGGTCGAGCTCACAGTGGTCCTCCTCAGATCTCGGCGCCGGCGAAGCGCTGGGCGCGGCCGACCTTGTAGACGGCGACGGTCACGACGGCGCAGACCGCGTAGAAGGCGATGAAGCCGAGCAGGGCCGGCTGCAGCGATCCCGAGCCGGACAGGGAGGCGGCGAAGACGCGGGGGATGACGAACCCGCCGTAGGCGCCGATGCCGGCCGCGATGCCGATGCAGGCCGCGGCCTGGCGCTTGGCCAGCACCATCTCCTCGGGGGCGACCCCGGCCCGGAAGATGGCCGGGATCATCCGGTACACCGATCCGTTCCCGACGCCGCTGGCGACGAACAGGACGAGGAAGCTGAGGAAGAACCCGGCGAAGGTCCCTGCCTGCAGGGACACGATGACGCCGACCGCACCGAGCGCCATGACGAGGTAGGCGGCGACGCTGACGTTCGCGCCGGACAGCCGGTCGGCCAGCTTCCCGCCCGAGGGCCGGGCCAGCGACCCGACGAGGGCGCCGAGGAAGGCCAGGGTCAGCGGGACCTGCGGCAGTCCGACGAAACCCCAGGTGAAGCCGACCTCGGGGAACTCCTGCTTGATGAGCGTGGGGAACACCCCCGCGTACCCGATGAACGAGCCGAAGGTGCCGATGTAGAGGAAAGAGATGATCCAGGTGTGCTTGTTGCGCACCGCCGCGGCGTACCCGGCGAAGTCGGCGCGGGCGGTGGACAGGTTGTCCATGTACCGCCACGCCAGCACCGCGGCGAGGACGGCCAGCGGGATGACGACCAGCCCGGCCCGCTCCAGCGCCAGGCCGCCGCCGACGACGACGATGATCGGCACCGCCAGCTGCACGACGGCGACGCCGAGGTTGCCGCCGGCCGCGTTCAGGCCCAGGGCGGCGCCCTTCTCGCGCTCGGGGTAGAAGAACGAGATGTTCGCCATGCTGCTGGCGAAGTTCCCGCCGCCGACACCGGCCGTGGCGGCCACCAGCACCATGACCCAGAAGGGCGTCTGCGGGTTCTGCACGACGACCGCCAGGCCCGCGCACGGCAGGACGAGCAGCAGCGCCGAGACGATCGTCCAGTTGCGCCCGCCGAAGCGCGGTACCGCGAAGGTGTAGGGGAAGCGCAGCGTCGCCCCGACGAGGTTGGGCACCGCGATGAGCCAGAACATCTGGTCGGCGGACAGCGAGAAGCCGGCGCCGTTCAGCGAGGGCGTCACGATCGTCCACAGCTGCCAGACGGAGAAGCCCAGGAACTCGGCGAAGATCGACAGCCACAGGTTGCGCTTGGCCGTGCTCCGGCCCGTCGACTCCCACTGGACGACGTCCTCGGGGTCGTGGTCGTCGACCCATCGGCCGGCTCGTGGAGCCGGGACGGTGCGGGTGGTGACGGCCATGTCGTGCCTCCTGGGGTGGGCTGGCTGGCGCTTCGTCGGTGTCGCGTCACCGACGCTAGGCACGGCGCGTTACAGGCGGTCGCATCCGCCGTTGCGGGGGCGTCACGTTGTCCTCACGGCCCCGTCCGGCGGCTGTGAGGAGAGCGCACCACGGCCGCAACACGCGGGAAACGGACCGGCAACCGGGGGTCGGTCTACTCCTGCCCGTGAACGCTTCGGTGCGCAGCGCCTGCTCCTACTGCGGGGTCGGCTGCGGCATGGTGCTCGAGATCGCCACCGACCCCACCACCGGGCGGCGGTCGGTGGCGAAGGTCACCGGGGACCGGGAGCACCCGGCCAACCGCGGGCGGCTGTGCACCAAGGGAGCCACGAGCGCGTCCTTCCTGACCGCGCCGGGGCGGCTGGAGCGGGCGGCCGTGCGTGACGAGCGCGGCTCGCAGCCCCGGGACGTCTGCGTGGACGAGGCCGTCGAGCGGGTCGCCCGGCGGTTCGCGCAGATCGCCTCCGAGCACGGGCCGGACGCCGTCGCCGTCTACGTCTCGGGGCAGATGTCGATGGAGGCGCAGTACCTGGCCAACAAGCTCACCAAGGGGTTCCTGCGCACCAACCAGATCGAGTCCAACTCCCGGTTGTGCATGGCCAGCGCCGGCACCGGGTACAAGCAGTCCCTGGGCGCCGACGGCCCGCCCGGCTCCTACGACGACTTCGACCACGCCGACGTCTTCCTCGTCGTCGGCTCGAACATGGCCGACTGCCACCCGATCCTCTTCCTGCGCATGATGGACCGCGTCCGCGCCGGGGCGAAGCTCATCGTCGTCGACCCCCGCCGGACGGCCACCGCCGAGGCCGCCGACGTGTACCTGCCGGTGCGGCCCGGCACCGACCTGGCCCTGCTCAACGGCTTGCTGCACCTGCTGGTCGGGGCCGGCGCCGTCGACGAGGGGTTCATCGCCTCGTCGACCACGGGGTGGGAGGGGATGGCGGAGGTGATCGCCGACCACGCCCCGGACCGGGTCTGCGAACTCACCGGGGTCGACGAGGGGGACCTGCGGCGGGCGGCCGAGCTCATCGCCGGCGCGGAGAACTGGATGAGCTGCTGGACGATGGGGCTCAACCAGAGCACGCACGGCACGTGGAACACCAACGCCCTGGTCAACCTGCACCTGGCCACGGGCGCGATCGGCCGCCGGGGCAGCGGCCCCTTCTCGCTGACCGGGCAGCCGAACGCCATGGGGGGCCGCGAGATGGGGTACATGGGCCCCGGGCTGCCCGGGCAGCGCTCGGTGCTGGACGCCGACGACCGCGACTTCACCGAGGGCGTGTGGGGACTGGCACCGGGGACCCTGCGCACCGACGTGGGCACGGGCACGATCGACCTCTTCCGCCGGATGGCCGACGGTGAGGTGAAGGCGTGCTGGATCATCTGCACGAACCCGGTCGCCTCGGTCGCCAACCGGTCGACGGTGGTGGAGGCGTTGCAGCGCTGCGAGTTCGTCGTCGTCCAGGACACCTTCGCCGACACCGAGACCACGCCGTACGCCGACGTCCTGCTGCCGGCGACCCTGTGGGCCGAGTCCGAGCAGGTCGCGGTCAACTCCGAACGGAGCATCACCCTGCTGCAGCAGGCCGCCGACCCCGTCGGCGACGCCCGGCCGGACTGGGAACTCATCTGCCTGGTCGCCCGGGCGATGGGTTTCGGGGACCAGTTCGCCTTCACCAGCGCGGCGGAGGTGTTCGAGGAGGTCCGGCGCTTCTCCAACCCCCGCACGGGCTACGACCTGCGCGGGGTCGACCACGGGCGACTGCGCGAGGGGCCGGTGCAGTGGCCGGCCGCGCCCGGCGGCCCGGACCGCAACCCCGTCCGCTACCTCGACGGCGGGACCCTGCAGTTCCCGACGCCCAGCGGGCGGGCGGTGTTCTGGCCGCGGCCGTTCGTGCCGGCCGCCGAACTGCCCGACGACGAGCACCCGTTCGTCCTGAACACCGGCCGCGTGCAGCACCAGTGGCACACGCTGACCAAGACGGGCAGGATCGCCCAGCTCAACAAGCTGAACCCCGGCCCGTTCGTCGAGGTGAACCCGCAGGACGCCGCCCGGCTCGGCATCGCCGAGGGCGACCGGGTCGAGGTGACCTCACGGCGGGGCCGGGCGGTGCTGCCCGCCGTCGTCACCGACCGGGTCCTGCCGGGTTGCTGCTTCGCGCCGTTCCACTGGAACGACACCTCCGGCGCGGACCTCGCGGTGAACGCCGTGACGAACGACGCCGTCGACCCCGACAGCTTCCAGCCCGAGTTCAAGGTGTGCGCGGTCTCGCTGGCCAAGGTGGCCGTGGCCGTTGACGTGGCCGTTGACGCGGCCGGACGGTCCGGTCCGCCGGTGTTCGACCAGCAGCAGTCGCGTTACCTCGAAGGGTTCCTGCACGCCCTCGGGCGCGATCCGGGTTTCGTGCCGGTGCTGCCGGCCTCGGCACCGTTCGCCGACGCGGACCGGGCGTGGGTGGACGGGTTCCTCGCCGGGACGTTCGCGGCTCCTGCGGAGGTGGCCCCGGAACCCGACGTGCTCGTGCTGTTCGCCTCGCAGACCGGGGGTGCGGAGGAGCACGCGCGCTCGGCGGCCGCCGCCCTGGAGTCGTCCGGGGTACGCGTCGGGGTGCTCGGGATGGACCAGGCGCACCCGGCACGGCTGGCGCCGACGACGCTGCTGGTCTCCAGCACCTTCGGCGACGGTGGGCCGCCGGACAACGGGGAGTCGTTCTGGGCCAGCCTGTCCGCCGCCGACGCCCCACGCCTGGACGGCAACCGGTTCGCCGTCCTGGCGTTCGGCGACTCCAGCTACGCCGACTTCTGCGGTCACGGCCGCCGCCTGGACGAGCGGTTCGCCGAACTCGGGGCCCGGAGGTTGCTCGACCGGGTCGAGTGCGAGCCGGGGGAGGACGAGCGGGTCTCGGCGTGGAGCTCGCAGGTCGTGGAACTGCTGGCCGGGGGCGGGGCCGTCATCCCGGCACCGCGTGCGCCGGAGCGGCCGACGCGCAGGTCGCCGTACTCCTCACGTCTGGTGCGCAACGTGCGGCTGAACGCGCAGGGTTCGACCAAGGAGGTGCGCCAGGTCGGGTTCGCCCGCGACGAGGAACTGGCCTACCAGGCGGGGGACTCGCTGGGGGTGTGGCCCGTCAACGATCCCTTGGTCGTCCGCGAGGTGGCCGGGCTCACGGGCCTGGAACCCGAGGTGCTGCGCGAGCTGGACCTGACCCGGCCCTCGCCCGACCTGGTCCGGTTCGTGGCGAGGCACTCGCGGAAGGAGGGGTTGACACCGCAGTGGTGCTGGGGCCGGCAGACCGCCGACGTCCTGCAGGCCTTCCCGGTGCGCGCCGAACCGGCCGAGTGGCTGGGCCTGCTCAAACCCCTGCAACCGCGTCAGTACTCGATCTCCTCGGCGCCCGAGGCGCACCCGGACGAGGTCCAGCTGACGGTCTCGGCCGTCCGGTTCGGCAACCCCGTCCGCCACGGCGTCTGCTCCACCTTCCTCGCCGACCGCGCGCAGGGCCAGGACCTGCGCATCTTCGTGCAGCCCTCGCCGGCGTTCCGGCCGCCGGCCGACCCGGACGCGCCGATGGTGATGATCGGCCCGGGCACCGGCGTCGCCCCGTTCCGCGCCTTCCTGCAGCACCGCCGCGCGCACGGCGCCGCCGGCCCCAACTGGTTGTTCTTCGGCGAGCGCAGTTCGGCCACCGACTGGTACTACCGGCAGGAGTTCGAGGACTGGCGTGAGGACGGGTTCCTCACCCGCCTCAGCCTGGCCTTCTCCCGCGACCAGCCCGAGAAGGTGTACGTGCAGGACCGCATGCGCCAGCACGGCGCGCAGTTGTGGAACTGGATCGCCGACGGCGCGCACGTCTACGTCTGCGGCGACGCCTCGCGGATGGCCGCGGACGTCGACGCCGCGCTGCGCGAGGTCGTCGCCGAGCACGGTGGCATGAGCGCGGAGGACGCCGCGCTGCACGTCACGGCGATGGCGCGCCAGAAGCGGTACGTGCGCGACGTCTACTGAGCCCTCAGGCGTCCACCGGCGGGGTGGACCGGGGGAGCCGGTGCGGCCCGGCCTCGGCCGGGCGGGGGCGGTCCTGCGGGTGCAGGCGCACCGCGACCAGGGCCACGTCGTCGTCGTGGTCGGCCGGCACCAGCCGCGCCAGCAACCCGTCGACGAGGTCGTCCAGGGAGGCGTCAGCCAGGTCGGCCACGGCCTCGTGCAGCGCGATCAGCCCGTCGTCCATCGAGCGGTCGCGGCGCTCGATCAGCCCGTCGGTGAACATCAGCACCGTCGAGCCGCGGTCGACCGTGATCGCCGCGTCGGCCCGGTGGGCGCCGGGGTCCACGCCCAGCAGCAGTTGCGCCGACTGCGCGGCCAGCGACCTGACGGTGCCGTCGGGGGTCAGCAGCACCGGGGCGGGGTGGCCGGCGTTGGCCCACCGCAACCGGGTGACGTCGCGGTCGCGCTCGTCACGGGACTGCTCCAGCCGGGCCACCACGGCGGTGGCGGTGGTGTCCACCGCCAGCCCCTGCATCGCCGCGTCCAGCCCCGACAGCACCTGCGCCGGGCCGGCCCCGGTGGTGTAGGCGATGCCGCGCAGCAGCGAGCGGACCTGACTCATCCCCGCCGCGGCGGCGATGTCGTGACCCATGACGTCGCCGATGACCAGCACGGTGGATCCGTCGGGAGTCATGAACGCGTCGTACCAGTCCCCGCCGACCTGGGCGGCCTGCGCGGCCGGCTGGTAGCGCACCACGACCTGCACGTGGTCCGGCTCCACCGGTGAGGTCAGCAGGCTGCGCTGCAGCCCTTCGGCCATCCGGTGCTGGGCCGAGTACAGCCGGGCGTTGTCCAGCGCCAGCCCGGCCCGGTCGGCGATCTCGGTGGCCAGCAGCAGGTCCTCGCGCTGCAGGTGCGATCGCGCGTCGTCGTGGAACAGGGTGATCAACCCGACGGTGCGGCCGCGGGCCCGCAGCGGCAGGCACTCCAGCGCCGCCGGCGCCAGCCGGCGGATCAGCTGCTGCGCCCTGGAACCCTCGGTGAGCATGGTGCACACGGTCTCGGTGGCGTCCTGCGCGAACGTCACGGGCCGGGCCGTGCGCCCGACCTGGTGCGGGTACGAGGTCGAGGTCAACGCCGGCAGTCGCGCATCGCGGTACTCGCGCACGAGTTCGCGGCGTGAGGGGTCGGCGTGTTCGCACCCCACGTCCCGCAGGGCGCCGTGCCCCTCGACGAGCGTCACGATGCACCAGTCGGCCAGCGCGGGCACCAGGTGCTGGGCCAGCCGGGCCACCGCCTCGGCCACGTCCAGGGTGGCGGTGAGGTCCTCGCTGACGGTGGCGATCAGCCGCAGCCGGTCCGCGGCCACGACGGTGGCCGCGTGCGCGGCCTCGGCCTGGGCGCGGGCGAACTCCGCTGCGGCGCGCGCGTCCTCGGCCTCCTCGCGCGCCTCCTCGAGTTCGCGCTGGGCGCGGCGCCGGTCGGTGACGTCGACGAAGTAGACCGCCAGCCCGTCCGGACCGGGCCAGCTGCGGATCTCGTACCAGCCGTCCAGCGGCGGGGGGTAGTACGCCTCGAACGTCGCCGCCTCCCCGGACCCGGCCACCCGCCGGTACTCGGTCTCGAAGACCGTGCCGACGGTGGCGGGGAACAGGTCCCACAGCACCCCGCCGAGCAGTTCCCCGCGCGGACGCTGCAGCAGCTTCTCCGCCTCGGCGTTGACGTAGTCGAACCGCCACTCGTGGTCCAGGGAGTAGAACGCGCTGGGCATCGACTCCAGGACCCGGGCGACGCGGGCGTCGGCGTCCCGGGCGGCGGTGGTGTCGTAGGCGGCGCCCAGCACCCGCACGGCCCGGCCGGTCTCGTCGGCCAGCGCCTGCCCGCGCGCCTGGATCCACCGCGTCGAGCCGTTGGGGAGCACGACGCGGAACTCGGCCTCGTACACCCCGCACTCGGCGATCGCCCCCTGCAGCGCCTGTCCCACGCGGGGCAGGTCGTCGGGGTGCACGCGGGCGTTGAACGCCTCGATGTCACGGCCGAAGTCGTCGGGGGCGTAGCCGAACATCGTCAGCAGCGACTCGTCCCACGTGAGTTCGCCGTCGAGCAGGTTCCAGTCGAAGGTGCCGATCCCGCCGGCGGTGACGGCCAGCTGGGACCGGACCCGCGCGGCCTCGAAGTCGACGGCCAGTGCCGACAGCTCCAGCTCGGTGACCGCCGCCGCGGCCAGGTCCCCGAGCAGCGACACGTCGGTCTCGGACCAGGTCCGCGGCGCGGGGGCGAAGACGCACAGGGCGCCGATGACGTGCCCGTCCTGCCCGCGCAGCGGGACACCGAGGTAGGCGCCGACCGCGCCGGAGACGACCGGCGGCAGACCGGCCACGCGGGCGTCGGCGGCCGCGTCGGGGACGACCAGGGGCCGTCCGCTGGTGGCGGTCACCGTGCACAGCGACTCGGCCAGCGGGCTGGCGCCGCCGCGGTCGTGGTCGGACAGGCCGGCCGCCGCGGAGATGGTCTGCACGTCCGACAGCAGCGACACCTGGGAGGCGGGCGCGCCCAGCAGCCGTGCGGCCAGCTCCGCGAGCCGGTCGAGCGCGGGATTGGCCGCCGTGGTCACCAGGCGGCGCGCCGAGCGGGTGCGTGCGGCGTCGTCGGTCAGGTCCACAGCGGGTCGCGCGTCACCGCGGTCAGGGTTCACGGCGTCTGGACTCCTCAACTCACCCGAGGTCGTCGAGCATAGACGGCAGCGTCGTCACGGGACCCGGCAGCGGCCGAGCGTGCTGCTCCGACCACGCCCGGCCCCGCACCGGCTACCATGGGTCCGTTTGCCCCGCTCGGGGCGTCCTCCCGAAGACCCGAGAGAATCCGGAACCGATGGACAAGCTCACGCTGCTCCAGGTCAGCCACCGCTACGACGTCGACGTCGCGACGCTGCACTCCCTCGTCGGCCGCGGCGCCCTGCCGGCCCCGACGTGGACCGACGGCCGCCTCGGCTGGAAGCCCGAGGACGTCAGGGCCTCGCTGGCGAAGCTGGGCCTGCAGCGCTCCTGAGCTCAGGTGGAGTCGCGGGCCAGGAACCGGTGCGGCACGACCCGCACCAGGTCGCCGGCCGAGCCGTCGGACAGCTCGACGACCAGGTCCAGGGCGGCCCGGGCGACCTCGCCGAGGTCGATGGCCAGCGTCGACAACCGCGGGGTGACGAACTCCCCGACGGCCAGCCCGTCGACGCCCACGACCTTGACCTCGTCGGGGACGGCGACCCCGGCCTCGGCCAGTTCCCGCAGCAGCCGGAACCCGTTCAGGTCGTTGAACGCGATGAGCGCGTCGGGTCCTGCGGACCGCAGCTCCGCCCAGCTCAGGGCGCTGTCGGCGACGACGGGATCCACCCCGGCGTCCCGGAAGGCGTCGACGAAAGCGCGACCGCGTGCCGAGCGCCCGGGCAGGTCGAGCACCACGGGACGCGAGACCCCGCGCTCGCGCAGGTGCGCGACGGTCTGCCGCGTGGCTGTCGCGCGCTCGAACTCGACCCGTCCGTGGCCGGGGGAGACCCGCGGCGGGTCGATCTCCACGACGGGCAGGTTCGGCGCACCGGCGTTCGGCCGTTCCAGGGCCAGGCCGGTGAAGCCGATGACCGCGTCGGTGCCGCCGGCCAGGTCGGCGATGGAACCCGGCTCGGCCATGACGACGTTCCAGCCGCGTTCGGCCGCGAGCCGCAGCACCGTCGAGGCCAGTTCGGCGTAGTACGGGTTCGTGAGGTCACCGACGAGCAGGCCGAGCGTGCGGGCGGCGGGTTTCACCAGGCCGCGGCCGAACCGGGACGGGTGGTAGTTCAGTTCCCGCGCCGCGGCCAGCACCCGTTCCCGGGTTCCCGCGTTGATGCCCGGCATGTCGTGCAGCGCCCGGGTCACCGTCTGACGGGACACCCCGGCGACGCGCGCCACGTCGACGATCGTCGCGGCGCGCGCCTCCGGGTGGCTCATCCCTCGCGCAGGTCCAGCCACGCCACCTGCTGCTCGTCGAGCTCGACACCCAGACCGGTCATCGACGAACGGGCTTCGGCGATGGAACGCGGGCCGAACAGCGCGAACGTCGGGAACGGCTGGGCCAGCACGAACGCCAGCGCGATGGCGGTGGCCGGGACCCCGAGCTCGCGGCCGAGCTTCTCCGCCCGCGCCTTGCGCTCGAAGTTCGCGTCGGAGTAGTAGCAGCGCACCAGTTCGGCGTCGCTCTTGTCGTTCACGTCGGCGCGCGCGAAGAACCCGCGGGCCTGGGAGGACCACGGCAGCAGCGCGATGCCCCGTTCGGTCAGCCACTGCTTGGACTCGGGGTCGGTGACGTGCCGGCAGCCGGCCCACGGCACGTCGTACGCCTCGGCGAGGCCGAAGTGGTTGGACAGCACCCGGAACGGGCGCCTGCCGTTCTTCGCGGCGTACTCGTTGGCCTCGTCGACGCGGGCCGGCGACCAGTTCGAGCCGCCGTACACCGTGATGCGCCCGGCGCCGGCGTGCTCGTCGAGGACGTCGACGAACTCGCCGACCGGGATGTCCTCGTTGTCGCGGTGCATCATGTAGATGTCCGCGTGGTCGTTGCCCTGGCGTTCCAGCGACTCGAACAACTGCCGCGTCAGCGACTCGGGGTCGTTGTACGGGGTGTGGCAGCCCTTGACGATGACGTTGAGGTCGGCGCGGTTCCCGCGGTTGGCCATCCAGCGGCCGAACAACTTCTCGTACTTGCCCATGCCGTACAGCCAGGCGGTGTCGAAGGTGTTCCCGCCGGCCTCGACGAACGCGTCGAAGATCGCCGAGGCGTGCGCGAGGTCGGGCTGGTTGTCGCAGCCCATGACCAGCCGGGACACCGGCTTGTCCAGGTCCGGGATGTGGCCGTACTTCATCGCGGTGGGTTCGCGGCGCCGCAGCGGCCGTCCCGAGACGGTCGGGATGTCCGCGGTGTCGGTCTCGAAGGGGTAGCGCAGGCCGATCGCGTCGCGCCAGCGGTTCAGGACCGCCGAGACCGCGAGGGTGTCGTCGAGGGTGAAGGCCGGGGTCCCGTCCGAGACCAGGGCCTTGGCCTCCAGGGCGTAGGCCTTGTTCTCCGGCGCCTCGGGGTCGAACTCGATCGTCTCGGGCTGCTCGCCCGGACGGGTCACGACGATGCGGGTCTCGCCGCGGATCGTCCACGGGTCGGGCAGGTGGATGGTGCCGGCAGAACCGTGGACGGTGATCGTCTCGGGATCGGCCAGCGCGACGCCCGTGCGCACCGAGGCCGTGACGCCGCCGGTGAAGGTGATCGAGGCGACGGCCCACTCGTCGACACCCGTCTCGCCGACGGTGCCCTGGGCGGAGAACTGCGTCACCGCGGCGGGACGGCCGAGCGCTGCGCCGGCGACGAGGTACGCGGCCGAGACCGGGTAGCCGCCGACGTCGAGGATGCCGCCACCGGCGAGGTCGGCGTCGTACAGCCGCCCCTCCTTCTTCCCCGTGGCGAAGGCGAAGCTGGCGTCGACGTGCTGGACGGTGCCGACGGCGCCCGAACGGACGAGCTCGAGCAGCTTCTGCGTCTGGGGGTGGTGGGCGTACATGTACGCCTCGAGGACGTGGACGTCGCTGCTGCGTGCCGCGTCGACCATGGCCATGACGGTGCCGTTGTTGGGGGCGAACGGCTTCTCGCACAGCACGTGCTTGCCGGCCGCGATGGCGGCCAGCGCGAGCTCGGCGTGCGTGACGTGGACGGTGCTGACGTACACGGCGTCGACGTCGTCGCGGGCCAGGACGGCGTCGTAGTCGCCGACGAAGGCGCCGGGGGAGAACTCGGCGGCGAAGGCGCGGGCGCGTTCGGTGCCGCCGGGGGTCGCCGAGCTGCCGACGGCCACCAGCTCGGCGTCGGCGAACGGGAGCTGGGAGGCGAACCGGCGGGCGATGCCGCCCGGCCCGAGGACGGCCCAGCGGGTGGGGGAGGTGGACGACACGTGGCGCTCCTTCGCGACTGGATGTTCCGTACCGTGAACGTTCACGACGCGGCCCACCGTAGCCACGGGAAGTCCGTCGGTCAACGACTTCGCGCCCCTAGACTCGGCCCGTGAGCCCAGCCGGAGAGTTCGACGTCAAACCGCGCAGTCGCCAGGTCACCGACGGCCTGGAGGCCACCGCCTCGCGAGGCATGCTGCGAGCGGTCGGCATGGGGGACGACGACTGGGAGAAACCCCAGATCGGCGTCGCCTCGAGCTGGAACGAGATCACCCCCTGCAACCTGTCGCTGGACCGGCTGGCCAAGGCCGTCAAGGACGGTGTGCACGCCGCCCGCGGCTACCCGATGGAGTTCGGGACCATCTCGGTCTCCGACGGCATCTCCATGGGCCACGAGGGGATGCACTACTCCCTGGTCTCGCGCGAGGTCATCGCCGACTCCGTCGAGACCGTCATGAGCGCCGAGCGGCTGGACGGCTCGGTGCTGCTGGCCGGCTGCGACAAGTCGCTGCCCGGCATGCTGATGGCCGCCGCCCGCCTGGACCTGGCCAGCGTCTTCCTCTACGCCGGCACCATCCTGCCGGGCCGGGCCAAGCTGTCGGACGGCAGCGAGCACGAGGTCACCCTCATCGACGCCTTCGAGGCCGTCGGTGCCTGCGCGCGCGGGCTCATGTCCCGCGAGGACGTCGACGTCATCGAGCGCGCCATCTGCCCCGGCGAGGGCGCCTGCGGCGGCATGTACACCGCGAACACCATGGCGGCCGCCGCCGAGGCGCTGGGGATGTCGCTGCCCGGCAGCGCCGCCCCGCCGGCCACCGACCGCCGCCGCGACGGGTTCGCCCGCAAGTCCGGCGAGGCCGTGGTCGAGCTGCTGCGCAAGGGGATCACCGCGCGGCAGATCCTCACCAAGGAGGCGTTCGAGAACGCCATCGCCGTGGTCATGGCCCTGGGCGGTTCCACCAACGCCGTCCTGCACCTGCTGGCGATCGCCTACGAGGCCGAGGTCGAGCTGACCCTGGCCGACTTCGACCGCGTCGCGGGCAGGGTCCCGCACCTGGGCGACCTCAAGCCCTTCGGCAAGCACGTCATGGTCGACGTCGACCGCATCGGCGGCATCCCCGTCGTCATGCGCGCGCTGCTGGACGCCGGCCTGCTGCACGGGGACTGCCTGACCGTGACGGGCCGGACGATGGCCGAGAACCTCGCCGACATCGCCCCGCCGGACGTCGACGGCGTCGTGCTGCGCGCCCTGGACGACCCGATCCACCGGACCGGCGGCATCACCATCCTGTCCGGCAACCTCGCCCCGGGCGGAGCCGTGGTCAAGAGCGCCGGGTTCGACTCCGACGTCTTCGAGGGCACCGCCCGCGTCTTCGAACGCGAGCGGGCCGCCCTGGACGCCCTGGAGGACGGCACGATCGGTGCCGGCGACGTCGTCGTCATCCGCTACGAGGGCCCCAAGGGCGGTCCGGGGATGCGGGAGATGCTCGCGATCACCGGGGCGATCAAGGGCGCGGGCCTGGGCAAGGACGTCCTGCTCATGACCGACGGCCGCTTCTCCGGCGGCACGACGGGGCTGTGCGTGGGGCACATGGCCCCCGAGGCCGTCGACGGCGGGCCCATCGCCTTCGTCCGCGACGGCGACCGGATCCGCCTGGACGTGGCGGCCAAGACGCTCGAGGTGCTCGTCTCCGACGAGGAGCTGGCGGCGCGCCGGGAGGGCTGGGCGCCGCTGCCGCCGGTGTTCACGCGCGGGGTGCTGGCCAAGTACGCCAAGCAGGTCCAGTCCGCCTCCGTCGGGGCCGTCTGCATCTGAGGTCCCCCACCCACCCCGTCCAGCAGGTGGACCTCGGTGTCCACGATGTGAGACGGGGTGGGGTGGTGGCTGACAACCCGTTCCCGGGGGGCTACCTTCTCACCCATGCGGTTCCTCGTAGCCATCGGACAGCGCGCCGGCTGAGACGGTTCGGCCGAGCGCGCGACCCCTCACACGCCATCCCGGCTGAGGGGTCTTTTTGCGTCCGGCTGGCCGATCAGCCGGGCGTCCGGGAAGCACGACGACCGTGAACGGCACCGCCCGAGGAGGACACCAGATGCCAGAGCAACTGCCCCTGGACCCCAAGCTCCCCGTCGCGTCCCTGACCGGCGCGCAGAGCCTCGTCCGTTCGCTCGAGGCGGTAGGGGTCGAGGTCGTCTTCGGCTACCCCGGCGGCGCGATCCTGCCCGCCTACGACCCGCTGATGGACTCCCCGCACGTGAAGCACATCCTCGTGCGCCACGAGCAGGGCGCCGGGCACGCGGCCGAGGGCTACGCGGTGGCGACCGGCAAGGTCGGCGTCTGCATGGCCACCTCCGGTCCCGGGGCGACCAACCTCGTCACCCCGATCGCGGACGCGAACATGGACTCGGTCCCGCTGGTCGCGATCACCGGCCAGGTCGGTGCCCAGGCCATCGGCACCGACGCGTTCCAGGAAGCGGACATCGCCGGGATCACCACGCCGATCACCAAGCACAACTACCTGGTGACCGACCCGGCCGACATCCCGCGGACCATCGCCGAGGCCTTCCACCTGGCCTCCACCGGCCGTCCCGGTCCGGTCCTGGTCGACGTGGCCAAGTCCGCGCTGCAGGCCCGGACGTCGTACACCTGGCCCGAGTCGGTCGACCTGCCCGGCTACCGCCCGGTCGTGCGCCCGCACGGCAAGCAGATCCGCGAGGCCGCCCGGCTCATCGCCGCCGCCGAGCGGCCCGTGCTGTACGTCGGGGGTGGCGTCATCAAGGCCGACGCCGCCGCCGAGCTGCGGGCGCTGGCCGACCTGACCGGCATCCCCGCGGTGACCACGCTGATGGCCCGCGGCGCGCTGCCCGACTCCCACCCCAGCCACCTGGGCATGCCCGGCATGCACGGGACCGTCGCGGCCGTGACGGCGCTGCAGAAGTCCGACCTGCTCATCACCCTCGGTGCCCGCTTCGACGACCGCGTCACGGGGGAGCTGTCCAGCTTCGCCCCCGAGGCCAAGGTCATCCACGCCGACATCGACCCCGCCGAGATCGGCAAGAACCGCGCCGTGGACGTCCCGATCGTCGGCGACGCCAAGCTGGTCATCGCCGAGCTGACCGCGGCCGTGGCCGCCGAGTTCGCGGGCGGCCGCGCCGACCTGACGGCCTGGATCGACCAGACGAACTCCTGGCGCGAGACCTACCCGCTGGGCTACACCGAGTCCGAGGACGGCACGCTCGCCCCGCAGCACGTCATCGGCCGCATCGGCGCCATCGCCGGGCCCGAGGCGATCTACGTGGCGGGCGTGGGCCAGCACCAGATGTGGTCGGCCCAGTTCGTGCAGTACGAGAACCCGCGCACCTGGATCAACTCCGGTGGCCTGGGGACGATGGGCTTCTCGGTGCCGGCCGCCATGGGCGCCAAGGTGGGCAAGCCCGACACCGTGGTGTGGGCCATCGACGGTGACGGCTGCTTCCAGATGACCAACCAGGAACTGGCGACGTGCACCCTCAACGGGATCCCGCTGAAGGTCGCCATCATCAACAACTCCTCCCTGGGCATGGTCCGGCAGTGGCAGACGCTCTTCTACTCCGAGCGCTACTCCAACACCGACCTGCACTCCGGTGACCACCACGGCACCCACGCCGCGCCCATCCCGGACTTCGTCAAGCTCGCCGAGGCCTACGGCTGCGTCGGGCTGCGCTGCGAACGTCCCGAGGACGTCGACGCCACGATCGAGAAGGCCATGGCCATCAACGACGTGCCCGTCGTCATCGACTTCCGCGTCCACCGCGACGCCATGGTCTGGCCGATGGTCGAGGCCGGCGTGAGCAACGACGCGATCCAGTACGCCCGCGGCATGTCGCCCAAGTGGGACCGCGAGGTCGACTCCGACACCGTGTCCTCCGAGGACGGCGAAGAGATGGTGATCTCCTGATGTCCCGCCACACCCTGTCCGTCCTGGTCGAGAACCGACCCGGTGTCCTGATGCGCGTCACCTCGTTGTTCGCGCGCAGGAACTTCAACATCCACTCCCTCACGGTCGGACCGACCGAGCGCAGCGAGATCTCCCGGATGACCATCGTCGTCGACGTGGAATCGCAGCCGTTGGAGCAGGTGACGAAGCAGCTCAACAAGCTGATCAACGTCTTGAAGATCGTGGAGCTCGAGGACGGCGCCTCGGTCCAGCGCGAGCTGCTGCTCGTGAAGGTCCGGGCCGACGCCTCGACGAGGGGGGAGGTGCTCGACACCGTGCAGCTGTTCCGCGCGCACGTCGTCGACGTCGCCCCCGACGCGGTGACGGTCGAGGCGACCGGCAGCCCGGACAAGCTGGCCGCGCTGCTGCGTGTGCTGGAACCGTTCGGCATCCGTGAGCTGGTGCAGTCCGGTTCGGTGGCGCTGGCCCGTGGTGGCCGGGCGATCTCCGACCGTGCGCTGCGCTCCGCCTGACAGTCCCGAACCGCCCGAAGAACGCCAGAAACTCCAAGGAGAGAACCCCCAGTGGCCGAGATGTTCTACGACGACGACGCCGACCTGTCCAAGATCACCGGTAAGAAGGTGGCGGTCCTGGGCTTCGGCAGCCAGGGCCACGCGCACGCCCTGTCGCTGCGCGACTCGGGCGTCGACGTCGTCGTCGGCCTGAAGGAAGGCTCCAAGAGCCGCGCCAAGGCCGAGGAGCAGGGCCTGACCGTCACCACGCCGTTCGAGGCCGCCAAGGCCGCCGACGTCATCATGGTCCTGGTCCCGGACCACCTGCAGCGCGGTCTGTACGCCGAGGCCATCGAGCCGAACCTCACCGCCGGCAAGGCGCTGTTCTTCAGCCACGGCTTCAACATCCGCTTCGGCTACATCAAGCCCCCGGCCGACGTCGACGTCGTCATGGTCGCCCCCAAGGGCCCGGGTCACCTGGTGCGCCGCGAGTACGTCGACGGCCGGGGTGTCCCGGTGATCGTCGCCGTCGAGCAGGACGCCACCGGCGACGCGTGGGGCCTGGCCCTGGCCTACGCCAAGGCGATCGGCGGCCTGCGCGCCGGCGGCATCAAGACCACCTTCACCGAGGAGACCGAGACCGACCTGTTCGGTGAGCAGGCCGTCCTGTGCGGTGGCGCCTCCGCCCTCGTGCAGACCGGTTTCGAGGTCCTCGTCGAGGCCGGCTACCAGCCCGAGGTCGCCTACTTCGAGTGCCTGCACGAGCTGAAGCTCATCGTCGACCTCATGTACGAGGGCGGCATCGCCAAGCAGCGCTGGTCGGTCTCCGACACCGCCGAGTGGGGCGACTACGTCTCGGGCCCGCGCGTCATCGACGCCTCGGTCAAGGAGCGCATGAAGGACGTCCTGAAGGACATCCAGGACGGCACCTTCGCCAAGAACTTCATCGACGACCAGGACGCCGGTGCGCCGAAGTTCAAGGAGCTGCGCGCCGCCGCCGAGCAGCACCCGATCGAGAAGACCGGCCGTGAGCTGCGCAAGCTCATGGCGTGGGTGAAGTCGAGCGACTCCGACTACGTCGAGGGTTCCGCCGCCCGCTGAACCTGACGCGGAGAACCCCCGGGACCTGCCGGTCCCGGGGGTTCTGGCGTTCAGCCCTTGAGCCGGCCCGCGATGCCGATGACGCGGTTGACCATGTGGTCCAGCGCGGTGAACTCGACGTCGCCCAGGGGGATGTCGTTCCCGGCGCCGGTCACGTGGCTCACGCCGTAGGGGTTGCCGTCGACGAACTTCGAGCCGTCGGTGTAACCGGGCGGGACGATGAGCCCGCCGAAGTGGTAGATGGTGTTGTAGAGCGCGAGGAGCGTGGTCTCCTGGCCGCCGTGCGCGGTCTGGGAGGAGGTGAATCCCGCGTACACCTTGTCGGCGAGCAGGCCCTGGGCCCACTGGGCGCCGAGGGAGTCGATGAAGATCTTCAGCTGCCCGGCGATGTTGCCGTAGCGGGTGGGGGAGCCGAAGAGCACCGCGTCGGCCCACACGACGTCCTCGGCCGTCGCGCCGGGGGCGCCCTTGGCCGCCTCGGCCTCGGCGGCCTGCGCGTCCGTCGCCGCCTTCTCCCCGCCGGTGGCCTGGCGCTCCACCTGGCGCAACCGCACCTCGGCGCCGGCCTGCTCAGCGGTCGCGGCCAGCCGCTCCGCCATGGCGCGCACGGTTCCGGTCGCGGAGTAGTAGACGATCGCGAGCTTGACGTCACTCACTGGGACCTCCTGGTTGTTGAAAGCGCAACTTGCACGACGAACCTAGCCCCTGCACCACTGGACCGCCACCACGGGCGTGGCGTTCCGATCGCGGGAGCAGACGGTCCGCGGTCCACTGAGGGGGTGCCGCGACCGGACCTGCCCACCAAGGACTGCGCCGTCTGCGGGCGCACCATCACCTGGCGCAAGAAGTGGGAACGCGACTGGGAGGGGGTGCGCTACTGCTCCGACGCCTGCCGTCGCCGCGCCCGCTCGGCCGCCTCGGCCCTCGACGCCGACCTCGAGACGACGTTGCGCGCGCTGATCGAGCAGCGCGGCCGCTCGAAGACCGTGTGCCCCAGCGAGGCCGCCCGCGCCGTGGGTGGGCAGGACTGGCGCGAGCTGATGGAACCCGCGCGCGCCGCGGCCCGCCGGCTCGTCGCGGCGGGGCAGGCCGAGATCACCCAGGGCGGCCGCGTGGTGGACCCCTCCACGGCGAAGGGACCGGTCCGGGTGCGGCTGCGCTGAGTCCGGGCGTAACGTCACCGGTGATCAGCCGGGCAACGATCGAGGGAGAACCCCGTGCACATCGGCCTGCACGTCGCCGACTTCACCAACCCCGGCGGTCCCGCCACCCTGCGCGAGGACCTCGTGCGCCTCGTCGGCGAGGCGGAGGAGTCCGGGTTCCGCAGCGTCAGCGTCATGGACCACCTGTGGCAGATCCCGCCCATCGGCGACGCCGAACGGGCCATGCTCGAGGCGTACACGACGCTGGGGTTCCTCGCCGCCCGCACCGAGCGCGTCGAACTGCTCGCCTGGGTGACGGCCGTGACCTACCGCGAACCCGGCCTCCTGGCCAAGCTCGTGACCACCCTGGACGTGCTCTCGGGCGGGCGGGCGTGGCTGGGGATCGGGGCGGCCTGGTTCGAGCAGGAGGCGAGCGGCCTGGGCCTGCCGTTCCCGCCGACGGCCGAGCGGTTCGAGCGCCTGGAGGAGACGCTGCAGATCGTCCGGCAGATGTGGTCGGAGTCCGAGGAACCGTTCCAGGGTGAGCACTACACCCTGGGCCGCACCCTCAACAACCCGCCGGCGATCCGCCGGCCGCACCCGCCGATCCTCGTCGGAGGCGGCGGGGAGAAGAAGACGCTGCGGCTGGTCGCGCAGTACGCCGACGCCTGCAACCTGTTCGGCGGCGACGACATCGGCCACAAGCTGGACGTCCTGAGGCGGCACTGCGACGACGTCGGCCGCGACTACGACGAGATCGAGAAGACCGTCATGGACTTCGCCGACCCGCACGACGTCGACGGCTTCGTGGAGAAGTGCAGGGGGTTCGCCGCCCACGGCGTGACGCACGTGCACGGGGGGTTCCACGGCTACTTCGAACCCGGCAGCGTGAAGGAGTTCGGTGACGCGGTGGTACCCGCGCTGGCCGAACTCTAGGACAGGAACTCCCGCACGCCCGCCCGCAGCCGGTCGAGCGCGGCGGCGGTGGCGGCCGGGTCCCCGGGGTGCTCCAGGGAGTGGTCGGCGCCGACGAACTCCAGCACCTCGCGGTCGCTCTCGTGCGCCAGCGTCCGGTTCCACGACGGGTCGGCCGTGCCGCCGACCAGCAGCGTGTGCGGGTGCGCGCGGGCCGCGGCCATCCCGACGTCGGGGTGCTCCAGCAGCGGGGTCAGCCAGATCCCGGCGAGGCCGCAGTCGGCGGCGGCCGGCAGCCCCAGCGTCGTCAGCGACTTGGCGACGACGAACCGCGGCCGCAGGTCGTGCAGCAGCACCCGGACGAGTTCGGGCGTCTGCTCGTGACCGGGTGGGTCCTCGGTCCAGAACAGCGACAGCACCCGGTACCCGGCGGCGAGCAGCTCGTCGCGCACGACGCGCAGGACCGGCTGGTCGGCGTCGTAGCCACGCCCCGGGAGCACCAGTGCCGGTGCCCCCGGGGCGTTCCCCTCCACGACGAGGCGCATCAGCTGGGATCGGCGCCCAGGACGACCTCGAACTCCAGCAGCGAGGCGCCGGTGGCCACGGGCCTGGCGCGCTCCCCGGCGTGGGCGGCCTTGGCGCCGCCACCGGCCCACGCCTGGAAGGCCTCCTCGGTCTCCCACCTGGTGTAGACGAAGTACCGGGTCTCACCGGCCACGGGGCGCAGCAGCTCGAAACCCAGGAACCCCGGGGTTCCCTCCACGGCCCCCATCCGGTGGGCGAACCGGCGCTCGAGCTCCGGACCACCGCCGTCCGGAACCTCGATCGCGTTGATCTTCACGACAGCCATGCCGACACGATCCCAGGTTCAGTCGGCGATCGCGGCGACCGGGGGTGTCTTCGCCGCCCGGCGGGCCGGCAGCACCGAGGCCAGCACCCCGGCCAGCGCCGCGACCACGACGATCGCCAGGACCTGCAGCCACGGAACGTCCAGCACGACCGGCGACTCCGCCACCAGCACCGAGGCCGTCCCGGCCAGGCCGTAGCCGGTGCCCAGGACCACCCCGAGCACCGCCGCCACCCCGGCGACCAGCAGCGCCTCCCAGGCCAGCAGCGAGCGCAGCTGGCGGCGGGTCAGGCCCAGCGCCCGCAGCAGCCCGGACTCCTGACGGCGTTCGACCACCGACAGCGCCAGCGTGTTGCCGACACCGATGAGGGCGATGACGACGGCCACGGCCAGCAACCCGGTGACGATGAGCAGCATCGTCGTGAGGATCTCGTCCAGGGCGTTGCGGACCGAGGCGATGCCGGTGACCTCGCTGGTGGGCAGGACCTCGGCCAGGGCCTCGGAGATGCGGTCGACCGCGGCCGCCTGGGCGTCACCGTCGCCGTCGGCCAGCCGGATCCACGCCGAGGTGGCCTGGGTGTCCGGGGACAGCCGGCGGGCGTCGGCCGCCGTGATGGTCGCCGGTTCGGCCGTGTCCGGAGCCACCCGGACGGTGAACTCGACGCCCGGCCCGGCCGGAGCGCCGGTGGCGTCGGGGTCGGTGTGCAGCATCAGCCTCGCGCCGTCGCCGACCCCGGCGGTCTCGGCCATCGACTGCGACAGGACGATCTGCCCGTCGGCCGGCAACGGGGAGCGGCCCTGGGAGCGGACGACCTCGGCAGCCTGGACGGGGTCGACGCCGGCCACGGAGAACCCCGCCGCGCCGTCGGCGGTCAGGACCGGCAGGTCGTCGACGAGGGCGAGGGCCTGCACGTCGCCCGTGGCCCGCATCGCCTCGACGGCGGTGCCCGGCAACGGTTCGCCGGCGGTCACGACGACGTCGGTGGGGTAGGAGGCGTCGATGCCCTGCAGCGCGGTGGCCCGGGTCGAGGACGTGCCCACGACCATGGCGCTCGTCAGCGTCACGCCGATGAGCAGGGCCGTCGCGGTCGCCGCGGTCCGCCGCGGGTTGCGCACGGCGTTGCCCGCCGCCAACTGCGCGGGCACCCCGCCGAGCCGGCGGAACGGGCGCCCGGCCAGGGCGACGACGGCCGGCACGAGGCGCTGGGCCAGCAGCAGGAAACCCAGGAAGCTCGCGGCGCCGGCGGGCAGGGCCGCGTACAGGTTCCCGGTCCAGGCGAAGAACACCATGGCCGCCGTCGCCGGGACGGTCAGCACGAGCCCCAGCACCAGGCGCAGCACCCCGGCCCGCGAGCGCACGGGCGCGGTGCTCAGCGGCCGCAGCGCGGCCAGCGGGGCGACGCGGGTGGCGGCGCGGGCGGGAGCGGCGGCCGCCGCGACGGTGACGACGGTGCCCAGGACGAGGCCGGCGACCACCGCGGAGACCGGCACGACGACGTCGGCCAGCGGGATCGGCGAGTCCACCCGTCCGGCCACCGCGGCGACGGCCTGCGCCAGGCCGTACCCGGCGAGCACGCCGGCGACGGAGGCGCCGAACCCGACGGCGAGGGCCTCGAGCAGGACGCTGCGCCCGACCTGGCCGCGGGCGGCGCCGACGCACCGCAGCAGCGCCAGTTCCCGGGTCCGCTGGGCCAGCAGGACCGCGAAGGTGTTGGCGATGACGAGCCCGGCGACGAGGACGGCGATGGCGCCGAAGACCAGCAGGACGGTCGTCAGGCCGGCCGCGTCGCCGGTGTACGCGGCGGCGACGGCCTCGGCGGCCGCTTCCCCGGTGGTGACGGTGACGGGTGCGGTGGCGGCGGCGGCGGCGACGGTCGTGAGGACGTCGGCACCGGGTTCGGCCGCGATGCGCAGCCGGTCGACCGTCGTGGCGCCCCAGGTCGTCAGCGCCTCGTCGGTCCCGAAGACCTGCGGGGTCAGGCCCGCCGCCGGGTCGCCGGCCAGGTCGACCGTGCCGACGACGGTGACCTGTTCGGTCAGCGGTTCGACGGGGCCCTCGGGGGCGTCGCCGCTCGGGTACCAGCTCAGCGCGACCACGGCGCCCAGCGGGACGTCGACGCGGTCGGAGACGGCGATCTCGCTCGCGTCCTGCGGCAGCCGGCCGGCGGACAGGCGCTGCCAGCGCAGGTCGCCCGGTGCGGCGACGTCGCGGGCCTGCGCCGAGGTGGAGCCCGTGCGGTCCGGCAGCCGGACCTGGACGTAGGTGGAGCGGTCGGCGGCGACGGCCGCCACCCCGGGCAGGGCCGCGATCCCAGGTTCGAGGGCGGCCAGCGGCTGGTCCTCCGAGTAGGGGTCCTCGGGGGTCACGACGACGTCACTGGACGTGAACTGCGCGCCGACGGCTTGCAGCACACCGGCTTTCGCCGTCGCGTTGAGGGCGAGGGTCGCCACCACGAAGCCGACCGCGATGACGATCGCCAGGCAGGAGGCGACGACGCGCGCGCCGTGGGCGCGCAACTGGGCCAGGGTCACCCGCAGCACGGTTCAGGCCCCCAGGGTGCGCAGGGCGTCGAGGACGTCGTCGGGGGTGGGTTTCGTCAGCCCCCCGGCGAGCCGGCCGTCGGCGATGAGGACGACGCGGTCGGCGTAGCTGGCCGCGACCGGGTCGTGGGTCACCATGACGACGGTCTGGCCGACCTCGCGGACGCTGCCGCGCAGCAGGCTCAGGACCTCGGCGCCGGCGCGGGAGTCGAGGTTCCCGGTGGGTTCGTCGGCGAACACGACGTCCGGGCGCGGCAGCAGGGCGCGGGCGACCGCGACGCGTTGCTGCTGACCGCCGGACAGTTCGTGGGGCCGGTGCGTGAGGCGCTCGGTCAGCCCCAGGCGGCGCACGACGTCGTCGTGCCAGGCCGGGTCGGGGGTGCGACCGGCCAGCCGCATCGGCAGCAGCATGTTCTCGGCGGCGTCCAGGACGGGCAGCAGGTTGAAGCTCTGGAACACGAACCCGACGCGTTCGCGCCGCAGCCGGGTGAGTTCACGGTCCCCCAGCGCCGTGAGTTCGGTGTCGCCGAGGAACACCTGCCCGGCGCTGGCGGTGTCCAGGCCCGCGAGGCAGTGCATGAGCGTGGACTTGCCCGAACCCGAGGGGCCCATGATGGCGGTGAACTCACCGCGGGCGAACTCGACGTCGACGCCGTCCAGGGCGTGCACCACGGCGTCGCCGCGGCCGTAGGTCTTGCGCAGACCCACCGCGCGGACCGCGGGGCGGGCGGCGTCGAGGACCGCCGAGGTCGTGTGCTGGCTCGGTTGGGACACGGTGCTTCTCCTGGCTTCGCGGACGGTGGGGCAACGTCCACGACGCTAGGGATCCGGGGGTGCCCTGCGCGTCGGTTCCTGAGCGGATCCTGGGAGTGGGACCGGCGGTGGACGCGGGAACCCCAGGTCATCCCGTGGTCTGACCCGTCGCCCGGCTCAGCGCGCGTCGCGCAGCACGTCCCCGGGTTGCACCAGGCCCGCCGCGTAGGCCAGCACGACGGCCTGGACGCGGTCGCGCGAGTGCGTCTTGGCCAGCACCCGGCCGACGTGGGTCTTGACGGTGGCCTCGGAGACGACGAACCGCTGGGCGATCTCGGTGTTCGACAGCCCGTGGGCCATGCACTCGAGGACCTCCCGTTCCCGCGGCGTCAGGTCGTTCGGAAGTCCTTGCGGCGCAGCCGAGGGGCTGGCGGCGCCGGCGCGCAGCAACGGGCCGACGTGCTGCAGCAGCCGGCGGGTGGAACTGGCGGCGATGACGGCGTCGCCGGAGTGGACCGTGCGGATGGCCGTCAGCAGTTCCTCCGGTGGGGCGTCCTTGAGCAGGAAACCGCTGGCACCGGCGCCGATCGCGGAGACGACGTACTCGTCGAGGTCGAACGTGGTCAGCACGACGACCTTCTCGGCGCCGGAACGGGCGGTGATCTGCTGCGTGGCCTCGATGCCGTCCAGCCCGGGCATGCGCACGTCCATGAGGACGACGTCGCACGGGGTGGAGGCCACGACCCGGACGGCGTCGGCACCGTCGGAGGCCTCGGCCACGACGGTCAGGTCGGGCTGGGAGTCGATGACCATCCGGAAACCGGCGCGGACGAGTTGCTGGTCGTCGACGAGGACCACGCGGATCGGCTGTTGGCTCACGTCAGGGACTGTAGGGAAGGGTCGCGCGGACGGAGAAACCCCCACCCGGTCGGGGACCGCTGGAGACCGAACCGCCGTGCAGCCGCGCGCGTTCGGCCATGCCCACCAGGCCCTGACCGCCCGGGCCCGCCTGCACCATCGAGGCCGCGCCGCGACCGTCGTCGTCGACCCCCAGGCGCAGCGCGTCGGCGTCCCAGCGGACCTGCACGTGCGCGCGGGCCCGCGGGCCGGCGTGCTTGAGGACGTTGGTCAAGGACTCCTGCACGATCCGGTAGGCGGCCAGGCCGATCGCCGGCGGCAGTTCGCGCGGGGTCCCGTGCACCTCGGAGGTGATCTCCAGACCGCTGGCGCGGACGTGGTCGACGAGGTCGGGGATCCGCGCGGCGTCGGGCTGCGGGGCGCGTTCGTCCCCCGGACCCTGGCGCAGCACCCCGAGCAGGCCCCGCATGTCGGCCAGGGCCTGCCGGCCGGTGCCCGAGATCGTCTCCAGGGCCTGCGCCGCGGCCGCGGGGCTCGCCGTGGCGGCGTACCGGCCGCCGTCGGCCTGGGCGATGATCACCGACAGGGAGTGGGCGACGACGTCGTGCATCTCCCGGGCGATGCGCTGGCGTTCGGCCGTGGCGGCCAGCCGGGACTCGTTCTCCCGTTCGACCTCCAGCAGGCGCGCGCGTTCGACGAGGGCCAGTTCGGTCTGCCGCTGCGCGCGGCGCAGGCTGCCCAGGGACCAGCTGGCCAGCACGGAGAACGCGATGAGCGCGGTGAGCAGGACGACGGAGCCGATGTCGTAGCCGAAGAACCGGACGGCGCAGACCGGTGCCCCGGCCAGACCCAGCAGCAGCCCGGCGCGCGAGGCCCACGGCCGGGCGTAGCCGGCGAGCGCGTAGACCGAGGCGAGCACGGCGACGTTGCCCAGCGCGGGAGTGACCAGGACCAGCTGAGCGAGGGCGAAGAGCACGACCAGGGCGGCGGAGACCTCGGGGAAGCGCCGGCGGACCGCCAGCGGCAGGCACATGCCCACGCTGATCAAGGCCGCCAGCAACCCCTCGGCCAGGCTGCCGAGGCCGGTGACGCCCGCCAGGCCCAGCGCGACCAGGGCGTCGATCAACAGGCTGTTGCGGCGCCACCAGCCGACGATCCGGTCGAACACGTCCTGTCCCTGCACCGCCTCAGCGTAGGAGGGCGGCCCGGGGTCGGCGTCGTGCCGCAGGAGGATCCGCGCCGTCCTCCCGTGGTCTGACCGTCCGCATGCTGGGACGAGCTGCTCGCATGCTGGTCGGACGGGCGCGGGTCTCCGTTACCCTCCCGCGCATGGCGGACACCTTGAAGCTCGCGGTCATCCCTGGCGACGGCATCGGCCAGGAGGTGACCGCCGAAGCCCTGAAGGTGCTCACCGCGGTCCTGGACAGCGCGGGGGAGAAGGTCGCCACCACCGAGTACGACCTCGGCGCCCGGCTGTACCACCGCACGGGCGAGACGCTGCCGGACAGCGTGCTGGAGGAGGTCCGCGGCCACGACGCGATCCTGCTGGGCGCCATCGGCGACCCCAGCGTGCCCAGCGGCGTCCTCGAACGCGGCATGCTGCTCAAGCTGCGCTTCGCCCTGGACCACTACGTCAACCTGCGGCCCTCCAAGCTGTACCCCGGCGTCGCCACCCCGCTGGGCCGGCCCGGCGAGATCGACTTCGTCGTCGTGCGCGAGGGCACCGAAGGTCCCTACGTCGGCAACGGCGGCGCGCTGCGGGTCGGCACGCCGCACGAGATCGCCACCGAGGTCAGCGTCAACACCGCCTTCGGTGTCGAGCGGCTCGTCCGCGCCGGTTTCGCGCGCGCCGCCGCCCGCCCGCGCAAGAAGCTCACCCTCGTGCACAAGCACAACGTCCTCGTGCACGCCGGGCACCTGTGGCGCCGGACCGTCGAGGCCGTCGGCGCGGAGTTCCCCGACGTCAGCGTCGACTACCTGCACGTGGACGCCGCGACGATCTTCCTGGTGACCGACCCGTCCCGGTTCGACGTCATCGTCACCGACAACCTCTTCGGCGACATCCTCACCGACCTGGCCGCGGCCGTCACCGGTGGCATCGGGCTGGCCGCCTCGGGCAACGTCAACCCCGACCGCACCGCGCCGAGCATGTTCGAGCCCGTCCACGGCTCGGCCCCCGACATCGCGGGCCGGCAGCTGGCCGACCCGACCGCCGCGGTGCTGTCGGTGTCGCTGCTGCTGGAGCACCTGGGCCGCACCGACGCCGCCGCGCGCGTCGACGCCGCCGTCACCGCCGACCTGGCCCGCCGCGCCACGGGGGAGGTCGGGCCGCGCTCCACGGCCGAGGTGGGCGACGCCCTGGCCGCCGCCGCCGGCTGAACCACCCCCCCCGCGGGCGGGGTACCGTCGAACGCACCACCACTGCCACCGAGGAGTACGCGCATGACCGCCACCACGTCGTCCGGGCCGACCGCTGGGGCACCCCTGACGTTCCCGGTCACGTCGTCGGCCGCGCCGGTGAGCGAGGAGCGCCGCGCCGAGATCCTCGCCGCCCCCGGGTTCGGCAGGTTCTTCACCGACCACATGGCCACCGCGACGTGGACCCGGGACGCCGGCTGGCACGACACCGGCGTCGTCCCCTACGGCCCGCTGCAGCTGGACCCGGCCGCGGCCGTCCTGCACTACGCGCAGGAGATCTTCGAGGGGCTCAAGGCCTACCGGCACGCCGACGGCAGCGTCTGGACGTTCCGCCCCGAGGCCAACGCGGCCCGGATGGACCGCTCCGCCCGCCGGCTCGCGCTGCCCGAGGTCGGCGAGCAGATGTTCCTCGAGGCCATCACCCAGCTGGTGCGCGCCGACGAGGCGTGGGTGCCCACCGGGGGCGAGACGTCGCTGTACCTGCGCCCGTTCATGGTCGCCACCGAGGCGTTCCTCGGGGTCCGCGCGGCGCACGAGGTGAAGTTCATGGTCATCGCCTCCCCGGCGGGCGCGTACTTCCCCGGTGGGGTGAAGCCCGTCTCGATCTGGTTGTCGCAGAACTACACCCGTGCCTCCCTGGGCGGGACCGGCTCGGCCAAGTGCGGCGGGAACTACGCGGCCAGCCTGGTCGCGCAGGAGGAGGCGTACGAGCACGGTTGCGACCAGGTCTGCTTCCTGGACGCGGCCGAGAACACGTACGTCGAGGAACTCGGCGGGATGAACCTGTACTTCGTCCACGACGACGGCTCCATCGTCACCCCCGAACTGACCGGCACGATCCTGGAGGGCATCACCCGCTCCTCGATCATCGACCTGGCCAAGGACCTCGGCCACGAGGTCAGCGAGCGCCGCGTCAGCATCGACGAGTGGCGCCAGGGCGTGGCCTCCGGCCGCATCACCGAGGTGTTCGCCTGCGGCACGGCCGCCGCGATCACCCCCGTCGGCAGGCTCGTCTCCGTCGACGGCGAACTGTCCCACGGCACCGGCGCCGCCGGTGAGGTGACGCTGAAGATCCGCGAGAAGCTGCTGGACGTCCAGTACGGACGGGCCGAGGACACCCACGGGTGGTTGCACCGCCTCGTCTGAGCCGCGGGCGGGGGTTCGGGTGGGGACCGTTGACGCAGCGGACCGGTAGGTCCGGCCCGATGCGTCAACGGTCCGAACGGGGTCACCGCACGTGAGGACGTTCGGTGGTCCGCCGCTCACACGGCGCGGCGAGCGGCGGCTGCGGCCAGTGCTTCCCGCAAGGTGTCGAGGAAACCTCTGGGATCCGCGAGCAGGTCCGCCGGCGCGATGCTGACCAACAGGATCCCCGCCGCGGCGTACCGCCGCGCCTTCTCCTGCGTCCGGCGAAGGCGACGGGCACCCAGGTGCCACGTCATCGAGTCGATCTCCAGGACGACGCCGAGGTCCGGCCAGTAGGCGTCGGCCTCGCCCACCCACCGTCCGTCCACGACCACCGGCTGGTTCCACAGCGGCTGCGGCAGGCCGGACCCTCCGACGATCCGCATCGCCTTGGCCTCGGCGGAACTGCGGGTGCCGGCGCCGAGCTCCAGCAGAGCGGTACGTGCGAAGGCGCTGCGCTGGGTCGGCCCGAGCAGCACCTCGCGCTGCAACTGCTTCAACGTGCACCTGTCCTCGCGCAGCACCCCGCTCATGAGTTCCCGGACGTCGTCGAGGCGCATGTCGTGCCCACGCACCGCGTCGGCGCACGCGCGGGCCACGCTCGTGACCGGAAACCCCCTCCTGACCGATCCACCCGGGTCTCGTTCGGTCCGTTCGACCTCGCAGTACCCGGCCGAGGTTCGGTGGACGTCGGCCGGGATGACGACGAAGACGGTTCGCCCCACCTCGATCGACGACGCCAGCGCCGCGTGCAGGTCGAGCGCGTGCAGGCCGCTGATGCGCGCCTGCGGTCCGGCGTAGAGCACGGCGGCCCGTCGGCGCTCCCACTCCGTGGGAGTTCCGCGGTGCGTCACGACGACCGCCGGGAGGAGGCGCTGCCAGCGGCCGCGGGCGCCCGTGAGGTCCGTGAGCGTCGACTTCGGCATTCCGAGCGCCAGGAGGTCGGAACGTCTGACGACTCCGCGGTCACGACGGATGAGGGCGTCGACGGCCGCACGGTCGTAGTTCTTCAGCTTCGGCATGGCCCGGATCGTCACGCCGGTCGGTCCCCGACGCGGGTGTGCCGACGCCGACCTGTGCACAGCAGGTGCTCGGGGGAGGCTGTGGAGACCGCGGCGTCATGGACGGCCGTCCGATGGCTCCTCAGGTTCGGATCGTTGACGCATCGGGCCGGACCTAGCGGCCCCATGCGTCAACGGTCCCCAATCCCGACCCCGACCCGACCCCCGACCCCGCCCCGCCAGCGCCGCGCGGACGATCAGGCGGGTTCGACGACGCCCGAGCGCAGGTGCTCGTAGACCACGCTCGTCCGCACGTCGGCGACCTCGCTGCGTTGGGTCAGGCGGTCGATGACGAAGGCGTAGAGGGCCTGGTTGTCGCGGACGGCGACGTGGACGAGGAAGTCCTCGGCGCCGGAGACGACGAACACGCCGATCACCTCGGGCAGGCGTGACACCCACTCCCTGAACGCCTCGATCGTCGGCCGCGACGGCGGGCGGACGCGGACGGCGATGAGCGCCTGCACCCCGCGGCCGATCTCGGCGAGGTCCACCTCGAGGCGGGCTCCGCGGATGACGCCGCGCCGGCGCAGGCTGCGGGTGCGGTCCAGCGCCGTGGTGGGGGAGACGCCCACCGCGGCGGCCACGTCCCGGTTGGTCCGCCGTGCATCTGCCTGCAGAGCCCGCAGGATCGCCGTGTCCAGTGCGTCCAAGTCGGCCATTTCCACCCTCTCCGCCGTACGTCGTACGGACATCGTCGCAGCCCCCCGAACCTCTACCTAGTCTGCGGGCGTGAACACCCCACAGTGCCGGAACGTCCCCGCGGCCGGGGCGCCGCTGCACGTCCTGTTCGGTCAGCCGCGCTTCTCGGGCGAGATCGGCTGGGACGCCGTCACGGCGCACTGGCCCAGCGACCTCGCCGCGCGCACCACCGTCGAGGCCGTCGAGCACCACGCGCTCACCGAGCGCCTCACCGGGGGCGGACGGCAACCGGACGTCGTCGTCCCCGTCGTGTCCGCGCTCACCGCACCGGCGTTGCGGTGCAGCACCTTCGGGCTCGTCCAGCAGTTCGGTGTGGGGGTCGACGCCATCGACGTGGAAGCGGCGACCGCGGCGGGGGTGTGGGTGGCGAACATGCCCGGGCTCAACGCCCCGCACGTCGCCGAGCACGCCCTGGCCCTGCTGCTCGCGCTGGCCAAGCGCCTGCCCGAGGCCGCCGACGGGTTTGCCCCCGGCCGGTGGGGGTCGCCGGGCGCCCGCAGCCTGCGCGGCTCCCGCGCGGTCGTCGTCGGGACCGGTGCGGTCGGTGGGGCGACGGCCCGGCTGCTCGCGGCCTTCGGCGTGGACCTGGTCGGGGTGCGCCGCCGGCCCGAGGCCGAGCCACCGGTCCCCGGCATGCGCACGTACGGCGTCGGGGAGCTGCACGCCGCGCTGCGCGGCGCCGACGTCGTCGTGCTGGCGGCGACCCCCGTGTCCGGGGCGCCGCCGTTGCTCGACGCCGCCGCCCTGGGGGTCCTGGCGCCCGGTGCACTGGTGGTGAACGTCGCCCGCGGTGCCGTCCTCGACGAGGCCGCAGCGTTCGCGGCGCTGCGGACGGGACACCTGGGTGGGCTCGGGCTCGACGTGTTCACCCGCGAGCCCTACCCGGCCGACGGGCCGTTGCGGCAGCACCCGCGTGTCGTGGCCACCGCGCACACCGCGGCCCTGACGTCGGGGTACTTCGCCGACGCCGCCCGGCAGCTGGGGGAGGCCGTCGCCCGGCACGTGGCCGGCCGGCCGCCCCTGCACCCCGTCAACTCCCCGCGCCCGGTCACCTCACTAGGGTGAGCCGCATGCGCATCGCCAGGTTCTCGTCCGGTGGCTCCGACCCGCGGTACGGCGTCGTGGAGGGCGCTCCGGGTGAGGAGGAGATCCTCGTCGTCTCGGGCGACCCGCTGTTCACGCCGCTGAACCCCACCGGCGAACGGGTCCCGCTCGTGGACGCCCGGCTGCTGGCGCCGGTCATCCCGCGCTCGAAGGTCCTGGGCATCGGCCGCAACTACGTCGCGCACGCCGAGGAACTCGGCAACGAGGTGCCCGAGGAACCGCTGGTGTTCACCGTGCCGAACACCTCCGTGGCCGGCCCGGGCGACCCGCTGGCCATCCCGGCCTGGGCGGGGGAGGAGCTGCACTACGAGGGTGAGCTGGCCATCGTCATCCGCCGGCTGTGCAAGGACGTGCCGAAGGAGCGGGTCGCGGAGGTCGTCTACGGCTACACGGTCGCCAACGACATCACCGCGCGCTCCCTGCAGGGCCCGGACAAGCAGTGGTGGCGGGCCAAGGGTGCCGACGGGTTCACGCCGCTGGGCCCGTGGATCGAGACCGAGCTGGACCCCTCGAACGTGCGGATCGAGACGCGCCGCATCACCGGGGAGGACGTGGAGGTGGTCCAGGACGGCCGGACCTCGCTCATGGTCCACGACATCCCCTCGATCATCGCCCACGTCTCCTCGGCGATGACCCTGCTGCCCGGCGACGTCATCATGACCGGCACGCCCGCCGGTGTCGGGCCGGTGCGCGCCGGTCAGCGCGTCGAGGTGGAGATCGAGGGGCTGGGCGTCCTGTCGACCTCGTTCACCGCCCCGCAGTGACCCCGCAGTGACCCTGCAGTGATCCTCAGTTCCCCGTCGAGGCCGCGGCGGGCGCGGCGATCGCCAGCGTGAGCGTGTCGGTCGCGGTCTGCTTGGAGTAGTCGTCCGCGCCCGGCGCGCTCTGCTCCAGCACGTCGTAGCTGATGAGCAGTTCGACGCTGCGCGTGCCCTCGGGCACGGCGGGGACGACGAACGAGGTCGAGTACGCGTACGGGGCCATCGCGAGGTAGCCGGGGGTCTGCCGTGAGACGTCCTGCACCGTGACCGGGGACGTCACGCTGCCGTCCGCGGCGACGGCCGTGGACGTGACGCTGAAGCTGCTGATGTAGGCGCGCTGCTGCTTCTTGCCGGTGCCCAGGTTCGGCCCGGTGATCGTCGCGGCGAGCTGGACGGGCTTGGCGGCCTGCGCGGTCCACTGCGACACGTCCAGCGTCGACCAGTAGTCGACCGCCAGGTCCATCCCGCCGGCCTGCAGCTGGTGGTGGGCCGAACCCAGCGCCAGGTCGTTGGCCACCGGTTCGACGGCCACCGGCGCGGCGGTGGCCGTGGGCGTGGCGGTCGGGGTGGTCGTCGCGGCGGGCTGCCCGGCGGCGGCCTGCACCGCACCGCAGGCGGTGAGCGCGGTCAGCGGGAGCAGCAGGCCGGCGGCGGCGACGAGCGTCTTGGTGGGGCGCGAGGTCACGGGGTCCTCCGGGGAACGGGGAGCGGGCTGGGCGGTCGCTCACGACGCTGACACGCGTCACGCTGCGTGAGGTGCTCGCCCACCCGGACGGACCAGTGGTGACGCAGTGCCACCACCCGGCCGGGCGCACCCTCCGCCGCTGTGCTGACCCGAATAGGCTGGGCGGGCCATGACTGACATCGCCGCACCCGCCCCCGGCTCCTCGCCGGTCCGTGTCCGCTTCTGCCCCTCGCCGACGGGAACCCCGCACGTCGGGCTCATCCGCACCGCCCTGTTCAACTGGGCCTACGCCCGGCACACCGGCGGCAAGCTGGTGTTCCGCATCGAGGACACCGACGCCGCCCGGGACTCCGAGGAGAGCTACGCGCAGATCCTCGACGCCCTGGCCTGGCTGGGCCTGGACTGGGACGAGGGCATCGACGTCGGTGGCCCGCACGAGCCCTACCGGCAGAGCCTGCGCCGGCCAGTCTACGACGACGTCGTGCAGCGGTTGCTGGCCGCGGGGCACCTGTACGAGTCGTTCTCGACGGCCGAGGAGATCGAGGCCCGGCACGAGGCCGCGGGCCGCCCCAAGGTCCTGGGCTACGACGGTTTCGACCGGGACCTGACCCCGGAGCAGGTCGCGGCGTACAAGGCCGAGGGCCGCGAACCCACGTTGCGGCTGCGGTTGCCCGAAGGGCGCGACTACTCCTTCGACGACCTCGTCCGCGGGCGCATCGAGTTCAAGGCCGGCTCGTTCCCGGACCCGGTCCTGGTGCGCGCCAACGGCGACCCGCTGTACACGCTGGTCAACCCGGTCGACGACGCGCTGATGGGCATCACCCACGTGCTGCGCGGGGAGGACCTGCTCTCCTCCACGCCGCGGCAGATCGCCCTGTACGAGGCGCTGGTCGACATCGGTGTGGCGCAGCAGGTCCCGAGCTTCGGGCACCTGCCGTACGTCATGGGCGAGGGCAACAAGAAGCTCTCCAAGCGCGACCCTGAGTCGAACCTGTTCCACCACCGGGACCGGGGTTTCGTCCGCGAGGGGTTGCTGAACTACCTGGCCCTGCTGGGCTGGGGCATCGCCGAGGACCGCGACGTCTTCAGCGTGGAGGAGATGGTCGCCGCCTTCGACGTGGTCGACGTCAACGGTTCTCCCGCGCGCTTCGACGTGACCAAGGCCGAGGCGATCAACGCCGCGCACCTGCGGCTGCTGGAGCCCGGGGACTTCCGGGCCCGGCTGGTGCCCTACCTGCAGGCCGGGGGCGTGCTGCCCGCCGAGCCGACCGCCGACCAGCTCGAGCGCCTGGCCCAGGCCGCGCCGCTGGTGCAGGAGCGCATGACGCTGCTCGGGCAGGCCCCGGGGATGCTCGGCTTCCTGTTCGCCGCCGACGCCGACGTCGTCCTGGAGGAGGACGCGACGAAGGCCCTGCGCCCGGAGGCCGCCGACGTCCTGGACGCGTCCCTGACCGCCCTGCAGGAGCTGCCGGAGTGGACCACGGCGGCCCTGGAGACCGCGTTGCGCGCGGCCGTGGTCGAGGGTCTGGGGATCAAGCCCAAGTTCGCCTTCGCCCCGCTGCGCACGGCCGTCACCGGCCGGCGCGTCTCGCCGCCGCTGTTCGAGTCGATGGAGATCCTGGGCCGGGAGTCGTCCCTGACCCGGCTCCGCCGGCTGCGCGCCACGCTCTGACGACCGGATCGGCGCCCCGGACGGCTCAGGTGAGCCGCCGGGGGGCCGATTTGGGAAGGAGCCCGGCCACCCGATACAGTTCTTCTCGTTCGGGCGGTTCGCCGGCCGGGTGAAACACCATGGGGTATGGTGTAATTGGCAGCACGACTGATTCTGGTTCAGTTAGTCTAGGTTCGAGTCCTGGTACCCCAGCGCTTGTTCGACGAGCACCACAGCAAGCTAGGGCCCCGTTGTGTAGCGGCCTAGCACGCCGCCCTCTCAAGGCGGTAGCGCGGGTTCGAATCCCGTCGGGGCTACAGGGAAGGCCCCCGGTCAGCAGACCGGGGGCCTTCGTCGTTCCCGCCCGGCCCTCAGGACGCCGAGGGCGCCAGGGCCGCGGTGAAGGCCGCGGCGGTGGCCAGCACGGCGTCGGCGTGCCGGCGGCCGGGGTGGCGGCCGAAGCGCTCGACCGGACCCGAGACCGAGACGGCCGCCAGGACGCGCCCCGAGGGCCCGCGCACGGGCGCACTGACCGAGGCCACCCCGGGCTCCCGCTCACCGCTGGAGTGGGCCCAGCCGCGCCTGCGCACCCCCGACAGGGCCGCCGCGTCGAACCGTGCGCCGAGCAGCTCCACCGACAGGCGCTCGGGGTCGTCCCAGGCCAGCAGCACCTGCGCCGCCGACCCCGCCTGCATCGTCATCGAGGCGCCCACCGGGACGGTGTCGCGCAGGCCGTGCAGCCGCTCGGCCGCCGCGATGCAGATGCGGTGCTCACCGTGCCGGCGGTACAGCTGCGCGCTCTCGCCGGTGCCGTCGCGCAGGGCGGTCAGGAGCGGTCCCGCGACGGCCACCAGCCGGTCCTCGCCGGCCGCGGCGGCCAGCTCGCCGTGCCGGGCGCCGAGCACGAAGCGACCCTGCAGGTCGCGGGCGACCAGCCGGTGGTGCTCCAGGGCGACCGCGAGGCGGTGCGCCGTGGGCCGGGCCAGTCCGGTCGCCGTCACCAGCTGGGCCAGGCTCGCCGGGCCCGCCTCCAGGGCGTCCAGGACCAGGACGGCCTTGTCCAGCACGCCCACTCCGCTACTCTTGTCCACGGAGCGATACTGGCGTCTCAATCAGTGAGACGCAAGTGAGGGGAGCAGATGATGGGGCGCACGCTGGCGCAGAAGGTCTGGGACGACCACGTCGTCCGGCGCGGGAACGACGGGGAACCGGACCTGTTGTTCATCGACCTCCACCTCGTGCACGAGGTGACCAGCCCGCAGGCCTTCGACGGGCTGCGCCTGGCCGGACGACCCGTGCGCCGCCTGGACCTCACGATCGCGACCGAGGACCACAACACCCCCACGGTCGACATCGACCGCCCGCTGTCGCTGCTGGAGGACAAGACCTCGGCCAAGCAGCTGCAGACCCTGCGCGAGAACTGCGCCGAGTTCGGCGTCCGCCTGCACCCGCTCGGTGACGCCGAGCAGGGCATCGTGCACGTCGTCGGCCCGCAGCTGGGGCTCACCCAGCCGGGCATGACCGTCGTGTGCGGCGACTCGCACACCTCCACCCACGGGGCGTTCGGGTCCCTGGGCATGGGGATCGGCACCAGCGAGGTCGAGCACGTCCTGGCCACCCAGACGCTGCCGCTGAAGCCGTTCAAGACGATGGCCATCACCGTGAACGGGCAGCTGAAGCCCGGCACCACGGCCAAGGACATCATCCTGGCCGTCATCGCGAAGATCGGCACCGGTGGCGGGCAGGGCTACGTCCTGGAGTACCGCGGCGAGGCGATCCGCAGCCTGTCGATGGAAGGCCGGATGACGATCTGCAACATGTCGATCGAGGCCGGCGCGCGGGCGGGCATGGTCGCCCCCGACGAGACCACCTTCGCGTACCTGCAGGGCCGCCCGCACGCCCCGCAGGGCGCCGACTGGGACGCCGCGGTGGAGTACTGGCGCACCCTGCACACCGACGAGGACGCCGAGTTCGACGCCGAGGTCGTCCTGGAGGGCTCCGAACTCGAACCGTTCGTCACCTGGGGGACCAACCCCGGTCAGGGTGTGCCGTTGTCGGGTTCGGTGCCGGTACCCGAGCAGATCGGCGACGACGGGGTCCGCCAGGGTGTCGAGCGTGCGCTGGAGTACATGGGCCTGCAGGGCGGCACGAAGATGCGCGACATCGCCGTCGACACGGTGTTCCTGGGCTCCTGCACCAACAGCCGCATCGAGGACCTGCGCGCGGCCGCCGACGTCGTGCGCGGCCGCCGGAAGGCCGATTCGGTCCGGATGATGGTCGTGCCGGGTTCGGCGAAGGTCCGGCTGCAGGCCGAGGCCGAGGGGCTGGACACGGTGTTCAAGGAGTTCGGCGCCGACTGGCGTTTCGCCGGCTGCTCGATGTGCCTGGGGATGAACCCCGACCAGCTCGCCCCCGGCGAACGGTGCGCCTCGACGTCCAACCGCAACTTCGAGGGGCGCCAGGGCAAGGGCGGCCGCACGCACCTGGTCTCGCCGCTGGTGGCCGCGGCCACCGCCGTGCGCGGGACGCTGAGCTCGCCCGCCGACCTCGAACCCGTCACCAGCAACGCCTGAGGAGCAGTCCGTCGTGGAGAAGTTCACCGTCCACCGTGGTGTCGGGGTGCCGTTGCGCCGCACCGACGTCGACACCGACCAGATCATCCCCGCCGTCTACCTCAAGCGGGTCACCAAGACCGGCTTCGAGGACGCCCTGTTCGCCGGCTGGCGGACCGACCCGAACTTCGTGCTGAACCAGGAGCCCTACCGGCCCGGTTCGGTGCTCGTGGCCGGACGCGACTTCGGGACCGGATCCAGCCGCGAGCACGCCGTCTGGGCGCTGCGCGACTACGGGTTCAAGGCCGTCCTGGCCCCCCGGTTCGCCGACATCTTCCGCGGCAACTCCGGCAAGCAGGGCCTGCTGGCGGCCGTGGTGGAGCAGAGCGACATCGACCTCATCTGGAAGGCGCTGGAGGCGCACCCGGGCACCGAGGTGACCGTCGACCTCGTCGAGCGGATCGTCCAGGTGGACGACTTCACCGCCCCCTTCGAGGTCGACGAGTACGTCCGCTGGCGCCTCATGGAGGGGCTGGACGACATCAGCCTGACCCTGCGCCACGCCGACGACATCAGCGACTTCGAGGCGCGTCGACCGTCGTTCAAGCCCACCACGACGCCGCTGGCGCCGGGCGCCTGAGCCCCTCCGACGGCCCCGGACACCCGCTGCGGCGCAGCGGGACCGGGGCCTTCGTGCGTTCGGAGCCGTTGTGCGGCAACGCCATCGGCTCACGAGCCGCAGCCGGTGCCGGGTGGTCCTCGGGTGTCGCGGAAGCGCCTGCGGCACAGCCCGACCGGTAGGCCGCCCGCGCAGGTGTGCTGCGGCGCAACGACTCGCCGCCACGCCGGTGGTGGACTCCGGTGATCGTCGGTCGTACCGTTTCCCCGTCGGGCTCCTGCTCGGCCCCTGCGCGACGCGTTGCGCGGGGAGGTGTTCGGCACGGACGACCCGATCCCCCCAGGAGGAGCCCCGTGAACAAGGCAGAGATGGTGGACGCCCTCGAGGTGACGCTCGGCGGCCGCAAGCAGGCCGTGACCGCCGTGGAGGCGATCGTCGAGCTCATCACCCTGACCGTCGCCAAGGGCGACAAGGTGGCCATCAGCGGTTTCGGCACCTTCGAGAAGCAGGCCCGCAACGCCCGCACCGGTCGCAACCCGCGCACCGGTGAGGCCGTGAAGATCAAGAAGACCTCCGTCCCGCGCTTCCGCCCCGGCACGGCCTTCAAGGAGGTCGTCTCCGACACCAAGGCGCTGCGCGCGTTCCAGGCCGCGGCCAAGGAGAAGGCCGCCTCGACCGGTGCGGTCCTGACCACCGCCTCCACCGGCACCGCCAAGAAGGCTGCGGCCGTGGCGAAGAAGGCCGCCCCGGCGACCCGGACCGCCGCCCCGGCCGCCAAGAAGGCGGCTCCGGCCGCCCGCACCACGACGGCCCGCAAGGCCGCCCCGGCCAAGACCGCGGCGACCACGCGTCGCACCGCCAAGAAGGCCTGACGCACGAGCTGCACACGACGAAGGCCCCGCACTCCGGTGAGTGCGGGGCCTTCGTCGTTGCGGGGTCAGTCCTTGAACGTCTCGATCTGCGCACCCAGGGGCGTGAGGCGCTCGGCGAGCTGCTCGTAGCCGCGGGCGATGATGTCGACGTTGCGCAGCACCGAGGTTCCCTTGGCCGCCAGCATCGCCAGCAGCACCACCACGGCCGGGCGCAGCGCCGGCGGGCACAGGACCTCGGCGCCGGACCAGCGCGTCGGGCCCTCGACCAGGACGCGGTGCGGGTCGAGCAGCTTCACCCGCGCCCCGAGGCGGTTCAGCTCGGTGAGGTAGATGGCGCGGTTGTCGTAGACCCAGTCGTGCACCGTCGTCGAACCCTCCGCGCTCGCCGCGATGACGGCGAAGAACGGCAGGTTGTCGATGTTCAGGCCCGGGAACGGCATCGGGTGGATCTTGTCGATCGGGGCCTTGAGCTCGGAGGGGTGGACGGTGATGTCCACCAGCCGCGTCCGGCCGTTCGCGGCGGTGTACTCCGCGGACAGGTCGTACTTCAGGCCCATCTCCTCCAGGATCGCCAGCTCGATCTCGAGGAACTCGATCGGGGCGCGGGTCACCGTGAGCTCGGAGTGGGTGATGATCGCGGCGGTCAGCAGGCTCATCGCCTCGACCGGGTCCTCGGAGGGGGCGTAGTCCACGTCGACCGAGATGTCCGGAACGCCGTGCACGACCAGCGTCGTGGTGCCGATCCCGTCGATGCGCACCCCGAGCTGCTCCAGGAAGAAGCACAGGTCCTGGACCATGTAGTTGGGGCTGGCGTTGCGGATCGTGGTGACGCCGTCCATCCGCGCGGCGGCCATCAACGCGTTCTCGGTGACCGTGTCACCGCGTTCGGTCAGGACGATCGGGCGCTGCGGGGAGACGTCGCGGTCGACCGTCGCGTGGTAGAAACCGGTCGTCGCGGTGACCTGCAGGCCGAAGGGGCGCAACGCGACCATGTGCGGTTCGACGGTGCGGGTGCCCAGGTCGCAGCCGCCGGCGTAGGGGAGCGCGAACTCCTCGTACCGGTGCAGCAGGGGACCGAGCATCATGATGATGGACCGCGTCCGGCGGGCGGTCTCGCCGTCCATCGCGTCCAGGTGCAGGTCGTTGGGCACGTCCAGCACGAGGTCGGCCTCGCCCACCCACTCGTACTTCACGCCGATGCTGGCGAGCACGTCGAGGATGCGGTGGATCTCCAGGATCCGGGCCACCCCGCGCAACGTCGTGCGGCCCTTGTTCAGCAGCGCCGCGCACAGCAGCGCCACGCCGGCGTTCTTGCTGGACTTGACCGCGATGCTGCCCGAGAGCTTGACCCCGCCGTGGACGCGCAGGTGCGTGGGGCCGGGCCGGCCGATGGAGACGATGTCGTCCTGGAGGGCGTGCCCGACGCGCTGCAGCATGTCGATGGAGACGTTCTGCTGCCCCTGCTCCATGCGGTGCACGGCGCTCTGGGAGGTGCCCAGCCGCTCCGCGAGCTGGACCTGGGTGAGGCCGCGGTGCTTGCGGGCGTCGCGGATGAGGGCCCCGATCTGCGACAAGTGGTCGCCCGTCGGGGTCATCTGCTCGGTGGAGACTGCCATGTCCGCCACCGTATCTCACAGATGAGATATTTCGTGCCGAGCGAACGATCCCGGGCGTGTCCCACCTGGTCCAGCGTGACACAGGCCCGGGATGTTCCCCGACCCTCAGACCAGCGTGTCGAGCGCCTGCTGCAGGTCGCGCCACAGGTCCTCGACGTCCTCCACGCCGACGGACAGCCGCAGCAGGTCCTGCGGCACGACCGTCGGCTCGTTGCCGTGCCGGCGGCGGCGCTCGACGAGGGACTCCACCCCGCCCAGGCTGGTCGCCGGCACCCACAGCCGCACGGCGTCCACGACCGCGTCGGCGCCGGCCGCCCCGCCGGTCACCTCGATCGAGACCAGCGCGCCGAACCCCGACATCTGCTGGGCCGCCAGCGCGTGACCGGGGTCGTCGGGCAGCGAGGGGTGGCGCACCCTGGTCACCGCCGGGTGCTCGCGCAGACGGCGGGCCAGCTCGGCCGCGCTGGCCTGCGAGCGCTCCAGGCGCAGCGGCAGCGTCCGCAGCCCCCGCAGGGCCAGGAACGTCTCCAGCGGCCCCGGGATGGCGCCGTGGAAGGTGCGGTGGGCCTGCAGCGCCGCCAACGTGACCTCGTCGCGGGCCACGACCGCGCCCAGCACCACGTCGGAGTGACCGGAGAGGAACTTCGTCACCGAGTGCACGACGACGTCGGCGCCCAGGTCCAGCGGCCGCTGCAGCAGCGGGGTGGCGAAGGTGTTGTCGACCACCACGAGCGCGTCGTGCTCGTGACCGGCCGCGGCCAGCGCGGCGATGTCGGCGACCTCCAGCAGCGGGTTGGTCGGCGACTCCAGCCACAGCAGCACCGGACCGGACACGGCCTGCAGGGCGGTGCGCACGGCCTCGACGTCGGTGATGTCGACGGGCCGGACGGTCAGCCGGTTCTGCGACGACATCAGCCCCGTGAGGGAGTGGGTGCCGTTGTAGGCGCCGTGCGGGACCAGCACGGTCCCCTCGGCGGGCAGCAGGTGCAGCGCGGCCGCCACGGCGGCCATGCCGGAGGCGAAGGTGAGCGCGCGCCCACCCTCCAGGTCGCCGAGCGCGGTCTCCAGCGCGACCCAGGTCGGGTTGGCGAACCGGCCGTAGCCGAGCGCGGCCTGGCCCAGCGACCCGCCGCCGACGAAGGTCGCCGACAGGGAGACGGGGGTGTTCAGCTCGCTGTCCAGGGCCCGCGCCGGGCGTCCGGAGACGACGGCGACGGTGGCGGGCGACAGCTGGGGGGCGGACACGTCCGCGGGATCGTTCGAAGGCACGGAGGAACCCAACCACACCGCAGGTAGGGTCAGCGCCGATGAGCAGCCAGCCCCCGTCCCGCACCGCCCGGCCCCGTGTCGCCGTCCTCTTCGGCGGGCGGTCCTCCGAGCACGCCATCAGCTGCGTCACCGCCGCCGGTGTGCTCGCCGCCCTGGACCGCGACGTCTACGACGTCGTCCCGATCGGGATCACGACCAGCGGGCGGTGGGTGCTCGTCGACGACGATCCCGCGCAGTTCGCGCTCACCGACGGCAAGCTGCCCGAGGTCCCGGCCGCCGGAGCGCCCGTCGCGCTGCCGCAGGACGTGGGGTCCAGGGCGCTGCAGGGTTCCTCGGGGGAGGACCTCGGGGCGCCGGTCGACGTGGTGCTGCCGCTGCTGCACGGGCCGTTCGGCGAGGACGGCACCCTGCAGGGGCTGTTCGAGCTGTCCGACACCCGCTACGTCGGCTCCGGCGTGCTGGCCTCGGCGGCCGGCATGGACAAGCAGGTCATGAAGCTGCTGCTGGCCGGCCAGGGCCTGCCGGTGGGGCCCTGGACCTCCTTCCGCGCGCGCCGCTGGGAGAGCGACCGCCAGGCCGTCGTCGCCGAGGTCGAGGCGCTGGGGTACCCGGTCTTCGTCAAACCCGCCCGCGCCGGCTCCAGCATCGGGATCAGCCGCGTCACCAGCCGTGAGGGCCTGGAAGCCGCTGTGGCCGAGGCCATCTCGCACGACCCCAAGGTCGTCGTCGAGGCGGGGCTGACCGGCCGCGAGATCGAGTGCGGGGTCCTGGAGGACCTGGCCGGCGGCGAACCGCTGACGAGCCTGCCGGGGGAGATCGAGGTCGTCGGCGGCCACGACTTCTACGACTTCGAGGCCAAGTACCTCGACTCGGACAACGTGCGGCTGTCCTGCCCGGCCGACCTGCCCGACGACGTCGTCGCCGCCGTGCGCGGCACCGCGGTGCAGGTGTTCGAGGCGATGGGGGCCGAGGGGCTGGCCCGCGTCGACCTGTTCGTCGACGTCGAGAGGTTCGCCGCCACCGGCGGGGCCGACGGCATCGTCGTCAACGAGATCAACACCATGCCGGGGTTCACCCCGTTCTCGATGTACCCGCGGATGTGGGCCGCCACGGGCGTGGACTACCCGCAACTGGTGGACCACCTCCTGCAGCTCGCCCTGCGCCGGCCCACGGGTCTGCGCTGAGGGTTGCAGGGCCGAGGGTCACAGGCAGGTCCGGGTCTGCGGGATCGCGCCCACGGCCGCGGCCAGGTCGACGAGCTGGGACGTGGCCTGGTCACTGGTGATGCCGTTCCCGAAGCGCACGGTCACCTCGACCGCCGGGGTACGGCCGTAGGTGAGGAACCGCACGGCCCGGTCGCTCTCGGCGTCCTGGACCCAGTCGATGCTGGGCCCGGCGTCGGGGCCGACGGGGATGCAGACCTTCGTCGTGGGGCCCAGGACCTGTGCACCGCAGCGCAGCACGACCTGGTCCTCACCCCAGACCGCGACACCCGCCGCGCCCTGGGGGGTGCGGTCCAGCGTGCCGAGCGTGGCCGGCAGGGCCTGCAGCAGCGGTGCGCACGCGGGGTCGTCGGCGCTGGGGGCGGCCTCCACGCCGCGCGAGTTCGCCAGGTAGGCCCACCCCGCGACGGCGGCGACCACGGCCACGACCACGGCCACGAGCAACGTGCCCGGGCGTCGGGGTGCGTGCGGCGGGGACGGGTGCGAGGACATCGCCCCGTAGTGTGCCGGTCGGATCTGTGAGGGAAGGGACGAGGGCTGACGTGCGGGTCGGGGAACTGGACGAGGCGGCGCTGCTGGGGCGGGTGCTCCCGCTGATGCCCACCGAGGCGCTGCTGGGGCCCGGTGACGACGCCGCGCTCGTGGCCGCCCCCGACGGTCGCGTCGTGGCCACCGCCGACGTCCTGGTGGAGTTCCGCGACTTCCGGCGCGACTGGTCCACCGGGGCCGACGTGGGCTGGAAGGCGGTGGCGCAGAACGTGGCCGACGTGGCCGCCATGGGGGCGCGCTGCAGCGGGCTGCTCATCAGCCTGGGGATGCCGGCGGACCTGGAGGTCGCGTGGGTCGAGGACTTCGCCACCGGTGTCGCCGCGGCCTGCCGGGCGTTCGGGGCCGTCGTCGTGGGTGGGGACCTGTCGGCCGCGGGCGAGGTCGTCGTCGCCGTCACCGCGCTGGGCGACCTGGCCGGGCGTTCCCCGGTGCTGCGCTCGGGCGCGCGGGTGGGGGACGTCGTCGCCGTGGCGGGGGTCCTCGGGCGCTCGGCGGCGGGGCTGGACCTGCTGCGGCGCGGGGAGCCGGGCCTGGAGGAACTGCTGCTCGCGCACCGGCGACCCGTCCCGCCCGTCGCCGCCGGACCCGTTGCCGCGCAAGCGGGTGCCAGCGCGCTGATGGACGTCAGCGACGGGTTGCTGCGCGACGCCGGGCGGCTGGCGGCGGCCAGCGGCGTGAGCCTGCAGCTGTCGACGGCGACGGTGCTGGGGGAGTGGATCGCGCAGCTGGGCGGCACCGCGCGGGCCGTGGAGTTCGTCCTGACCGGCGGCGAGGACCACGCGCTGCTCGGCTGCTTCCCCGCCGACGTGCCGCTGCCCGAGCCGTTCGCGGTGGTCGGGGCGGTCGCCGCGGCGGGGGAGCACGCCGTCCTGGTCGACGGCGAGCCGTGGGCCGGCGCGCGGACCGGGTGGGACCACTTCGGCCGCTGAGGCGCCGCCGGGTCAGGGGCGGACGCGACGAGGGCCCGGATCCTGGTGGATCCGGGCCCTCGTCGGGTGCTGGAAGGGGGTCAGCGCGTGACCTTGCCCGCCTTCAGGCAGGAGGTGCACACGTTGAGGCGCTTGGGAGAACCGTTCACGGTGGCGCGGATCCGCTGGATGTTCGGAAGCCACATGCGGTTGGTCCGGCGGTGCGAGTGCGAGACGCTCTTGCCGAAGCCAGGGCCCTTGGCGCAGACGTCACAGGTGGCAGCCACGGGGAACTCCTGAGATCGAACGAGGGGTTGCGCCGTCCCGGACGGGACGCGCAGGTGACCGGCCGTCCGGACACCTCGAACACCATAGCCGAGACCCGGCCTCGCGGTGAAACCGGCGGACCGCGGCGACAGGTGTCGAACAGCGGTTCCGGTCCTCAGGTCCGCCCTCGCCGCGGCCGACACCACCAGGATGCGGCGCCCAGGATCCCCCTCCGGCCAGGGGCCGCGGTGGTGGACACCGCGGGAACAGGTCGCGGGGACCCGGGTGGCCGCGGTGCTCCTGCTCGTCGGTGCGGTGTACATGCTGCTCAACGCCGTGCTCACCCCCGCGACGCTGGGCGGCAGCCGCTGGGGGATGGTCGCCACGGCGGCGGCCGCCCTCGTGCTCACCGTCGTGGCCGTCCCCGTCGCGGCCGCCCCGGCGCGGGCCCCGCGGTGGGCCGCCGCCGCGCTGGCCCTCGCCTCGGGCGCGCTGGTCTTCGGCCTCGACGTCCTGACCGGCGACACCACCTTCGGGGCGCAGATCTACCTGGGCTGGCCCGTGCTCTACGCCGCCTACCACCTGCGCCGGGCGATGGCCTGGGTCACGGCCGGCTGGTGCCTGCTGGGCCAGGTGGTGCTGCTGCTCCTGGTCGCCGGACCCGGGCAGGTGCAGGTGGACACGCCGGCCTGGGCCACGTCCTTCGCGGCCATCACCTGGCTGCTGAGCACCGCGCGCGACCGCAGCGACGCCCTGGTGCGGCGGCTGCGCACCGAGGCCGACGAGGACGCGATGACCGGGGTGGCCAGCCGGCGCGCGTTCACCCGGGCCCTGGAGCGCCACCTGGCCGCGGGCACCCTCGGCGGGCTGCTCCTGGTCGACGTCGACCACTTCAAGCAGATCAACGACCGCCACGGCCACGCGGCCGGCGACGCGGTGCTGCGCCAGGTCGCCGGGCAGTTGCGGGCCGCCGTGCGGGCCGAGGACGTCGTCGGCCGCCTCGGTGGCGACGAGTTCGCCGTCGTGCTCGTGGAGGTCCCCCCGGGCCCGTCCCGGGAGGGCTCCTCCTGCCAGGTGGTCCAGCACGCCGCCGAGCGGTTCCGCGCCGGGGTCGCCGGCCTCACGGTCGCCGGGTCCGGCGGTGCGCGCGTGTCGGTCAGCGTGGGACTGGCCGGGTACCGCGCGGGTGACACCGAGCAGGCGCTGCTGGCCCGCGCCGACACGGCGATGTACGAGGCCAAGCGCGGTGGCCGCAACCGGATCGCGGACGCGCCGGAGCTGGGGACGGCTCCGGGGCGCTGACCCGCGCGGGCGGTAACCTGCCCGCGTGGTCAACCTGGACGCGCCCCTGTCCAGCCTGCTGCCGCCCGGCACCGGGAAGAAGGCCGATCGCGCCAAGTGGCTCGCCGGCCTGGGCCTGGAGACGGGTCGCGACCTGCTGTGGCACCTGCCGCGCAAGTACGCCGAACGCGGGGCGCTCACCCCGATCCGCGACCTCGTCGCGGGCGAGAACGTCTCGATCGTCGCCGAGGTCCTCACGGTCGGCGAGCCGCAGCGGCTGCGGCAGCGCGACGGCGCGCGGATGACCGTGACGCTCGGGGACGGCCGCGACGAGATCACGCTGACGTTCTTCATGGCCAAGCCGTGGCAGTTCGGCCCCCACCAGCAGGCGCTGGTGCCGGGCCGGCTCGTCCTGGCCTCCGGCACCGCGGACACGTTCAACGGCAGGTGGCAGCTGGCCAAACCCGACTACGAACTGCTGGACGACGCCGAGAACGGGGTGGCCGCCGCCACGCAGGTCGACCGTCCCATCCCGCTGTACCCGGCCACCCGGGACTGCCCGAACTGGCTCATCCGCGACTGCGTCACGGTGCTGCTGGACCAGCTCGGGGCCACCGAGGACGGTTTCGAGGAGTTCCTGCCGGTCGAGGTCGTCCTCGCCGAGGGACTGCTCGCCCCGCTGGACGCGGTCCGCGCGGTGCACGCCCCGCGAACCCCCGAGGAACTCGAACTCGGGCAGCACCGGCTGCGCTACGAGGAGGCCTTCGTCCTGCAGGCCGCGCTGGCGATGCGCCGCAACTCCACCGCCGGGCTGCGCGCGATCCCGCGCACCGCCTCGGACCGGGGGATCGCCGCCGCCTTCGACGAGCGCCTGCCGTTCCCGCTCACCGGTTCCCAGGAGCGGGTGGGCAAGGAGATCGCGGCCGAACTGGCCCGCCCGCACCCCATGCAGCGGCTGCTGCAGGGCGACGTCGGCTCGGGCAAGACCCTCGTCGCGCTGCGGGCCATGCTCACCGTCGTCGACGGCGGCGGGCAGGCCGCGCTGCTGGCGCCCACCGAGGTCCTGGCCGCCCAGCACCTGCGCTCGATCACCGCGATGCTCGGCGACCTCGCCGGCGGCGGGATGCTGGGTGGGCACGAGGAGGCGACCCGCGTCGTCCTGCTCACCGGCTCGATGGGCGCCGCCGCCCGGCGCGAGGCGCTGCTGGCCGCCGCGAGCGGGGAGGCGGGCATCGTCATCGGCACCCACGCGCTGCTGCAGGAGCACGTGCAGTTCGCCGACCTCGGCCTGGTCGTCGTCGACGAACAGCACCGGTTCGGCGTCGAGCAGCGCGACGCGTTGCGCGCCAAGGGCAACGGGATCCCGCACCTGCTCGTCATGACGGCCACCCCGATCCCGCGCACGGTCGCCATGACGTTGTTCGGCGACCTCGAGACGTCGGTGCTGTCCGAACTGCCGCCCGGACGTGCCGAGGTGCAGACCGTCGTCGTCCCGCTGGACAAACCCGCCTGGGTCGACCGGACCTGGCAGCGCATCGCCGAGGAGGCGGCGCTGGGCCGGCAGTCCTACGTCGTGTGCGCGCGCATCGACACCGACGACGACGCCCCCGCCGACGGGGCCCAGGAGGCCGCGGAGGAGGACGAACCCCTGCTGCCCGCGCCCGCGCCGAAGAAGTCGTCGAAGAAGAAGGAAGGACCCCGGCCCGCCGCCGCGGTGTCCCAGGTCGTCGAGGTCGTGCGCGCCCACCCCGCCACCTCCGGACTGCGCATCGACGTCCTGCACGGCCGGCTGGCCCCGGCCGACAAGGACGACGTCATGCAGCGGTTCTCCACCGGTGACCTCGACGTCGTCGTGGCCACCACCGTCGTCGAGGTCGGCGTCGACGTCCCCAACGCCAGCGTCATGGTGGTCGTCGACGCCGACCGGTTCGGCATCTCCCAGCTGCACCAGCTGCGCGGGCGCATCGGCCGCGGCGGCCTGCCGGGCACCTGCCTGCTGCTGTCCGGTGCCTCACCGGGATCGCGGGCCGGTCGCCGGCTCACGGCCCTGTCGAACACCCGCGACGGTTTCGAGCTGGCCCGCCTGGACCTGGAGGAACGCCGCGAGGGCGACGTCCTGGGCTCGGCGCAGTCCGGGCAGCGCAGCTCGCTGCAGCTGCTCGGGGTCCTCAAGGACGCCGACCTCATCGCGACCGCCCGCGAGGCCGCCCGCGCCGTCGTCGACGCCGATCCCGACCTGTCGGCCCACCCCGGGCTCGCGGCCGCCGTGGCCGCCCGGGTCAGCGGCGACACCGAGGCCTTCCTGGGACGCGCGTGAGCAGCAGGCAGGAGCGGAGACCCACCCGCGAGGTCGTCCTCGCCCTCACCGACCTCGTCGTCGGCTACGGCGAACCGGTCTGCGCGCCGGTGAGCGTCGACGTCGCCCGCGGTGAGGCCGTCTGCCTCGTCGGGGCCAACGGCGCCGGCAAGTCGACCGTCCTGCGGGCCGTCGCCGGACTGCTGGAACCGTTGCGCGGCACGGTCAGCCTGCACGGCGAGCCCGTCGACGAACGGTCCGCGGAGTTCCGCCGCCAGGTCGCCTGCGTCTTCGACGAGGACGCCTGGTTCGCCGAGCTGTCCGTCGCCGAGCACCTCGAACTCGTCGCCCGCGGCCACGGGGTGCGCGACGTCGTCGAGGTCGTCGACGCCGAACTGGAGGCCCAGCGGCTCACCGACGCCGTCGACCAGCTGCCCGGCTCGCTGTCCAGCGGGCAGAAGCGCCGGCTGCTGATGGCCGCCGCGCTCGTGCGGCCGCGGTCGGTGCTGCTGCTGGACGAACCCGAACAACGCCTGGACCCCACCGGCCGCGAGGCCCTCGCCGACCGGCTCGTCGCCGAACGCGACGCCGGGACGGCGATGCTGCTGGCCACCCACGACGTCGTGCTGCTGCGGCGGCTGGCCACGCGCGCGGTCGTCGTCGACGACGACGTCTGCCGGGTCGTGGACGCCGAGGAAGCGGCGCGCATCGTCAGCGAACCCGTGCGATGACCCCTGACCTCGTCGGCCCCGTCGCCGGCCGGCCGTACCCCACGCGCCGGGAGCTGCTCGACGAGGCCGCGCCCTCCAAGGCCGCCCGCGGCCTGCGGGCCACCCTCGTCGACGCCTACACCACGGCCCTGCAGGTCGGCATCGCCTTCCTCATGCTGCTCGGCGGCAGCGCCTCGCTGCGAGGGGCCCTGCGGCGCGGGCTGGAGTCCACCGCCGACGGGCCGGGCTGGACCGCGCACACCTCCGCCGTGCTCACCGCCGTCGGTCTCGCCGCCGCGGTCATCGCCTTCGGCCTGGGCGTGTGGTGCCGGCTGGGCCCGGTGAGCCTGGGCACCGCCCCGACGACGTGGTGGACCCCGCTGCCGGTGCCCCGCGCCGACCTGCTGCGACCCGTCGTGCGCAACCGGACGATCGGCACGGCGCTCGCGGGCGGGCTGTTCACGGCGTGGGCCGCCTCCGTCGCCTTCGGCATCGCCGGGGACCTGCACGGTCCGGTCGTCGTCGGCGGCCTGGTCGGCGGGTTCGCCGTCGGTGCGGGGCTGGCCGGGGCCGGCTACCTGCTCGTGGTGCGCCCGGCCGTGCGCTCGGGCGTGCCGGCGCTGCTGCGGGCCGGGCGCCTGCTCGACGCGCTCGGGGTGGCGCTCGTGCTGGGCCTGGCCCTCAGCGCCGCCGTGGGGATCGCCGTCGACGCCGTGCACCCGCGCTCGGTCGTCCTGCCGGCCGCCGTCGTGAGCCTGGGAGCCGTGCTGGTCCTCGTGCTCGTCGGGCGACCGGTGCGGGCGAGCGCCGGCGAGGTGCCGTCGCCGTCCCTGCGGCGCGGCGCCGCCCGGCTGGAACGGCTGACCTCCTCGGTGCTGCAGTTCGACGTCCGCGAGATGGGCCGCGCGGTGTCGGCCGACTCCGGCGGACGCGTCCGGCGCCGCCGGTTCCCCCGGGTGCGCGGGCCGGTCTCGGCGATCGTGGCCGCCGACCTGACCCTGTTGCGCCGGCAACCGCGGCGCCTGGTCACCGCCGGCGTGCTGACGCTGGTCCCGTTCGTCCTGGCCGCCGGGACGTCGGCGCACCGCGTGGTCGCGGCGGTCCTGCTGTGGCTGGCCGGGTACGCGGCCGCGACGACCCTGTCCGAGGGGGCCCGCGGCCTGGCCCTGGCGCCGGCCGCCGCGCGCACCCTGCCCATCGCGGCCAGGACGGTGGCCGTCGTCCGGTGGATCCCCGTCGCGGTGCTGTCCGCGCTGTGGGGAGCGCTCGCCTACCCGCTGGCGGTGACGACCTCCGGTCTGCTGCACGGGCAGTCGGCCGGGGCGTCGTGGTGGTCGTGGGCGCTGCTCGGGGCGCTGGCCGGGCCGGGGTACGCCGCCGCCGCGCTGCGCGGGGCGGTCCGGCCCGACCCCGACCTGTCCGGGCCCGTCCTCGCCACCCCGATGGGGGCCGTGCCGCCGGGGGCGGCCGCCGCGGTCACCACCGGCCCCGACCTGGCGGTGCTGGTCGTCGTGCCGGCGATCATCGCGGTGCTGGCCCGCGGGGCGTTCGACCTGCTGCTGGCCGGGCAGCTGCTGGCCTCGGCCGCCACGGTGGGGATCGCCTGGGCCTACGCCGCGCACCGGGCGCGCAAGATCTCGTGAAGGAGTTCGTGTGACACGCATCGTCGCCGGGAGCGCCGGCGGGCGACGGCTGAAGGTCCCGCCGGGGGAGACGACCCGGCCCACCAGCGACCGGGTGCGCGAGGCGGTGTTCTCCGCGCTCGCCGCCGCCGGCGCGCTGGAGGAGGCACGGGTGCTGGACCTGTACGCCGGCTCCGGCGCGCTGGGGCTGGAGGCCGCCAGCCGTGGCGCGGCGCAGGTGGTCCTGGTCGAGGCTGCCCGGCCGGCCGCGGCCACCGCACGGGCCAACGTCGCCGCCGTCGGGCTGAGCGGGGTGCGGGTGGTGACCGAGCGCGTCGAGAAGTTCCTCGCCTCGCCCGGCGCGGTCGTCGAGGGCGGCTGGGACCTGGTCTTCTGCGACCCGCCGTACGCCGTGACGTCCGCCGACGTCGCCGGCGTCCTGGCCGCGCTGGCCCCGCTGCTGGCCCCGGACGCGACGGTCGTCGTGGAACGCTCCAGCCGGACGCCCGAACCCGTCTGGCCGCAGGGGTTCACCGACGTGCGCGAACGCCGGTACGGGGAGACCAGCGTGTGGGTGGCCCGGCTCTAGTCCTCCGCGGGACCTCCGTGGCGGACCGGGTTCCCGTGGCGGGTTCCCGCCGTCCTCGGCCGCGCACCGTCGTCCGGTGGGCACGGGGGCGGATCGGGCAGGAGGCTGGTGACGTGGAGGGTGCGGGCCGTGGCGACGGTTCCCCGGAGGACGCTGCTGACGTGGTCGCGCTGGCTCCCGGGACCGTGCACGAGACCAGCAGGCCGGGGCCGGCGTCGGCGCCGCCGCGGCCCCCGGCCGGCGACCTCGGGGTCGAGCACCTCGTGGGGATGCTCATGCTGCTGCTGCACAGCTCGGAGGCCTCGGCCTTCCAGACGCTGGTGTGGCTGGCCCGGACCACCGGGTTCTCGCTGGAGGACCTCTCGGCGCTGGTGTGCGACTTCGTCGCCGACGGCACGCCGCTGCCCTGGGAGGTCGCCGTCGCGTTGAGCACCCTGAACCCCACGGGAGGCCTGCGAGTGGTGTGGAGGACCGAGGAGCAGGACCGGCGGCACGCGCAGTAGCGTGCGGCGACGTGCCACCCCTCGCCCAGATCCGCCGGTGCGTGTGCCCCGGGAGCTTCGACCCGCTGACCCTGGGGCACCTCGACGTGCTGCTGCGGGCCGCCGCGATGTTCGACGTCGTGCACGCCGGGGTGGCGGTGAACCCGGCCAAGCGGGGCCTGTTCAGCGGCCCCGAACGGGTCGAGCTGGTGCGCGGGGCGCTGGCCGCCTCCGGTGACCCCCGCGCCGAACGGGTCGTGGTGGAGGAGTTCGCCGACGGCCTGCTCGTCGACCACTGCCGCCGGCTGGGCGCCGCCGTCGTCGTCAAGGGCCTGCGCGGCGGCACCGACTACGCCTACGAACTGCCGATGGCGCTCATGAACCGGCACCTGGCCGAGGTCGAGACGGTGTTCCTCGTCGGCGATCCGCGCTTCGAGCACATCTCCTCCTCGCTGGTGAAGGAGGTCGCCCGGTACGGCGGCGACGTCTCGGCGCTGGTGCCCCCGGTGGTGCGCGCCGCCCTGGCGGCGCGGCTGGGGGAGAATGCGTCCGATCAGTAGGACGTCCGACGGGAAGGCAGTTGCTGTGGAGGTGCACGAGAAGCTCGGCGAGCTCGCCGCGCTCGTGTCGGGGGCCCGGGGTGTCCCGTTGTCGTCGTCGGTGGTGGTCGACCGCGAGCAGCTGCTCGCCCTGGTCGGCGACGTCCGGCGGCTGCTGCCGGCCGAGGTCCAGCAGGCCGGGGACGTGCTCGCCCAGCGCGACGAGGTCCTGCAGGCCGCCCGCGCCGACGCCGACCAGCTCCTCGCCCAGGCCCGGGAGCAGGCCGAGGAACTCATCGACGCCCAGGCCGTCACCCGCCAGTCCCGCGAACGCGCCGAGCACATCGTGGCCACGGCGCGCGAGGAGGCCGAGCGGCTCAAGGTCGACTCCGACGCGTGGGTCGACCGCAAGCTGTCGGAGTTCCAGGACGAGCTGGACCGGCTCAAGCAGCAGGCCGAGCGCGGCCGGGAACGGCTGCGCAAGCGGACCGCCGAGGAACCGGCGCCCGAGGCCGCCGCCGCGCCGTCGGGCAGCGCGCCGGGCAGCGGTTCGGGGGCCACGCCCGTCAAGGCGTCGGCCGCCGGGTCGGGCTCGGCGCCGGCCGATCGGGACTGACCACGCGATTGGGCCGTTGGCCGCACCCTCGGTTACCCTTGGGGACGGCCTCGGCGCGTGTGGGACTCCCACCAGCGGCGGGGCCGTGTGGTGTGTCGGATCGACCAGGAGACGAGGTGTGGACGTGAGCAAGAAGCAACTGCCGGAGGGTCACCTCGACCCGAACGCGCCCCTCGTGCTGTCCACGCACGACCTGGGCCGACGGCCGGGCACGATGCGCACCCTGCAGCGCACCGTCCCCGCGCCCGCCGACCTCGGGATCGCCGTGATCGGTGTGCCCGAGGGCAGCGACCTCGAGCTCGACCTGCGGATGGAAGCCGTCATGGAGGGTGTGCTGGTCTCCGGCACCGTCCGCGGCACCGCCGTCGGCGAGTGCGTCCGGTGCCTCACCGAGGTGAGCCAGCCGATCGAGGTCGACGTGCAGGAGCTGTTCGCCTACCCCGGCAAGACGCCGGTCGAGGTGGCCGACGACGAGGACGAGATCCGTGAGGTCGCCCCCGGCGAGCTCGTCGACCTCGAACCCGCCGTGCGGGACGCGATCGTGCTGGACCTGCCGTTCCAGCCCGAGTGCGACGGCCCCTGCCAGCAGGACTACGAGATCGGGGTGTCCGAACCGGCGCCCGTCTCCGAAGAACCGGCGGACCCCCGGTGGGCCGCCTTGCAGTCCCTGCTCGAGAGCAGTGACGACTCCCCGTCCGGAACCAGAGAGAAGAGCTGATCGTGGCCGTCCCGAAGCGGAAGATGTCCCGCAGCAACACGCGTTCGCGCCGCTCGCAGTGGAAGGCGTCCGAGACGACGCTGGTCCAGAGCACCGTGCGCGGCCAGGTCGCGTACTCGCGTCCGCACACCGCCCGGGTCGTCACCGACTCCGCCGGCACCCCGCTGTACCTGGAGTACAAGGGCCGCAAGGTCAAGGACCTCTGAGCTGACCGCTCAGCAGGCCCCCGCCGTCACGCCGGGCGACGTCCGCGACGTCGCCCGGCTGACTGCTGCTCTGGGGGTGGAGATCGAGCCCGAGCTGCTGCTGCTCGCGCTCACCCACCGCTCCTACGCCTACGAGCACGGCGGGCTGCCGACCAACGAACGGCTGGAGTTCCTCGGGGACTCCGTGCTCGGCCTGGTCGTGACCCACGAGCTGTACACGCGGTTCGCGGACGTTTCCGAGGGCAGGCTCGCCAAGTTGCGGGCCGCTGTCGTGAACTCCCGCGCGCTCGCGGACATCGCCCGGGGCCTCGGCCTCGGTGACCACGTGCGCCTGGGCAAGGGCGAACTGGGCACCGGCGGGCAGGACAAGAACTCGATCCTGGCCGACACCATGGAAGCCGTCATCGGCGCCTCCTTCCTGTCGGTCGGGATGGACGGCACGCGTGAGTTCGTCCTGCGGCTGACCTCCCCGCTCATGGACTCCTCCGAGCGTCTCGGCGCGGGCACCGACTGGAAGACCGCGTTGCAGGAGCTGACCGCGTCCGAGTCGCTGGGCGTGCCGTCGTACGTCATCAACGAGTCCGGGCCGGACCACGCGAAGAACTTCACCGCCGACGCCGTCGTGGGTGGCACGGCGATCGGCCACGGTGAGGGGCGCAGCAAGAAGGAAGCCGAGCAGAAGGCCGCCTCGGCCGCCGTCGAGGCGTTGCGCGCGGCGACCGCCGCCGCGGCCGTGCGCACGTCGTCCTGATCCGGGGCTGATCCCGCGTGCCGGAACTCCCCGAGGTCGAGGTCGTCCGCCGTGGCGTGGCCCGCTGGGTCGTCGGGCGGACGGTCTCCTCGGCCCGTTTCCTGCACCCGCGGGTCATCCGCCGGCACGTCGCGGGCCCGGCCGACGCCGTCGCGCGCACCGAGGGCCTCGTCGTGGCCGACGCCGTGCGGCGCGGCAAGTACCTCTGGCTCCCGCTGGCGGCCCCGGACGGTTTCGCCACCGACGCCATGGTGGTGCACCTGGGGATGAGTGGGCAGCTGCTCGTCGAGTCCGCCGACGCCCCGGCCGAGAAGCACCTGCGGGCGGTGTGGACGTTCGACGACGACCGCGAGGACCTGCGGTTCGTCGACCAGCGCACCTTCGGCGGGATCGCCGTGGTGCCGCTGGTCGGGACCGCCGACGGGGGCCTGGGGGGTCGGGGGGAGTCCACCGACGCCTCCTGGTCGAGGTTCGTGCCGGCACCGGTGGCGCACATCGCGCGGGACCCGCTGGACCCCGCCTTCGACGACGCCGCGTTCGCGCAGCGGCTGCGGGCCCGCACGACGGGGCTCAAGAGGGCGCTGCTGGACCAGACGCTGGTGTCCGGGGTGGGCAACATCTACGCCGACGAGGCGCTGTGGCGGGCGAAGCTGCACTACGCCCGGCCGACCCGGTCGACCACCCGCGCTCAGGCCGGCGCCGTGCTGGCCGGGTTGCGGGAGGTCATGACGGCGGCGCTGGCGGCGGGCGGGACGAGTTTCGACTCCCTGTACGTCAACGTGAACGGCGCCAGCGGGTACTTCGACCGGTCGCTGGCCGTCTACGGGCAGGCGGGCCGGCCGTGTCCGCGGTGCGGTGCGCTGGTGCGTCGCGACGCCTTCATGAACCGGTCCTCGTTCTCCTGCCCGACGTGCCAGCCGGTGCCCCGGTCGGCTCACTGGTGACCCCGCGACGGACCCGCGGGCGCTGACCTCCGGCCCCACAGCTGCGTCGGGTCGTCGGTCGGAGCGAAACCGGCGGCCTGGACGACCCGGGAGACGTCGCGGAACCGCCGGGCGAGTTCGCCGGGGCTGTGGGCGTCGCTGCCGAAGGAGACCGCGTCACCGCCGGCCTCGTGCCACCAGCGGACCACCCGCCGGTCCAGCGGCAGGGAGGTGTTCACCTCCAGCGCCCGTCCCGACGCGGCCAGGGTCCGCAGCGTCTCGCGGACGGGTTCCTCGAGGTCGGCCCAGGGGACCTCGACGCCGGCGGGCCAGTGGCGCAGCGGGTAGTCGAGGTGGCCCAGGACGTGGAAGGGCGTGTCGGCCCGCACCATGTCGTCCACCTCGGCGAGGTAGGCCAGGACGACGTCGACCGGTCGCCGCTGCGCGTAGGCCGCGTCGACCTCGACGAACCGGCCCGGCTCCTGCAGGTCGGCCAGGGCGTGGACGGAGCCGACCACCCGCTCGAAACCCGTCCGCAGGAGCTCGCCGACCTCCCGCGGGTGCCGGTGACCGGCGTCCAGTTCGATGCCCAGCCGGATCGTGAGGCCGGGGAACAGCTCGCGGCAGCGCGCCACCTCCGCGACGTAGACCTCGACCTCCAGCGGCGCGGCGAGGAAGCGGCCGTGACCGTCGATCGTGCCGCGCACGCCGGCGGGCCAGTTCCACCCTCCCGGCGGGGCGGACCAGGCCTGCAGGTCGACGTGCTCGGTGAAGGAGACCGCGGGCAGGCCGAGGTCGACGGCGCGCCGGCAGGTGCCCTCCAGGTCGCCGGTGACGGCGTCCCAGGAGAACTGGGAGTGGACGTGGTCGTCGGAGGGCAGGGGCACGCGGTCAGCCCTTCAGCGCGCCGCCGAAGTTGAACGCTCCGCCGAGGCGGCGCGACAGCAGCACGTAGAGGACCACGACGGGCAGCGTGTACAACACCGAGTACGCCGCCAGCTGCCCCCACTGCACCGAACCGTACTGGCCGAAGAAGGTGAAGATGCTCACCGAGGCCGGCAGCCGGTCGGGGGACAGCAGCAGGACGAAGGGGATGAAGAAGTTCCCCCACATCCCGATGAACGTGAAGATCGTCACGACGGACAACCCGGGCCACATGAGCGGCAGGACGATGTGGCGCAACGTCTGCATCGAGCTCGCGCCGTCGGTCCAGGCCGCCTCCTCCAGGGTCAGGGGAACGCCGTCCATGAAGTTCTTGCACAGGAAGATCGACATGGGCAGGGCCGTCGTGGCCATGAACGCGACCGTTCCGCCGATGGTGTCGACGAGGTTGAGCTGCACGAAGAGCCCGTACACGGGAACCATGATCGCGGTGATCGGCAGCCCGGTGGAGAACAGGATCGTCAGCAGGAACGGCCGCTTGTAGCGCGTCTCGAACCGGGACAGCGGGTAGGCGGCCAGCGTCGCCACGAAGATGGCGATGACCGTGGAGCCCACGCAGAGCACGAGCCCGTTCCACATCGGCCGGTACGTCGTCTCCGGCGTCAGGACGGCGCGGAAGTTGTCGAAGCTGAAGTTCCCCCCCGGCCACGCCAGCTTCAGCCCGGCGTCGGCGTTGAAGGCCGCGAAGACGACCCACAGCAGCGGGACCAGGAACAGGATCCCGAGGATCGCGGTGACGACGTTCACGACGGCCGTGGCGATCCAGGTGCGCGGCCCGACGGGTTTGTGGGACGGCGCTCCGAGCCTGGTGACGGGCAGCGCGGAGGTGGAGGTCTCGGTGGTCATGGCGTCAGTCCTCGCGCAGCAGGCGCATGTAGACGATGGAGAACACGCCGCCGACCGCGAGCAGGACGAGCGCGATGGCGGTGCCGTAGCCGATCTGGCTGAACGAGAAGGCCTGTTCGTACATGTACAGCGGCAGGGTCTGGCTCTTGGTCCCGGGGCCGCCCCTGGTCATCGTCCAGATGAGGCCGAAGACCGACAGCGTCTGCAGCGTGATGAGCATGAGGTTCGTCGTCACGGTGCGCTTGATCATCGGGACCGTGACGTAGCGCAGCCGCCGCCAGCCCGTCGCGCCGTCCATCTCCGCGGCCTCCTCGATCTCGGCCGGGATCTCGGACAGGGCGGCGTTGTAGACGAGCATCGAGAAGGCCGTCCCGCGCCACACGTTGGCCAGCGACACCGCGATGATCGGCAGCGTGTACAGCCAGTTCTGGTCCAGGCCGAACACGCCGATGATCTCGTTGAGCGTGCCGTCCTGGGCCAGGAACGCGTACCACAGGTACCCGGCGACGACCTCGGGGATGACCCAGGCGCCGATGACGGTGATCCCCACAAGGGTCCGCACGACCTTGGCGGCGCGCTTCTGCAGCAGCGCCAGGGCCAGTCCCAGGCAGTTCTGCCCGACCACGGCGGACAGGACCGTGAAGACGAGGGTCAGGACGACCGAGTTGCTGAAGGCTTCGCTGCCGAAGGCCTGGCGGAAGTTGTCCAGCCCGACGAACTGGGTGTTGCCCGACCCCGCGCCGGTGAGCGCCGTGTTGGTGAACGCGGCGTACACGCACCACAGGATCGGGCCCGCCAGGAACACCAGCAGCAGCACGACGGCCGGGGTGAGGGGGAGCGCCCGGGCGATGTCGACCTTGATCGGGTGCGTTCTGCGTCGCAGCTCTGGTCCTGCCGGCGCCCCTGGTCGCGTCATCGTGGCCACGGGTCCTCCTTCCTGCTGGTCGTGGTGGTCAGAGCGTCGCGGTCTTGTCCTCGCCGACGATGCCCTTGACGGCTTCGTCGTAGGCGTCGGCGGCCTCGGACGGGGTGGCCTGGCCGGTGACGACGGCTTCCATGGCGACCTGGATCTCGCTGGAGACGCGCGGGTACTCGCTGTTCTGCGGCCGGTACTGGGTGACCGGGACGAGGCTCGAGAAGAACTCCAGGGTCGGGTTGGACTCGGTGTACTCCGGGTCGGCGGCGATGTCCTTGCGCACCGCCACGGACGCGTTGTTGATGTTGTACCGCAACTGGTTCTCGTAGGAGGTGAGCGTGGAGATGACCGACCACGCGTCGTCGGCGTTCGCCGCGTTCTTCGTCATCGCCCACGTCCAGCCGCCGGACATCGAGATGCTGCCCTCGCCCGAACCGTCGCGCGTCGGCATCGGGGCCTGGGCCATCGTCTCCGCCCACTGCGGCCACGGGGCCCCGCCGGTCTCCAGCCAGTTGTTCGACACCCAGGACCCGTCGAGGGCGATGGCCAGCGTTCCGCCGGGCAGGAACTCCTCCCCGACGCGGTTGCCGATCTGCGCGTCCAGCGCGACGGAGGGGTCCGGGGTGAGCTGCTCGTCGAAGAGGGTCTTGACGAACGTCAGGGTGTCGCGGAACTCCGGGCTGCCGACGTTCCACTTGTCCTGGTCGATGTCGTACAACGTCGATCCGGTGCCGTAGAACAGCATCTCAAAACCCTGCATGGAGGTGGCCTCGCCGGCGGCCTTGCCCGCGTACACGTTGATCGGGGTGACGTTCGGCAGTGCGCCCTTGATCTGCCGGCAGGCGGCGAGGATGTCGTCCCAGGTGGCCGGGGCCCACGCCTCGGGCAGTCCGGCCTGGACGAGCAGTTGCTTGTTGAACCACAGCGCGCGGGTGTCGGTGCCGTCCGGGACGCCGTACGTCTTGCCGTCGGCGGCCTTGGCCGCCCCCTTGGCGACGTCCTGGAACTGGTCCCACTCCTCCCAGCTCTCCAGCCACGAGTCCAGCGGCTGCAGGTAGCCAGCGGTGATGTCGGAGTTGATGAGGAAGGTGTCCTCGTACACCACGTCCGGGGAGGTGCGCGGGGAGCGCATCATCAGCTGGAGCTTGGTGTAGTAGTCGTTCTCGGAGGCGACGATCGGGACCAGTTCCATGGTCTTGCCCGCGTTGGCCGACTCGTAGGCGGTCTTCACCGAACCCAGGTAGTCCTTCATCACGGTGCCGGAACCCCACTGCTGGTAGGCGACCTTGATCGCCCCGCTCGCGGAGTCCCCGCCCTCCGAACCGCCACCGCAGGCAGCGGTTCCGAGCACGGTGCCGGCTCCCAGTCCGGCGTATGTCAGGAAGCTACGACGACGCACAACCCACTCCCTCGTGGCGGTGGCTCGAAACTCTCGGCTGGTGGCGCGGTGCGCCGGAAGGAGCTCCGGTGCACCGATCCGGAAGGAAAGTAAATCCAGTGGATTGACCGTGTCAACGACTTCGGCGCATGATTCTGAGAACGATCCCAACGGGGTCGCCGAGCGCGAGGAGGCGCGGTGCGACGCGGTACGAACCTGCCTTGGGTGGGTGACTACAACCAGGCCGTGGTGCTGGACGGCATCCGGCGCCACCCGGGCACGTCCCGGACGGAGCTGGCCGGGGCCAGCGGACTGACCCTGCAGACGGTCTCCAACATCGTCCGCCGGTTGCTCGACCGCGGGCTGGTGCAGGAGGGGGAGCCGCTGCTGCGCAACGGGTCCCGCCCGGCCGGCCGGACGGCCGGGAAGCCCCGGACCGCGCTGTCGGTGCGGCCCGGAGCGGTGCAGGCGGTGGGTCTGCAGTTCGAACGGGAGCACCTCGACGCCGTCCTGCTCGACCTGTCGGGGGAGGTCCTGACCGTCGACCGGGTGCCGCTGCCCGGGCCGCCCGGCGACGCCGGACGCGCGGTGGACCGCGCGGCGGACGTCGTGCGGGCGCTGCTCGACGGCCGTGGATCGGAGGCGGTGTGCGGGGTCGGGGTCGCCGTGCCGGGGCCGCTCGACTTCGCCGGGCCGGTGCGCAGTTCGGCGATCAACCTGCCCGGCTGGCGCGGGGTGGCGATCGCCGACCTGCTGACCGAGGGCACCGGACTGCCCGTCCTGGTCGAGAACGACGCGACGGCCGCGGCCGTGGGCGACCTGTGGCGGTCGCGGCGGACCGGGCGCAGCTTCCTGTACGTCCACGTCGGCGCGGGCATCGGTGGTGGGGTGGTGGTGCGCGACGAGGTCCTGCGGGGGGAGTCGGGCAACGCCGGGGAGATCGGCCACCTCGTCGTCGACCCGGCCGGTCCCGCCTGCTCGTGCGGGGCCACCGGGTGCCTGGAGGCCGTCGCCGCCCCCGCGGCCGTCGTCACCCGCTACGCCGAACGGGTCGGTCGTCCCGCCGCCCGTCGCGCGGGGCTGCTGCTGGCCGAACGGAGCGTCCTGGACGACCACGACCGGCTCGGGATCCTCGCCGGTCGCGGTGACCAGGCCGCGGCCGCCGTGCTGGAGGCGGCGGCCGACGACATCGCGCGGGTGGTCTTCGGCGTCGTCAACGTCGTCGACGTCAGCGAGGTCGTGCTCGGGGGCAGCGGGTTGCGGCACGCCGGGGACCGGGTGCGCGCAGCGGTCCAGCGCCGGCTCGCCGTGGCGATGGCCCGGGAGGTGCACCCGGTGAGCGTGCGGTTCGGGGAGGCGGGCGAGCAGGCCGGCGCGCTGGGCGCCGCGAGCGCGGTGCTGCACGAGGCGCTGTCGTCCACCTGGGCCGGGGTGCACGTGCCGGCCCGGGAGATCGTGATCTCCCCGGTGGCCCCGGTGCACTGAGCCGGACCCCGGCGGGTCTGGCAGGATCGGCCCGGCTCCAAAGGCGCGGCCACCCGCAGAGCCCGTTCAACCCAGAGGTCCCGATGGCCGACACCGCCGCCCGCCCGTCCGCGCTCGACCGCTTCTTCGAGATCAGCGCCAGGGGTTCCACCGTCGGCCGCGAGATCCGTGGCGGCCTGGCCACCTTCTTCACGATGGCCTACATCGTCGTGCTCAACCCGTTGATCATCGGGACCCAGCCGGACGGCACGGGCCGCTACCTCGGCGGCGGGGACGCCCCCGACCTGGCCGCCGTCGCGGCGGGCACGGCCCTGGTGGCCGGTGTCGTGACGCTGCTCATGGGGTTCGTCGCGAACTACCCGCTGGCGCTGGCGACCGGCCTGGGTCTCAACGCGTTCCTCGCGTTCGGCGTCGCCAGCCTGCCCGACATGACGTGGGCCGACGCCATGGGACTGGTCGTCATCGAGGGCCTGGTGATCCTGGTGCTCGTGCTGACCGGCCTGCGCGAGGCGGTGTTCCGTGCGGTGCCGGCCCCGCTGAAGACGGCGATCAGCGTCGGGATCGGCCTGTTCATCACCATCGTCGGCCTGGTCGACGCCGGGTTCGTCCGCTCCGGCAGCGGCACCCCGCTCGAGCTGGGCATCGGCGGGTTCCTCGCCGGCTGGCCCACGCTGGTGTTCGTCGTCGGCCTGCTGCTGATGATCGTGCTCATGGCCCGCGGCGTGCGCGGCGCCATCCTCGGCGGCATCGTCGCCGCGACGGTGCTGGCCCTGGTCGTCGAGGCGATCGCGCACCTGGGCCCGCGGACGGGGGCCGACGGGTCGGTCGTCAACCCGCGGGCCTGGGGGCTGAACGTCCCGGCCCTGCCCGAGCAGTGGGTCTCGGCCCCCGACTTCGCCACCCTCGGGCAGTTCTCCCTGCTCGGCTCGTTCGAGCGCATCGGCTGGGTGACCGTCGTCCTGCTCGTCTTCACCCTGCTGCTGGCGGACTTCTTCGACACCATGGGCACCGTCGTGGCCATCGGCGCCGAGGGCGAGCTGCTGGACGCGGACGGCAACCCGCCGCGCATGCGCCGCATCCTCGTCGTCGACTCCCTGGCCGCGGCCGCCGGTGGCGCCGGGGGCGTGTCCAGCAACACGAGCTTCATCGAGTCGGCCACCGGTGTCGGCGAAGGAGCGCGGACGGGGCTGGCCAGCGTCGTCACCGGTGTGGCGTTCCTGCTCACGACGTTCCTGGCGCCGGCCGTCTCGATCGTTCCCTACGAGGCGGCCACCCCGGCCCTCGTCGTCGTCGGCTTCCTCATGATGACCCAGGTCAAGGGCATCGACTGGGCCGACCTCGAGATCGCCCTGCCGGCGTTCCTGACCATCGTGCTCATGCCGTTCACCTACTCGATCAGCGCGGGCATCGGCGCGGGGTTCGTCGCCTTCGTCGTGCTGAAGGTGGCGCGCGGCAAGGCGCGGCTCGTGCACCCGGTGATGTGGATCGTCGCGGCGCTGTTCGTCGTCTACTTCGGCATCGACCCGCTCAAGCAGGCGCTCGGCGTCGCCTGACCAGCCCCCCGGTGACCGTGCACGGGGAACCGTGCACGGTCACCGGGGAGTCGGCTCAGGGGTGGGGGACCGCCCGCGGGACCAGGCGTTGCAGCTGGGTGACGTGGGCAGGGGTCAGTTCGGCGACGCTGCCCACCTCCAGCAGCCGCATGGTGCGGCTGACCTGCTCGGACAGGATCGCGATGGCGCGGTCCACGCCCTGGCGGCCGCCGGCCATCAGCCCGTACAGGTAGGCCCGCCCCACGAGGGTGAACTTGGCGCCCAGCGCGATCGAGGCCACGACGTCGGCGCCGTTCATGATGCCGGTGTCCAGGGCGACCTCGGTGTGGTGGCCGACCTCCTTGACGACGGCGGGCAGCAGGTGGAAGGGGATGGGGGCGCGGTCCAGCTGCCGGCCGCCGTGGTTGGACAGGACGATGCCGTCCACGCCCAGGTCGGTGAGCCTCTTGGCGTCGGGGACGTTCTGGACGCCCTTGACGACCAGCTTGCCCGGCCACATGGCGCGGATGGTGGCCAGGTCGTCGTAGTCGATGGAGGGGTCCATCGCGTAGTCCAGCAGCTCACCCACGGTGCCGCCGGTCTCGGTCAGGGAGGCGAACTCCAACTTCTGCGTGGTGAGGAAGTCGAACCACCACCAGGGCCGGGGGATGGCGTCCAGGATGGTGGAGGCGGTCAGCTGCGGTGGGATGGAGAAGCCGTTGCGCTTGTCGCGCAGCCGGGCCCCGGCGATGGGGGTGTCGACGGTGAACATGAGGGTGTCGAAGCCGGCGGCGGCGGCGCGCTCGACCAGCCCGTAGCTGATCTCCCGCTTGCGCATGACGTACAGCTGGAACCAGTTGCGGCCGGTGGGGTTGGCCGCCTTGACGCCCTCGATGGTGGTGGTGCCCAGGGTCGACAGGGTGAAGGGGATGCCGGCCGCCCCGGCGGCGCCGGCTCCGGCGACCTCGCCCTCGGACTGCATGAGGCGGGTGAAGCCGGTGGGGGCGATGCCGAAGGGCATCGCGGAGGGGCCGCCGAAGACGGTGGTGGAGGTGTCGACCTCGGAGACGTCGTGCAGGATCGAGGGGTGGAACTCCACGTCGGTGAAGGCCTGCCGGGCCCGGGCCAGGGAGATCTCCCCTTCGGCGGCGCCCTCGGTGTAGTCGAAGGCGGCTTTGGGGGTGCGGCGCTTGGCGATGCGGCGCAGGTCCTCGATGGTCAGGGCCGACTGCAGGCGGCGGTTCCTGGCGTTGAGTTCGGGCTTCTTGAACTGGATGAGGTCCAGCAGCTCACGGGGATCGGGGACCTGACGCTTCACGACACTCCTGCGGGGGTGTTTCGGGGGGTGAACACGGGGAGCTCGGCAGTCTGCCGGACGAGGGCGCGCAGCGTCTCCAGCGACCCCTGCAGATCACCGGCCGCCCGGGCCTGGACGAGGACGTTGCCGAGGGCGGTCGCCTCGACGGGACCGGCCACCACGGGCAGTCCGCACGCGTTCGCGGTGAGCTGGCACAGCAACCCGTTGCGGGCACCGCCACCGACGAGGTGGACGGCGCGGACGTCGTGGCCGGACAGCCGGACGGCGTCGCGCACGGTGCGGGCGAACGCGTCGGCCAGGCTGTCGAGCACGCAGCGCACGACCTCGGCCCGTCCCGCCGGTGGCCGACGGTCGGTCACCGCGGCGCGGACCCGGTCGACCATCGGCCCGGGCGCCAGGAACACCGGGGCGTCGATGTCGACGACCGGGCCACCGGCGGGGACGTCGGCCGCGGCGGCCAGGAGCTCACCGAGGTCGGCACGCCCCTCGCGTTCCCACTCGGCCACGCACTGCTGCAGCACCCACAGCCCCATGACGTTGCGCAGGTAGCGGATGCGGCCGTCGACACCGCGTTCGTTGGTGAAGTTCGCGGCGAACGACTCCCCGGACAGCACCGGGTGCTCGAGTTCGACGCCGACCAGCCCCCACGTGCCGCACGCGATGTAGGCGAACTGCTCGTCGGCGGCGGGAACGCCGACGACGGCCGAGGCGGTGTCGTGCGAGCCGACCGCGACCAGGGTGGTCGCCGGCGACAGGCCGGTGTCGGCCAGCACGTCCGCGCGCAGCCCGCCGAGCACCGCGCCGGGGTCGTGGACCGGGGGCAGCAGCGAGGCGCGGATCCCGGCCAGGGTGACGAGGTCGTCGGCCCAGCGCCCGGTCCGCACGTCGGCCAACCCGGTGGTCGAGGCGTTGGTCGCCTCGGCGCCCTGGACGCCGCTGAGCCAGTAGCCGATGAGGTCCGGCAGCAGGAGCAGCCGCTCGGCGACGTCGAGCAGCGGGCCCCCGGCCTCGGCGATCAGCTGGTAGACCGTCGTGAACGGCAGGTGCTGCAAGCCGTTGCGCCGGTACAGCTGCGAACCCGGGACCCGGGCGAGGACGCGGTCGGCGACGCCGTCGGTGCGTGCGTCGCGGTAGTGCCGGGGAGTTCCCAGCAGCGTGCCGTCGGCGGCCAGCAGACCGTAGTCGACGGCCCAGGTGTCGACCGCCACCGTCGCGGCGTCGGGGGAACGGCGGGCCACCGCGCGCAGCCCGGTGCGGATCTGCTGCCACAACCCGACGGCGTCGGTGAACAGGGACCCGGCGACGGGCACGGGGCCGTTGGGGAAGCGGTGGACCTCGGCGAGTTCCAGCGTCCCCGCCGCGGCCGTGCCGACCATGACACGGCCGCTGGAGGCCCCCAGGTCCACGGCGATGTGGACGGACATCGACGGAACTCCTATCGCAGGAAGGCGGCGGCGACGCCGGCGTCGACGGGGACGTGCAGACCGGTGGTATGCGACAACTCGCCCCCGGTCAGGACGAACACCGCGTTCGCGACGTGCTCGGGCAGGACCTCGCGCTTGAGCAGGGTCCGCTGGGCGTAGAACTTCCCGAGTTCCTCCTCGGGGATGCCGTAGGTCGCCGCGCGCTGGGCGCCCCAGCCGCCGGCGAAGATCCCCGACCCGCGCACCACCCCGTCGGGGTTGACGCCGTTGACCTTGATGCCGTGCTCGCCCAGCTCGGCGGCCAGCAACCGGACCTGGTGGGCCTGGTCGGCCTTGACCGCGGAGTAGGCGATGTTGTTCGGCCCGGCGAACACCGAGTTCTTCGAGGCGATGTAGACGATGTCCCCGCCCAGCCCCTGACTGATGAGCACCCGCGCGGCGGCCTGGGAGACCAGGAAGGAACCCTTGGCCATGACGTCGTGCTGCAGGTCCCAGTCCTTCTCGGTGGTCTCCAGCAGCGGTTTGGAGATCGACAGGCCGGCGTTGTTGACGATGAGGTCCAGACCGCCGAAGGCCAGCACGGCCTCGTCGATCGCGGCCTTGACCGCGTCGGGGTTCGACACGTCGGCGGCCACGCCGATCGCGACGTCGCTCGAGCCCAGCTCCTTGGCCGCTTGTCGGGCCTTGGTCAGGTCCAGGTCGGCGACGACGACGCAGGCGCCCTCGGCGGCCAGCCGGGTGGCGATGGCCTTGCCGATGCCGGAGGCGGCGCCGGTGACCAGCGCGATGCGGGTGGCCAGCGGCCTGGGCTTCGGCATGCGCTGGAGCTTGGCCTCCTCCAGGGCCCAGTACTCGATGCGGAACTTCTCCGCCTCCTCGATCGGGGCGTAGGTGGAGACGCCTTCGGCGCCGCGCATCACGTTGATCGCGTTGACGTAGAACTCCCCGGCCACCCGGGCGGTCTGGGCGTCCTTGCCGTAGGAGAACATCCCGACTCCCGGCACCAGGACGATGAGCGGGTCGGCGCCGCGGATGGCGGGGGAGTCGGGGGTGGCGTGCCGGTCGTAGTAGGCCTGGTAGTCCACCCGGTACTGCTCGTGCAGCTCACGCAGCCGGGTGATCGCCGCATCCAGGTCGGCGGTGGCCGGCAGGTCCAGCACCAGGGGTTTGACCTTGGTGCGCAGGAAGTGGTCCGGGCAGGAGGTTCCGAGCGCCGCCAGCCGGGGGTGCTGCTCGCGGGACAGGAAGTCCAGCACCACCTCCGCGTCGGTGAAGTGCCCGACCTGCGGTGCGTCGTGCGAAGCGATCCCACGGATCACCGGGGCCAGCGCCGCGGCCCGGGCCCGCCGCTCGTCCTGCGGCAGCGGCTCGTAGCCGTGCAGGACCGGGCCGAACGGCTCGGCCACCGAGTTGGCCGTCAGGTATGCCTGGGCGGTCTCGATGATCCACCGCGAGTTGGCCTCGGCCTCGGCCGAGGTGTCGCCCCAGGCGGTGATGCCGTGCCCGCCCAGGATCGTGCCGATCGCTTGCGGGTTCGCCTCCTTGATCGCGGCGATGTCCAGGCCGAGCTGGAAGCCGGGGCGGCGCCAGGGGACCCAGACGACCTTGTCGCCGAAGACCTTGGCGGTCAGGTCCGGGCCGTCGGCGGCGCAGGCGATCGCGATGCCGGCGTCGGGGTGGAGGTGGTCCACGTGCGCGGCATCGACCAGGGCGTGCATGGCGGTGTCGATCGAGGGCGCCGCGCCGCCCTTGCCGTGCAGGCAGTAGTCGAACGCGGCGACCATCTCGTCCTCGCGCTCCACCCCGGGGTAGACGTCCCTCAGCGCCTGGACGCGGTCCAGCCGCAGGACGGCCAGGCCCTGCTCGGTCAGCGTGCCCAGGTCCCCGCCGGAACCCTTGACCCACAGCAGTTCCACGTCGGCACCCGTGACCGGGTCGGTCGCCGTGCCCTTGGCGGAGGTGTTGCCGCCGGCGTAGTTGGTGAACCGCGGATCCGCGCCCAGCCGGTTGGACCGCTGGAGGAGTTCCGTGACGGTGCTGCTGACCGTGCTCATGCTCCCCATCCCGCCTGCTGGCCACCGACGCGGTCGGTGGCGACCTGCTGCAGGTACCCGGAGGCCTTGAACGCGGCCATCGGGTCCGGGGCCAGGCCCATCGACTCGCGCAGCTCGGCCAGCAACGGCCGCACGTCGGTGTGGTAGGCGTCCATGAACACGTCGTTGGCGCCCAGGACGTCCCCGGCGTGCTGCGCGGCAGTCAGCGCCTCGCGGTCGACCAGCAGGGCCTTGGCGGTGGCGGCCTGGACGTTGGTGACCGAGCGGATCTGGCCGGGGATCTTCTCCTCGACGTTGTGGCACTGGTCCAGCATGAAGTTCACCCCGCTCGAGGGCTTCAGGGCGTCGGCGCGGACGATCTCGTACATGATCCGGAACAGCTGGAACGGGTCGGCCGCCCCGGCCATCAGGTCGTCGTCGGCGTAGAAGCGGGAGTTGAAGTCGAACGCCCCCAGCCTCCCAGCCCGCAGCAACTGCACCACGATGAACTCGATGTTGGTGCCCGGGGCGTGGTGACCGGTGTCCAGCACCACCTTGGCCCGCTCGCCCAGGGCCAGGCAGTGCAGCAGCGAGGTGCCCCAGTCGGGGATGTCGGTGGCGTAGAAGGCCGGCTCGAAGAACTTGTACTCCAGCACCAGCCGGTGGTCGTCGTCCAGCAGGGCGTAGATCTGCTGCAGCGACTCGGCCAGGCGTTCCTGACGGTCGCGCAGGTCGTCCTGGCCGGGGTAGTTGATGCCGTCGGGCAGCCACAGCTTCAGCTCCTTCGAGCCCGTGGCGCGCATGACCTCCACGCACTCGGCGTGGTGGGCGATCGCCTTGGCGCGCACCTTCGCGTCCGGGTGGGTCAGGGAGCCGAACTTGTAGTCGTCGTCCTGGAACAGGTTCGAGTTGATCATGCCGATCGCCACGCCGGAGTCGGCGGCGTGGGCGGCGAGCTTGCCGTAGTCGTCGACGAGGTCCCAGGGGATGTGCAGGGAGACGCGGGGGGCGATGCCGGTGTACTGGTGCACCTGCGCGGCGTCGCTGATCTTCTCGAACGGGTCGCGCGGGGTACCGGGGGTGCCGAACACCTTGAACCGGGTGCCGGAGTTCCCGAACGCCCAGGAAGGTAGTTCGATGGTCTGCTCGCGCAGCGCGGCGAGAGCTCGTGCGCGGGTGTGTTCGGGGATCGTCATGGTCGCCTCACTCCAGGTCACTCCACTCCGTCGGGGGGTGGAACCACCGTAGACCGTCTTTGACACGTTTCACAAGCTGCCCGCGCCGAAGTCGCCGCGGCGGGTCGTCCTGCTCCGACCGACCTCATCCGTCGTCGGTAAGCGTTGTCCCGGCTGTTCTGCAGGAACGTCCGTCGGAAAAGAAGTCGCGGGGACCTTGACTCATCCGCCTGGACCTCCCCAAACTCGGGCTACCGCGTTGAATCGTGTCAGGCGGTGAAGCACCGGCACGGCCGCCGGTCCGTGGTCTCGAAGAGGAGACGATCAGTGACACGCACCATCCGTTCCACGAGTCCCTTGCGACGCGCCCTCGCTCTCGCGGTGGCCCTCACCCTGGCCCCCCTGACGGCCTGCAGCGCCGGCAGCCTCGGCTCCTCCGACGACGGCGGCGAGGGCGGCGAGGGAGGTACGACGATCACCTGGTTGACCGGCAGCGACCAGGACGACCAGCTCCGCGCCCAGGCCGTCGTCGAGGCCTTCAACGAGCAGCACCCGGACATCACCGTGAACATCGAGGGCCGGCCCGGCGGTGGTGAGGGCGACAACCTCGTCAAGACCCGCCTGCAGACCGGCAGCATGGCCGACATCTTCAACTACAACTCGGGCTCGCTGTTCCAGCAGATCGCCCCGGCCAACAACCTCACCCCGGTGGAGGACGACACCGCCGGCAAGGTCGACGACGCCTTCGTGCCGCAGGTGTCGGTGGGCGAGGACGTCTACGGCGTGCCCTACGGCAACGCCTTCGGCGGTGGCGTCATGTACAACCGCCGGGTCTTCGAGCAGGTCGGCGTGCAGGTTCCCCGGACCTGGGCGGAGTTCATCGCCGTCGCGGAGCAGATCAAGGCGGCCGGCATCGCGCCCGTCATCCAGACGTACCAGGACACCTGGACCTCGCAGCTGTTCGTGCTCGGCGACTTCCACAACGTCAGCGCCGCCGAGCCGAACTGGGCCGAGGACTACACCGCCAACCGAGCCAAGTACGCCGGTGACCCGGTCGCCATCCGGGGTTTCGAGCACCTGCAGGAGGTGCACGACAAGCAACTGCTGAACGCCGACTTCGCCTCGGCGGGTCTCGAGGACGGCATGCGCCTGCTGGCGGACGGCCGGGGGGCCATGTACCCCATGCTCAGCGGCAACATCAGCACGCTGCAGGTCGTCGCGCCCGAGGCCGTCGAGGACGTCGGTTTCTTCGCCCTGCCCGGCGACGACCCCGCCACCAACGGGCTCACGGCCTGGTACCCCGACGGCCTGTACATCCCCAAGACCACCGAGGGCGACAAGCTCGAGGCGGCACGTCAGCTGCAGGACTTCCTCACCACCCCCGAAGGATGCGCCGCACTGGTGGCCGAGGTCTCGCCGACCGGGCCCTTCCTCGCCGAGGGCTGCGAACTGCCCGAGGACGTGCCCCCGGTGACCACGGACGTGCAGGCTTACTTCGACCAGGATGCGCAGTCCCCGGCGCTGGAGTTCCTCTCGCCGGTGAAGGGGCCCAGCCTGGAGCAGATCACGGTGGAGATCGGGTCGGGCATCCGCTCGGCCGCCGACGGTGCCGCCCTGTACGACCAGGACGTCGAGAAGCAGGCTCAGCAGCTCGGCCTCGAAGGTTGGTGAGACCCGGCCGGCGCGGAACACCGATGTCCCGCCCGGTACACCCGCACCCGCTCCGGTCCCCGCGACCGGAACGGGTCCACCACAGGAGGTGACCCGCGTGGCCACGACAGTCGCACCACCCCGCGCGCGTCCCGGCGTCCCGGCGACGCGGCGGCGGCGCAGTCCCTACCCCGGGTGGTTCTACCTGCCTGCCGCGATCGTCTACGGGGTCCTGTTCCTCGTGCCGACGTTCGCCTCGTTCTACTTCGCCCTCACCCGCTGGACGGTCTTCGACTCCCAGTTCATCGGACTCGACAACTTCGTCCAGTTCTTCAGCGAGCCGGCGCTGACGCGGGGTTTCGTCAACACCTTCGTCTACGCGGTCATCACCTCCGGCGCCAAGGTCGTGCTCGGCCTGGCCCTGGGCATGCTGCTGACCTCGCAGATCGTGGGCCGCGGTTACCTGCGCGCCGTCGTGTTCTTCCCCGTCCTGGTCTCGACCGTCGGCGTCGGCATCACCTTCCAGGTGCTCATGGACCCGACCCGGGGCGCGATCAACTCCGCGCTGGCCGTGTTCGGGATCGACGGGCCGGGGTGGCTCGTCGACCCCTCGATCGCCCTGCTGTCGGTCGCGCTCGTCGACGTCTGGAAGGGCGTCGGGCTGGCCACGCTCATCTACATGGCCGGCATCGTCTCCATCCCGCGCGAGTACCACGAGGCCGCCCGGGTCGACGGCGCCGGGTCGTGGACGCTGTTCCGGAACGTCATCTTCCCGCTGTCGTGGCCGGCCACCTCGACGGTCGTCACCCTGTCCCTCATCGGCGGGTTGCGGTCCTTCGACCTCATCTGGACGATGACTCGCGGCGGCCCGGGGTTCACCTCCGACGTCATCGCCTCGGTCATCTACAAGCAGTACCAGGCCGGTTTCTACGGGTTGTCGACCGCGGGCAACGTCATCCTGTTCATCGCCGTGACGGCCATCGTCCTGCCGCTGACGCGGTTCCTGGCCCGCCGGGAGGTGGAGTTGTGAGTTCCACGGTCGCCCCGGTGGACGGGACCGACGCGCGGGGAACCGATGCCCCGGTGGCCCGTGGTGGTCGCGTCGGTGGTGCCCGCGCCGCCCTCTACCGCTACGGCGTCGGCGGCCTGGCCATCGTCGTCAGCGTCGTCGTCTTCGTCGTGCCGTTCGTCTTCATCCTGCTCGTCGCCCTCATGGACGCCCAGCAGGCCTCGGAACTGCGGTTCGCCCTGCCGGAGGAGTTCCGGCTCTGGCAGAACCTCGTGGAGGTGGTGCAGGCCCGCGACTACATCCTCGTCATCGCCTTCATCAACTCCACGGTGCTCACCGTCACCAGCGTGACGCTGCTGGTGGTGCTGGGCGCCATGGTCGCCTTCGTCCTGCAGCGCCGGGCGACGCGCTGGAACGGGCTGATCAACTTCCTGGTGCTCAGTGGGCTGATCATGCCGCCGGCCGTCGTCCCGACGATCTGGGTGCTGCAGCGGCTCGGGTTGTTCGCCACGATGCCCGGGCTCATCCTCGTCGAGGTCGCGTTCGGCCTGTCCTTCACCATCCTGCTGTTCCGCGCCTTCATCTCCGGCATCCCGCGAGAACTCGACGAGGCGGCCGTCCTCGACGGAGCCGGCCCGCTGCGCCTGTTCTTCCAGGTGGTCCTGCCGCTGCTGCGCCCCGTGCTGGTCACGGTCGTCCTGGTGCAGTCGGTCAACGTCTTCAACGACTTCCAGACACCGCTGTACTTCCTGCCCGGTGACGCCGGGGCCACGGTCCAGCTGACGCTGTTCAACTTCCAGAGCCAGGACCTGACGTCCTACAACCTGCTGTTCATGGACATCCTGCTCATCACCGTCCCACCGCTGGTCATGTACCTGTTCTTCAACCGCCAGATCGTCGCCGGCATGACGTCCGGCGCCGTCAAGGGCTGAAACCGAACCTGGAGGAACCACTCGATGTCCCCACGCTGGCACGCAGCGATGATCGCCGCCGACGAGGTGCAGCAGGCGCCCCTGCTGCGCACCCGGTTCACCCTCGACGACGGCCACGGGGAGGTGGTCTCGGCCGTCCTGCACCTGACCGCCCTCGGGGTGGTGGAACCTCACCTCGACGGGAGCCCGGTGGGGGAGGACGTCCTGACCCCGGGCTGGAGCAGCTACGAGTGGCGGCTGCGCTACGTCAGCCACGACGTCACGGCGCGACTCACCCCGGGCGAGCACGTGCTCGGACTGGCGACGGGCAAGGGGTGGGCCGTCGGCCGGCTCGCCTGGAGCGGGCACTCCGGGCTGTACTCGAAGGAGATCGGCGCGTTCGCCCAGCTCGAGGTGCGGTTCGCCGACGGCCACGAACAGGTCGTCGCCACCGGACCTGACTGGCAGGCCCGGCCGTCGGCGGTGCTGGCGGACGAGATCTACGACGGCCAGACGATCGACGCCCGGCTGCGCGAGCCGCGTTGGGCCGCGGTCGACGGCCCCGCCGAGGGCTGGAGCGGCGTGCACGCCCTGGAGTTCGACACCGGCCGGCTCACCGAGCTCGTCGGCCCGCCCGTCCGCCGGCAGGAGGTCGTGCGACCCGTCGCCGTCACGACCTCGCCCAGCGGCAGGACGCTGGTCGACTTCGGGCAGAACCTCGTCGGCTGGCTGCGGTTCACCGTGACCGGCGAGGCCGGAACGACGATCACCGTCAGGCACGCGGAGGTCCTCGAGCACGGGGAACTCGGGACCCGGCCGCTGCGCACCGCCGAGGCCACCGACCGGTTCGTGCTGTCGGGCGAGCAGGACACCTTCGAACCCACGTTCACCTTCCACGGGTTCCGGTACGCCGAGGTCGACGGCTGGCCCGGCGAGCTCACCACCGACGACCTCGAGGCCGTCGTCGTGCACTCCCAGCTGACCCGCACCGGGGAGTTCGAGTGCTCCCACGAACTGGTCAACCAGCTGCACCGCAACGTCGTGTGGGGGACCAAGGGCAACTTCCTGGACGTCCCGACCGACTGCCCGCAACGCGACGAGCGGCTGGGGTGGACCGGTGACCTCGCGGTCTTCGGGCCCAGTGCGGCTTACCTGTTCGACGTGTCGGCGTTCCTGCGCGACTGGCTGCGCGACCTGGACGCCGAGCAGGCCCACAACCAGGGGATCACCCCGTACGTCGTCCCGGACGTGCTGAAGTTCTCCCCGCCGAAGGCGTTCCGGGGAACCCCGGACACGACCTGCTTCTGGTCCGACGTCGCGGTCTGGCTGCCCTGGACGTTGTGGCAGGCCTACGGCGACCGCGACGCCCTGGCCGAGTCCTACCCCGCCGCCGCCGCGCACGTGCGCCGCGTTGCCTCGCTCCTGTCGCCGACGGGTCTGTGGGACACCGGGTTCCAGTTCGCCGACTGGCTGGACCCGGACGCCCCGCCGGACGACCCGGCCGCGGCCAAGGCCGACAAGGGCGTCGTCTCCACCGCTGCGGCCTACCGCAGCGCGCGCACCCTGACCGACATCGCCCGCGTGCTGGGTCACACGCAGGACGCGGAGGAGTTCGACGCCCTGGCCCACCGGCTGCGGCAGGCCTTCGGTGAGCACTACGTCGAGGAGGACGGCAGGGTCCAGTCCGACTGCGCCACCGTCTACGCCCTGGCGATCGAGTTCGGCCTGCTCGAGGGCGAACTGCGCCGGCGCGCCGGCGACCGGCTGGCCGAGCTCGTGGCCAAGGCCGGCTACCGGGTCTCCACCGGGTTCGCCGGCACCCCGTACGTCACCGACGCGCTCACGTCGACCGGCCACCTGGAGGAGGCGTACCGGCTGCTGCTGGAGGAGGGCTGCCCGTCGTGGCTGTACCCGGTGACGATGGGGGCGACCACCATCTGGGAACGCTGGGACTCGATGCTGCCCGACGGCACCATCAACCCCGGCCAGATGACCAGCTTCAACCACTACGCCCTCGGTGCGGTCGCCGACTGGCTGCACCGCGTCGTCGCCGGCATCTCCCCGCTGGAACCCGGCTACGCCCGGTCGCTGATCGCCCCGCAGCCCGGCGGTGGGCTGAGCTGGGCGCGGGGGGCGCTGCAGACCCCGCACGGCCGGCTGGCCGTGCACTGGCGCGACGAGCCGACCGGCTTCAGCGTCGACGTCACCGTTCCCGAGGGCACCACCGCGGTGCTGCGGCTGCCGGACGGGGCGGAGCGGGAACTGACGGCGGGTGAACACAGCATCACCGCGTGAGTGATCTTCCGGCGCGGCGCGCGGGCCCCGCGCGCCGCGCTGGAAGAATCACCGGCATGACCGACACGGACCGGAGGCGGCGATCCCCGTTCGCCCCCGAGGTCCTGCCCGACGGCACCCGCCGGTTCAGCCGCGACAGCGTCGTGGCGCGGCGGGCCCTGCTCGTCGGCCTCGTCGCGGCCGGGGTGAGCGGCGGCGTCCTGGTGACCCAGCTGGGAACGGGTGGCACCGGGGCGGTCGTCGACCCGGCGGCGCAGGACTCCCTCCCGGCGGCGGCCGCGGCTCCGGCTCCCACTCCGGCTCCCACTTCCGCCGCCTCGCCCCAGGCGCCGGTGTTCTCCACGACCGAGGCCGCCAGCCCGTGGGTCGTCGTCAACAAGCAGCACCCGCTGAACCCCATCGACTACGCCCCGGCGCTGGCCGTGGTGGGCGGCCGGGAGGTCGCGGCCGTCATCGCCGGCGACCTGCAGGCGCTGCTGGACGCCGCCGCGGCCGACGGCGTGGCGTTGAGCGTCACCAGCGGGTACCGCTCCTACGACCGGCAGCGGTCGGTGCACGACAGCGCGGTGGCCCGCAACGGCCTGGAGAGCGCCGAGAGCCTGTCGGCCCGGCCGGGCTTCAGCGAGCACCAGACCGGCCTGGCCGTCGACTTCGGCGGCAGCAGCCGACCGGGCTGCCTGCTGGAGAACTGCTTCGGCCAGACGCCGGAGTCGGCGTGGCTGCAGGCGAACGCCGGGCGGTTCGGGTTCCTGCTGCGCTACCCCGACGGGCTGACCGGCATCACCGGGTACGACCCCGAACCCTGGCACTGGCGCTGGGTGGGGACCGACCTGCTCGGGCAGATGGCCGGTCGGGGTGTGGCCACGCTGGAGGAGTTCTTCGGGATCTCCGGCGGCACGGCCTACGCCTGATCCCCGCCCGTGGGCAGGGGCCCGGTGAGGTAGCGCTGGATGGCCGGGGCCAGGACGGCGACCAGTTCCTCGGTCTCCAGGTCCGCCAGCGGCGGCACCCGCAGCACGTAGCGCGCGACGGCCGTACCGAGCAGGTGGGAGACGGCCAGCGTGGTGCGCAGCTCGGAGGACTCCACGCCCAGGTTCGGTGCGACCCGGCTCAGGACCCGGCCGCGCAGGAACTCGCGCAGCAACCCCGCCGCCCGCTCGCTGCCGACCGCCGAGCGGAACACCGCCAGCAGTGGCGCCGACGTCTCCGGGTCCTCCCACAGGCCGAGGTAGACGCGCGCGACACGCTCCCCGAGCCCGTCGTGGTCACCGGCCAGGGCGGCCAGCACCCGGTCCAGGGCGGCGGAGGGGAAGTCGACGGTGGCGGCGAACAACTCGTCCTTGCTGCCGTGGAAGTGCCGGATCAGCGCGGGGTCGACCCCGGCGGCCGCGGCGATGGTCCGCATCGTCGCGCCGCGGTAGCCGTGGATGGCGAACTGCTCGCGGGCCGCCTGCAGGATCGCGGCGCGGGTGCCGCTGTCGCCGCGCCGCCGACCGCTGGGCCGCCTGGCGAGTTCGTCGGTCACGTCTCCTCCTCGAACGTTGACTTCCTCATCTGAGGATATCTACGGTTGGGGAACTGCGGTGCTGCAGTCGGTCGCTGAGGAGTCGTCATGTCCGAGATGTCGAAGATCCGTACCAGCGCGTCCCACCGTCCCACCGGCCACCCGCCGCGCACTCTGACCGCGGTGCTCGTGGCCCTGATCGCCCTGCCGGTCGTGGTGGCCACCCTCTTCACCGCCCTGGCCCTGCCCGCCGCCAAGTCGGCCCCGCACGCGGTGCCGGTCGGCGCGGCCGGGCCGCCGCCGGCGGTCGCGGCGGTCACGACCGGACTGGTGCGGCAGGACCCCGACGCCTTCGCCCCGCGGACCTATCCCGACGCCGCCGCACTGCGGGCCGCCGTGCTCGACCGGGAGGTCTACGGCGGGATCGTCGTCGAGCCCTCCGGGCCCCGCGTGCTGACCGCTTCGGGCGGCAGCCCGGGGGGGGGGGGGGGGGGGGGGGGGGGGGGGGGGGGGGGGGGGGGGGGGGGGGGGGGGGGGGGGGGGGGGGGGGGGGGGGGGGGGGGGGGGGGGGGG
>NZ_JBJLSI010000010.1:0-142396 GCF_050871945.1 Kineococcus deserti | reverse complement strand
GGTCGGCGCCGACCTCGGCGGTCTCGTCCTCGGGGACGAGGATCTCCAGCAGGGTGCCGGCGATCGGGGAGGGGATCTCGGTGTCGACCTTGTCGGTGGACACCTCCAGCAGGGGCTCGTCCACCTCGACGGTGTCGCCGACGTTCTTCAGCCACCGCGTGACGGTGCCCTCGGTCACGCTCTCGCCGAGAGCGGGCATCTGCACCGAGTTCGACATCTCTTCGGTTCTCCTCACGGACGTTCTCCGGCGCCAGGGGACGCCGCGGGTTCCAGGTCTCGGGGGTGGCTCAGGAGTGCGAGTGCAACGGCTTGCCGGCCAGGGCCAGGAACGCCTCGCCGACCGCCTCGTTCTGCGTCGGGTGCGTGTGCACGAGCGCGGCCACGTCCTCGGGGTAGGCCTCCCAGTTGACGATGAGCTGGGCCTCGCCGACCTGCTCGCTCATCCGGGAACCGACCATGTGGACGCCCACGACCGGACCGTCCTTCTGGCGCACCAGCTTCACGAAACCGGTGGTGCCGAGGATCTGGCTCTTGCCGTTGCCACCCAGGTTGTACTCGACGACCTCGACGTCGCCGAACTTCTCGCGCGCCTTGGCCTCGGTGAGCCCGACGGAGGCGACCTCGGGTTCGCAGTAGGTCACCTTGGGGATGCCGAGCTCGTCGATCGGCTGCGGGTCCAGGCCGGCGATGTCCTCGGCGACGAAGATGCCCTGCTGGAAACCGCGGTGCGCCAGCTGCAGCCCCGGGACGATGTCGCCCACGGCGTACACACCCTCGATGTTGGTCCGCAGCCGCTCGTCGGTCAGGACGAAACCGCGGTCCATCGTGATGCCCTGTTCCTCGTACCCGAGGCCGGCGGTGTTCGGGCCGCGGCCGACGGCGACCAGCAGCAGGTCGGCGTCGAACGTCTTGCCGTCCTCGAGGGTCACGACGACCCCGGAGTCGTTCTGCTCGACACCCTTGAACCGCACGCCCAGGGAGAACTTGATGCCGCGCTTGCGGAAGGCCCGCTCGAGGGCCTTGCTCGCGGCTTCGTCCTCCAGCGGCACCAGGTGGGGCAGGGCCTCGACGATGGTGACGTCGGCGCCGAAGGAGCGCCAGACGCTGGCGAACTCCACGCCGATGACGCCGCCGCCGAGGACGATCACCTTCTGGGGCACCGAGTCCAGTGCGAGCGCCTGCTCGCTGGTCACGACCCGGCCGCCGATCTCCAGACCGGGCAGGCTGCGGGAGTACGAGCCCGAGGCGAGGACCACGTTCCTGCCGGTGTAGCGCGTGCCGTCGACCTCGACGGTGTTCTTGGCCACGAGCCGGCCCGTGCCGGCGACGAGCTCGACCTTGCGGGACTTCACCAGCCCCTGCAGGCCCTTGTACAGGCGGGCGATGATGCCGTCCTTGTACTTGTTGACCCCGGCCATGTCGATGGACTCGAAGGACGCCCGGACACCGAACGCCTCGGACTCCTTGGCGGTGTCGGCCACCTCGGCGGCGTGCAGCAGGGCCTTGGTGGGGATGCACCCGCGGTGCAGGCACGTCCCGCCCAGCAGGTCCTTCTCCACGAGGGCCACCGAGAGGCCCAGCTCGGCGGCGCGCAGTGCGGCCGCGTAGCCCCCACTACCTCCTCCGAGGATGACGACGTCGTACTCCTGACCGGCGGCACCTGCCACGAAAAGCTCCTGAGGTCGGCTGTGCTGGCGACTGCTCCGTCGCGATCCTCTCACCACCGGCAACCGGCAGCGCGAGGGGGTCACGCCCCTGCCGTCCGCTGCCCGGGAGGAGGTCGCGAGGGGTCGCGGATCGGCGCGGAACCCGCGCCGGGCCCGCGACGGCCCGGGAACGCCGAAACGGCACCGCCCGGGGGTGGCGGTGCCGTTTCGTCGGGGGGTTCGCGCGGTCGTTCGGCTCAGCGTTCCTTCTCGGCGGAGACGGTTTCCTTGCGGTCCAGCACCGATTCCTTGCGCGTGGACACGGATTCCTTGCGGTCGGTGACGTTCTCCTTGCGGGAGGTGACCGATTCCTTGCGGTCGGTCGTGCTCTCCTTGCGCGTGGAGACGCTTTCCTTGCGGTCGGTGGTGTTCTCCTTGCGGTCCGCCACCGACGACTTCAGGGCGTCCACCTGCTTGACCACGGTCAGCGTCGACTTCGGTGCCGCCGAGGCGGACCCGGCCGTGGCGAGGCCTCCGCCGGCCAGGACGGCTGCGGCGGTGAGGGAGATCGTGGCGCGGCGGGCGATGGTCTGCAGGCGGGTCTGGCGCGTGGACATGCTTCCTCCGTGACGAGTGCCCCGGTGCACACCGGGAGCCGTTTTCGCGGGCAACTGAGCCGGTCGAGCGAGACGCCCCCGATCGAGCGTCGTCACGTTGAGCATATAGCTAATTGCGGAGAGTGTGCGAGATCGGCGAGGGAATGATCACTCGATCGGGTCGTACGGCATTCATGATCAAGAAAGAGTCGGTGAAGGCGTTGCGGTGCAGTGCTTCACCCAGCCGGCGCAGCGGCCGGGAGGTGTGCGGCGGCATTGATCCGGGAATGCCGCACCGAGGTGGCTGCCCCCCTTTCGGGGGGCAGCCATTCGGGTGATGGTGCTGTGCGGAGGCGTCAGCCCGCGTGGTCCTCGGCCAGCGCCACGAGCGTCCGGACGGCGACGCCGGTACCGCCGCGGTGCGTGTAGCCCCAGGGTTCGCCCGTGACGAACGCCGGACCGGCGATGTCCAGGTGCGCCCACGGGATGGGCGAGCCGGCCGCGGAGTCGCCGACGAACTCGCGCAGGAACACCGCCGCCACCAGCATGCCGCCGGCGCGGTCGCCGATGTTGGCCAGGTCGGCGACGGGGGAGTCCAGCGTCGGCCGCAGCTCGTCGGGCATCGGCATGGGCCAGAACGACTCCCCGGCCCGCTCGGCCGCGGTCAGGACGGCGGAGCGGAAGTCGTCGTCGTTGCCCATGACGCCCGAGACCCGGTTGCCCAGCGCGACGACCTGCGCGCCGGTCAGGGTCGCGACGTCGACGATGGCGTCCGGCTGCTCGGCCGAGGCGGCCACCAGCGCGTCACCGAGGACCAGGCGCCCCTCGGCGTCGGTGTTGAGGACCTCCACGGTCGTGCCGCCGAACATCGTCAGCACGTCCGAGGGCCGGATCGCGGTGCCCGAGGGCATGTTCTCGGCCACGGCCAGCCAGCCGGTCACCTTCACCGGCAGGTTCAGCTCGGCGACCGCGCGCACGGCCGCCAGCACCGCGGCCGCACCCGACATGTCGCTCTTCATGGTCTCCATGCCGGCCGCCGGCTTGATCGACAGACCGCCGGAGTCGAAGGTGATGCCCTTGCCCACGAAGGCCAGGTGTCCCCTGGCGCGCGCCGGGGCGTGCTCGACCACGACCAGGCGCGGCGGGCGCGAGGACCCCTGGCCGACACCGAGGATGCCGCCGTACCCGCCGGCGGCCAGCGCCTGCTCGTCCAGGACGCGGACGGTGAGGCCGGTGCCCTCGGCCGCGCGGACGGCGGCCTCGGCCAGGTCCGCGGGGGCCAGGTCCGCGGGGGCGGTGTTGACCAGGTCGCGGGCGGTGCTCACGGCGGAGGCCAGGACGGCGGCGCGCTCGACGGCGGCGCGCAGCGCCTTGTCCCGCGGCTTGGCCACCAGCAGCGTCACCTCGGCGACGGGTTCGCGCGTGGCGGCGCGGTAGCGGGTGAAGGCGTAGGCGCCCAACCCGGCGCCCTCGGCGACGGCGGCGACGGTGCCCGCATCCTGGGCCGGCAGCGCGACCGCGACCCGGCGCTTGCCGGCCAGGGCCCGCACGGCCGCACCGGCGGCCCGGCGCAGGGCCTCGTGGTCGGGGTCGGCGCCGACGCCGGTCAGCGCGACGAGCGAGGTCGAGATCCCGGCGACGCCGGGGACGAGGTGCACGCCGCCGGCCGCGCCGGTGGCCCCCACGGCCACGGCGGCCTCGACCAGGGCGCTGCGGGTCTGCCGCGGCAGGTCCTCACCCCCCAGCAGGACCGGTGCGGTGGACTTCGCACCCCGCGGTGCGGGGGAGAGCCCGAGCACCAGGGCGTCCACCGACACGCTCTTGACCGACTTGCTGCTGAGGAGGAGACGCGGCACCCCGGCACCCTAACGTGGGTGCGTGGACACAGCCGTTCCCGCGCGCGCCGACGCCGAGGTCCGCCCCGGGATCCGCCTGCGCCCGGTGTCGATCGCCGATGTGCCCGCCCTGCAGGACATCTGCCTGCGCACGGGGGACTGCGGCCGGGACGCGACCGCGCTGACGCGGTTCCCCGAACTGCTCGCCGACGTCTACGCGACCCCCTACGCGCACCACGAGGCCGCGTTCGGCACGGTCGTGCAGGACGAGGGCGGGGTGGCGGGCTACGTGCTCGGGTGCCTGGACTCCGCGGAGTTCGAGCGCTGGCGCCAGGCCGCGTGGTGGCCGCCCCTGCGCCGGCGCTACCCGCGTCCCGAGGACGTCGAGGAGGGTTTCGACTCGGGTCCGCTGCGGACCGTCGCGACGGGCACCGGCCCGGACCCGGTGTGGGCCACGCACCCCTCGCACCTGCACATCGACCTGCTGCCCCGCCTGCAGGGCGGGGGGATCGGCCGGGTGCTCGTCGAGCGGGTGTGCGCCCAGCTGGCGGCGGCCGGCTCCCCGGGAGTGCACCTGGGCGTGTCGGCGCGCAACCCCGGGGCGGTGGAGTTCTACCGCCGGACGGGGTTCACCGAGCTGGCCCGGACCGCAGGAGGTCACACGTTCGGGCGCTCGCTCGCCCCGGGGTCCACGGCCCCGGCGTCCACGGTCTCCTGAGCGGGCTCGGGCTCGGGCTCCGGCTCGGGCTCGGGCTCGGGCTCGGGCTCGGGTTCGGGCAGGGGCGGCAGCTCCGCCTCGTCGGCCGCGGCGAGGGCCTGCGCGGCGCGCAGCACCCCCAGCGCGGTCAGCGCCCCCGACCCGCCGCCGCGGCCGGCCCCCAGGTCCAGCAGCGGTGTCATCTTCAGCCGGTCCGCGGCCAGCGCCTGCGCCGGTTCGGCCGTGGCGGCCCCGATCTGCCACCACTTCTCCGCGCCCGGGACGCCCCGCGAGGCCACCAGGGCGGCGGCCACCCCCAGGGCCCCGTCCAGCAGCACCGGCGTGCGGCGCGCGGAGGCGCGCAGCAGCAACCCCACGGCCGCAGCCACGTCGGCGCTGCCGATCGCCTGCAGCACCGCCGTCGGGCGCGTGGCGAGCTTGCGGGCCCGCCGGACGGCGTCGCGCACCGCCGCCGTCTTGCGCATCCAGGTGTCGTCGTCGATGCCGCTGCCGCGGCCGACGACGTCGACGGCGCCCTTGCGCAGGCAGGCCGCGACCAGCGTCGCGGCGACCGTCGTCGCCCCCACCCCCAGGTCACCCAGCAGCAGCAGGTCGACGCCGCCGTCGACGGCCTCGTCGGCGATGGCCGCCCCGGCCCGCACCGCGGCCTCGACCTCCTCGGCGCTCAGCGCGTCCTCCACGGCGATGTCGCCCGAGGGCCGCACCGCGTGCGCGAGCACCGGCGCCGGCACCCCCTCGGTACCCTGCTCGCCCCAGTCGACGCCGAGGGCGTGCACCTGCACCGGTACCCCGGCCTGCGCGGCCAGCGCCGCGTACGCCCCCCGCCCGGCGAGCAGGTCCCGCACGGCCTGCGCCGTCCACCCCGCCTCCAGCCTGGAGACCCCGCGGCCGGCGACCCCGTGGTCGCCGGCCAGGACGACCAGCCGGACCCGCTCCAGCGGGGCGGCGACGTCGCGGTCCTGCGTGCCGGCCAGCCAGCGGGCGAGCTGGTCGGCCCGGGACGCCGGCAGCAGCGGTGCCACCCGGCGCGGTCGCGCCGCCGAGGTGTGCGGGGAGCGCAGACCCTCGGCGATCTCGCGCAGGTTCAACGGCCGCGGGCCGTCGGTCATCTCGGAACTCCTCGGGGTGCGGGCGGCGGGGTGCGTCGGGACTGCCTCGGAGCTGGACTGCCCCGGAACTGCAGAGCATGGTCCCATCCGCCGGACCCGGCGTGGTGCTGCGCCGCTCCGGTCTCGACACCCGCGGCAGCACCCGTTTACGGTGCGCGTACCCGGTCCGACGGAGGGCCTGGGAGGAGGTCACCGACGGTGTCGAGCGGTCTGTCCCGGGCCCGGGAGGACTGGCTGGCGTCCACCGCCAGCGCAGCTGTCGGGACCCCGCTGCCCGGGGCGCGCGAGCTCGTCTCGTCGTCGTGGTGGCGCGCCCGCACCACCGGGCTGGACCCCGACCGCGTGCGGCCGCCCGTGCTGGCCGACAACGCCGACCTGCGGGCCCGCCGCGACGCCCACCCGCTGGCCGTCGTCCTGCCGACCGCGCGGCGGCTGCTGCTCGACGAACCCCTCGGCGTCCCGGTGCTCATGGCCGTCAGCGACGTCGACGGCACCCTGCTGTGGGTGGAGGGCGACGCCGGGCTGCGCCGGGCCGCCGAACGGATGGCCTTCACCGAGGGCGCCCGCTGGAGCGAGGACGTGGCCGGGACCAACGCCCCCGGGACCGCCCTCGTCCTGCAGCGGCCGGTCCGGGTGCGGCAGGGCGAGCACTACGCCACCGCCGTGGCCGGCTGGGGCTGCTCGGCGGCGCCCGTGCGCGACCCGCTCACGGGCGCGGTGCTGGGCGTCCTCGACCTCACCGGCGGCGACGACCTCGGCCGCGAACGGGCGCTGGAGTTCGTCCGCGCCGCCGTGGGCGCGGTCGAGGGGGAGCTGCGGGTGGCGGCGCTGCGCCGCCGGCTCGTGCCCCGCCCCGCACCGTCACCGGCCCGGCTGACCGTCCTGGGGCCGGCACCCACCCTGGGCCACGGTGGATCCGCGCGAGGAGTGTCGTTGCGGCACAGCGAGATGCTCCTGCTGCTGCGGAACGGGCCCGCCGCGGGACAGTCGGCCGCGCAGCTGGCCGCCGACCTCGACGACCGCGACCTGGCGCCGGTGTCGGTGCGGGCCGAGGTGCACCGGCTGCGGGCCGTGCTGGCCGACCGGACCCACGCGACGGTCACGCTGTCTCGGGCGCCCTACCGGCTGCTCGGCCCCCTGCGCTGCGACGTCCTGGACCTGCGCGAGGCGCTGCGCGCCGGGCGGGTGCGCGAGGCCGTGCGGCGCTGGACGGGGGAGGTGCTGCCCGGCTCCGACGCGCCCGGCGTCCGCGCGCTGCGCGAGGAACTGCGGCTGGAACTGCGCACGGCCGTCCTCGAGGGACAGGACGACCAGGCGCTGCTGGAGTTCTCCCGCACCCCGGCCGGACGCGAGGACGTCGTCGTCGCCCACGACCTGGTCGCCCGGCTCGCCCCCGGCGACCCCGGCCGCGCCGAGGCCGTGGCCCGGCTCGAACGGCTGCAACGGGGTTGCAACGGCTGACCGGGCACCGTGGCGGCACGGCGACGGAGCAGTCGCCGGCAGCGAACCGTGGAGGTCCCCCATGACGGTCTACGAGGCACCAGGACGCCCCGGGAGCCTGGTCCAGTACGCCGACCGCTACGACCACTGGATCGGCGGAGAACGGGTAGCCCCCGCCGAGGGCGGCTACTTCGAGAACCCCAGCCCCGTGAACGGGCAGCCGTTCACCGAGGTCGCCCGCGGAACCGCCGCGGACGTCGAACGCGCCCTGGACGCCGCCCACGCCGCGGCCCCCGCCTGGGGACGGACCTCCGTGGCCGAACGCGCCCTGGTGCTGAACCGCATCGCCGACCGCATCGAGGCCAACCTCGAGCAGCTCGCCGTCGCCGAGACCTGGGACAACGGCAAACCCGTCCGCGAGTGCCTGGCCGCCGACCTGCCGCTGGTCGTGGACCACCTGCGCTACTTCGCCGGGGTCGTGCGCGCCCAGGAGGGCGGCATCTCGCAGATCGACGACGACACCGTCGCCTACCACTTCCACGAACCCCTCGGCGTCGTCGGCCAGATCATCCCGTGGAACTTCCCGCTGCTCATGGCGGTCTGGAAGCTGGCCCCGGCGCTCGCGGCCGGCAACGCCGTCGTCCTCAAACCCGCCGAGCAGACCCCGGCCTCGATCATGCTGCTGATGGACCTCATCGGCGACCTGCTGCCGCCCGGTGTCGTCAACGTCGTCAACGGGTTCGGTGCCGAGGCGGGCAAACCCCTGGCCAGCAGCCCGCGGATCCGCAAGATCGCCTTCACGGGCGAGACCACGACGGGCCGGCTCATCATGCAGTACGCCAGCCAGAACCTCATCCCGGTGACGCTGGAACTGGGCGGCAAGAGCCCGAACATCTTCTTCGAGGACGTCGCCAGCGCCCGGGACGAGTTCTACGACAAGGCGCTGGAGGGGTTCACGATGTTCGCGCCGAACTCCGGCGAGGTCTGCACCTGCCCCTCGCGCGCGCTGATCCAGACCGGGATCTACGACGCCTTCCTGGGCGATGCGCTGGCGCGGACGAAGGCCGTGAGGCAGGGCAACCCGCTGGACACCGAGACGATGATCGGTGCGCAGGCCAGCAACGACCAGCTCGAGAAGATCCTGTCCTACATCGACATCGGGACCAAGGAGGGCGCGAAGCTGCTCACCGGCGGCGAGCGGGCCGACCTCGGCGGGGAGCTGTCCGGCGGGTACTACGTCACCCCGACGGTGTTCGAGGGCGACAACTCGATGCGCATCTTCCAGGAGGAGATCTTCGGGCCGGTCGTCTCGGTCGCCCGGTTCGACGACCCCGACGACGCGCTGAAGATCGCCAACGACACGCTCTACGGCCTCGGTGCCGGGGTGTGGTCGCGCGACATCCACCTCGCCTACCGGATGGGCCGCGGGATCCAGGCCGGCCGGGTGTGGACGAACAACTACCACGCCTACCCCGCGCACGCCGCGTTCGGCGGGTACAAGAGCTCGGGCATCGGCCGGGAGAACCACCGGATGATGCTCGACCACTACCAGCAGACGAAGAACCTGCTCGTGAGCTACTCCACCAGCAAGGTCGGGCTGTTCTGACGTGCCGGTCGGACTCACCCCGGAGGCGGCGCAGCAGCTCCGTCGCCTCCGGGCCCGGCACGGGGAGCTGATGTTCCACCAGTCCGGCGGCTGCTGCGACGGCAGTTCGCCGATGTGCTTCGCCGACGGCGACTTCATCCTGTCCGAGGCCGACGAGCACCTCGGGGACCTGCACGTCCCGGCGTCCGGGGAGGACGAGGCGTTCACGGTCGGCGTCTGGATGTCCAAGGAGCAGTACCGGCTCTGGGCGCACACCGAACTGACCATCGACCTCGTGCCCGGCCGGGGCGCCGGGTTCTCGCTGGAGGCGCCGGACGGGGTGCGGTTCCTCGTCCGCTCGGACGTCTGCCGTCCGTGATCGCCGCTGTCGGTACGGTGAGCGCGTGAGCGAACCCGTGGTCTTCGCCCTCGTCGGGTACGGCGGGGGAGGGCGGTACTTCCACGCCCCGGTCATCGAGGGGGCGCCGGGGTGCCGGCTGGGGTTCGTCGTCACGACGAACCCCGAGCGCGCGGCGCAGGCCCGCGCCGAGCACCCCGACGTTCAGGTGGTGGCCTCGGCAGCCGAGGCCGTCGCGGCGGGGGCGCAGGCCGTGGCGATCTCGACGCCGGCCGCCACGCACACCGCGCTGACCGAGGAGGTGGTCGACCTCGGGGTCGCGGTCGTGTGCGACAAGCCGTTCGCCCTCGACGCGCCCGCCGCCGCGCGGACGGTCCAGCGCGCGCAGGCCGCCGGTGTCCTGCTCTCGCCCTACCAGAACCGCCGCTGGGACTCGGACCTGCTGACGGTGCAGCGGGTCCTGGCCGACGGCGAGCTGGGCGAGGTCGTGCGCTTCGAGTCCGCCTTCGAGCGCTGGGCGCCCACCGACCCGCCGGCCGCCGGCGGTGGCCTGCTGCGCGACTTCGGCGCGCACGTCGTCGACCAGGCGCTGCACCTGTTCGGGGACGTGGCGACCGTCGCCGCGCAGACGCGCGGCGGTGACGGGACCGAGGTCGACCTGCGGATCCAGCTCGAGCACGTCAGCGGGGTCCGCAGCGAGCTGTCCGGGTCGTGGAAGCAGGCCGTGCCCGCGCCGCGCTTCCGGGTCACCGGCACCCGCGGCACCTTCGTCCTGGACTCGCCGATGGACGTGCAGGAGGAGCTCCTGCTGTCCGGGCGCACGCCCGCCTCGGAGGGCAGCGGGTGGGGTGCAGAGCCGCCGAGCCGGTGGGGGTCGGTGGTCCTCGGCGGGGGACCGGCCCGTCGGGTGCCCAGCGAGAACGGCCGGTGGCCCGACTTCTACGCCGCCTTCGCCTGCGCCGTCCGCGGTGAGGGGCCGGTGCCGGTGGACCCGTGGGACGCCTGGCGGACGTGCGTGGTGGTCGACGCCGCCCGTGCGTCGGTGCGCGACCGCGAGGTCGTTCATCTCAAGGAATGAGACGGTCGTCTCGCTTCTTGGATGAGCGACGGGCGGGGCGTAGGATCCGCGTCACACCCGGCGCGTCGACGGCGACCCCGGATGCGCACGCCGGGTGTCGACCGCCCGGCCAGGACGACCCCTGGGAACGGCAGCCCGTCCACCCCGTCGTCCCCTGAAGGTCTCCAGCATGGGTCCCGCCGACCTGAACACCTCCGCGTCCACGAGCGCGCCCGCACCGACCAACCCCGCCGGGAAGGTCGCTGCCGCCAGCCTCATCGGCACCACGATCGAGTTCTACGACTTCTACGTCTACGCGACGGCGGCCGTCCTCGTCTTCGGTCCGCTGTTCTTCCCGTCCGGGAACGAGACCGCCCAGACGCTGGCGTCGCTGGCCACCTTCGCCATCGCGTTCGTCGCCCGCCCGATCGGCTCCATCTTCTTCGGCCACTTCGGCGACCGCATCGGCCGCAAGACGACGCTGGTCGCGGCGCTGCTCGTCATGGGCATCTCGACCGTCCTCATCGGCGTCCTGCCCACCCACGCCTCCATCGGCAACCTCGCGCCCGTCCTGCTGTGCCTCATGCGCTTCGGGCAGGGTTTCGGCCTGGGGGGTGAGTGGGGCGGTGCGGCGCTGCTGGCGACCGAGAACGCCCCGGCGAACCGGCGCGCGCTGTACGGCATGTTCCCGCAGCTGGGGGCGCCGTTCGGTTTCATCCTGGCCAACGGCCTGTTCATCCTGCTGGCCACGGGCATGAGCGACGAGACGTTCACCTCGTGGGGCTGGCGCATCCCGTTCCTGCTCAGCTCCGTCCTGGTGGTCCTGGGCCTGTGGATCCGGCTGAGCCTGGCCGAGACGCCGGTCTTCGCCAAGGCGCTGGCCGAGAACAAGCAGGTGCGCGTCCCGGTCGCCGAGACCTTCCGCCGCAGCTGGATGATCGTCGTCCTCGGCGCCTTCTCGGTCATGCTGACCTACACGCTCTTCTACCTGACGACGACCTGGTCGCTGAGCTTCGGCACCAGCGCGCTGGACTACGAGCGCCAGGACTTCCTGGTCATGCTCTGCGTCGCCGTGCTGTTCATGGCCGCCGCCACCCCGCTGTCCGGGGTGCTGTCCGACCGCTTCGGCCGTCGTCCGGTGCTGGCCACCGCGATGGTCGGCGGCGCGGTCGTCGGTCTGCTGACGGGTCCGCTGCTCGGCTCGGGGGAGACCTGGAAGGTCATGGTCTGGCTGTGCGCCGGCCTGTTCTTCATGGGTCTGGTGTTCGGGCCGATCGGGGCCTACCTGCCCGAGCTGTTCCCGACGAACGTCCGGTACACCGGCGCCTCGCTGGCGTTCAACTCCGGCAGCATCCTGGGGGCCTCGCTCGCGCCGTACACCGCGGTCAAGCTCGCGGCCGCCTACGGCGTCAGCTGGGTCGGGTTCTACCTGGCCGCCACGGCCGTGGTCAGCCTCGTCGCGCTGTCGCTGCTGCGCGAGACCCGTACGAGCTCGATCACCTGACGACGGTAGGGTTCGGGACGTGGCCGGTGGGGGAAGCGTGTACAGGACCGTCTACCGCCACGTCCTGACCCGCTTCGACGCCGAGGTCGCCCACCACTGGGCGTTCGCGGGGATGCGGCTGGCCGGCCGGGTGCCGGTGGCCCCGCAGGTCCTGCGCCGGGCGTTCGTCCAGGACGACCCGCGGCTGCGGACCCGGGTGCTCGGGATCGACTTCCCGACCCCGCTGGGGCTGGCCGCCGGCTTCGACAAGAACGCCACCGGCATCGCCGCGCTGGGGAACTTCGGCTTCTCCTGCGTCGAGGTCGGCACCGTCACCGCCCTGCCGCAGCCGGGCAACCCCCGGCCCCGGCTGCACCGGCTGGTCGACGACCGCGCCGTCGTCAACCGCATGGGGTTCAACAACGACGGGGCCGAGGCCGTCGCGAAGAGGCTGCGGCAGATCCGGGCCGTGCCGCCCGCCCACCCCGTCGTCATCGGCGTGAACATCGGCAAGAGCAAGGTCGTCGACGAAGCCGACGCGGCCGCCGACTACGCCACCTCCGCGCGGTTGCTGGCCCCCTACGCCGACTACCTCGTCGTCAACGTCTCCTCGCCCAACACCCCCGGTCTGCGCGACCTGCAGGCCGTCGAGAAGCTGCGACCGGTGCTGAGCGCCGTGCGCGAGGCCGCCGACGACGCGTCCCACCGGCACGTCCCGCTCCTGGTCAAGATCGCCCCGGACCTGTCCGACGACGACGTCGACGCCGTGGCCGACCTCGCCCTGGAGCTGAAGCTCGACGGCATCGTCGCGACGAACACCACGATCGGGCGCGAAGGGCTGCGCTCGTCCGCGGCCGCCGTCGAGGCGGCCGGTGGCGGTGGCCTGTCCGGCGCGCCGCTGAAGGAACGCTCGCTGCAGGTGCTGCGCCGGCTGTCCGCCCGCACCGACTCGGCCCTGACGCTCGTCAGCGTCGGCGGCATCGAGACCGCGGCCGACGTCGCGCAGCGCCTCGAGGCCGGGGCCTCGCTCGTGCAGGCCTACACCGCGTTCATCTACGAGGGCCCCGGGTGGGCCCGCCGGGTGCTGGCCGACCTGGCCGCGAGCCGGACGCGCCGGGAGAGCGACAGGTAGTTCGAGTTGTGCCCCGCGCACTGCGGGGTGAGGGTCGGACGGTTGCCCCTGCGAACTCGTCCGAGGAGACCCGTGACCGACGTGGCCCGCCGCCCAGCCGGGAACAGCCCCGAGGGGAACAGCTCGCACGACGCGCCGGACCCCAACCGCTGGCGCGCCCTGGCCGTCTGCCTCGTCGTCGGGTTCATGACCCTGCTGGACGTCTCGATCGTCAACGTCGCGCTGCCCTCCATCGAGAGTTCGCTCGGTGCCGGCCCGAGCCAGATCCAGTGGATCGTCGCGGGGTACACCCTGGCCTTCGGGCTCGTGCTGGTACCCGCAGGCCGCATCGGTGACCTCTTCTCACGGCGCACGATGTTCGTCACCGGCCTGGCGGGGTTCGTCGTCACCAGCGCCGTGGCCGGGCTCGTCCAGGACGCGACCCAGCTGTCCGTCGTCCGGCTCGCGCAGGGGATCTCCGCAGGCCTGGTGAACCCGCAGGTCCTCGCGCTGATCCAGCAGCTGTTCTCCGGACCCGAGCGCGGACGGGCGTTCGGTGCGTTCGGCACGACCATCGGCGTCTCCACCGCCGTCGGGCCGCTGCTGGGCGGGGCGATCCTCGCCGTCTTCGGCGAGCAGGAGGGCTGGCGCGGCGTCTTCCTGGTCAACGTGCCCATCGGCCTGGTCGCGCTGCCGCTGGCCTGGCGCTGGTTGCCCGGCCGCGACCGCAGCCGGCCCCGCGGGAAGCTCCACCTCGACGTCGTCGGGCTGCTGCTGCTGGGCGCGGCCACGGTCGTGGGCATGCTGCCGTTCGTCCTGACGACGGGTCAGGACGACGATCCGGCCCGCTGGTTCCTGCTCGCCCCGGGCATCGCCCTGCTGGTCGCCTTCGTCCTGTGGGAACGGCGGGAAGGGCGCCGCGGCAACGACCCGGTCGTGGCCGGCGCCCTCGTGCGCACGTCCTCGTTCAGCGTCGGCGCCCTCGTCGGCATCGCCTACTTCGCCGGCTTCACGGGGATCTTCCTGGTCGTGACGCTGTACCTGCAGTCCGGGCTCGGGTTCGAGCCGTGGCAGGCGGGGCTCGTCCAGACCCCGTTCGCGGTCCTGTCCGCGGTGACCTCGCAGATCGGCGGCCGCCTCGTCTCCGAGCGTGGGCGCGTCGTCGTGGTGGTGGGGCTGGTCCTGGTGGCCGTCGGGCTCACCGCCGCCGACATCGTCTCCGCCGCCGTGCAGGGCACGGGGGGAGCGATCGCGCTGTCGGCCTGCCTGGCGGTCAGCGGCGCCGGCGGTGGGCTGGTCATCTCCCCGAACCAGACGCTGACGCTCGCCGAGGTCCCGCGCTCCGTGGCCGGGGTGGCCGGCGGGGTCCTGCAGACAGGTCAGCGCGTGGGGTCGGCCGTCGGTGTGGCCGCCAGCACCGCCGTGTTCTTCTCGACCCTCGTCTCGGGCGGGAGGGGGGAGAAGACCTTCGGGCTGGCCCTCTCGCACGGCCTGCGGGTCTCGCTGGGCCTAGTGCTGCTCGCCCTCGTGCTCGCCCTGCTGGACCTGCGACGACGGGCCGGGCACCACGGCGGTCACGACCACCACGCTGCCCGCCACCGGAGCGAGCAGCGCCGGGGAGGTAGCGTCCAGGGATGAGGCCGACGCAGTGGACGTGGAGCTACGAGGACGCCGAGGGCAGGCCCGTCGAGGGCGAGTCGGCGGTCTTCCCGACCCAGTCCGACGCCGAGACGTGGATCGGGGAGAGCTGGCGCGAACTGCGTGAGCGCGGCGTCGAGAACGCCCACCTGTGGGCCGACGGCGCGAAGGTGTACGGGCCGCTCTCGCTGCGCCCGGCGGAGTGATCGGCACGTCGCCCCGACAGGCCCGCTCACCGGGCCCGCCGGGGCGACGTGCTCGAACGCGCGAGGTCAGCTGGGGCGCTCGGTGGGGGACTTGGCGGCCGTGCGCGCCGGGTCGCGCTCGACGACGTCGCCCAGGACGGCGTCGATGCGCTCGAGCAGCTCCGGGGGGATCGTCACGCCGGAGGCCTTGACGTTCTCGCGCACCTGCTCGGGACGGGAGGCGCCGATGATCGCGGCCGCGACGTTGTCGTTCTGCAGCACCCACGCGACGGCCAGCTGGGCCATCGACAGCTGCAGCTCACGGGCGACCGACTTCAGCTCCTGGACCCGCGACAGCACGTCGTCGCGCATCCAGCGGCTGATCATCTGCTTGCCGCCCTTCTCGTCCGTGGCCCGGCTGCCCTCCGGCGGCGCGCCGCCGGGGGTGTACTTGCCGGTCAGGACGCCCTGGGCGATCGGCGAGAAGACGACCTGGGAGATGCCGAGCTCACGCGAGGCCGGCACGACCTCGGCCTCGATGACGCGGTACAGCGCGGAGTACTCCGGCTGGTTGGAGATGAGCTGGAACCCGAGCTGGTCGGCGAGGGCCCGGCCCTGGCGCAGCTGGTCGGCGGTCCACTCGCTGACCCCGATGTACAGGGCCTTGCCGGCGCGCACGACGTCGGCGAACGCCTGCATCGTCTCCTCGATCGGCGTCGAGACGTCGAAGCGATGCGCCTGGTAGACGTCGACGTGGTCGGTGCCCAGTCGCTTCAGGGACCCGTTGATCGACTCCAGGACGTGCTTGCGCGACAACCCGGAGTCGTTGTGGCCCTTGGGGCCGGTGGGGAAGAAGACCTTCGTGAGGATCTCCAGGCTCTCGCGGCGCTGACCCTTCAGCGCCGTGCCCAGGACGGTCTCGGCGGCGGTGTTGGCGTAGACGTCGGCGGTGTCGAAGGTCGAGATCCCCGCGTCGAGCGCGGCGTGCACGCAGGCGACGGCCGCCTCGTTCTCGACTTGCGAGCCGTGGGTGAGCCAGTTGCCGTAGGTGATCTCAGAGATCTTCAGTCCGCTGCGACCGAGGTGTCGGAACTCCATGGCCGCGAACCTAACGGCATCGCGTTCAGACCGCGAGGGCCTCCGGCGCCGTGCGGTCCACCCGCGAGGTCCGCGCGGCGAGCAGGACGCGCGTGGCGCCCGCCGCGGTCAGCGCGGCACCACCGAGGTGCAGCACGACGGCGAGCCCGGGCAGACCGTCCAGGCTCTGGTAGGTCCCCAGCGCGGCCTGCGCCACGAACAGCACCAGCAGGATCGTCGCGCGGCGCCGGACCAGGTCGTCCCCGGCGCGCGCCGCCACCACGACCACGACGGCCGCGAGCACGAGCGCGAGCACCGCGAACACGCCGTGCACCACGGTGACCACCGTCCAGCTCACGGGGATGCGGTGGACCTCGGCGCTGTCACCGGGGTGCGGACCCGAGCCGGTGACGATCGTGCCGACCACGACGACGACGGCCGTGACGCCGACCAGCCACCGCGCCAGCCGCCGGGTGCGCTCGGCGGGCGCCGGCACGACCGCGCGGTGCGCGATGTCGTAGCTGACCGTGGCCGAGACCAGCAGGGCGATCGCGGCCAGGAAGTGCGCGGCCACGACGTAGGGGTTCAGACCGGTCAGGACGGTGATGCCGCCGACGACGGCGTTGAGGACGATCCCCAGGAACTGGCCCCAGCCGGACCACAGCAGGGTGCGGTGCCGCGGCTTCTGCGCCAGGCAGGCGATGATCACCGCACCCACGGCGAGGCAGATGACGAAGGTCAGCAGCCGGTTGCCGAACTCGATGGCGCCGTGGATGCCGGTGTCGACCGTGGCGGTGGTGAAGGAGTCGTCGGTGCAGCGAGGCCACGTCGGGCAGCCGAGCCCCGAACCGGTCACCCGGACGACGCCGCCGGTGACGATGATGAGGACGCTGACGACCAGGGCGGCCGTCGTCGTCCAGCGGACGGCGCGGGAGTGGGTCACGTTCGTCACTGCTCTCGCGCCGGTCAGCGGGGGGAGGCGCCGCGGTCGACCATGGGGACGGGGCGGCGCATGCGCCGGATCTGCAGCGCCCGGGTCACCCCGTAGGAGACCAGACCGCGCTCGGGGTCGGGGAACCGCCCGGCCACGGCGCGCTTGACCTTGCGGCCCAGCAGGATGCTGTCGACCACGACCACCGCGAGCATCAGGTAGATCAGGACGGTCGTGCCGAGCACGAGGGCCGTCGAGCCCAGCGGCTGCGCGAGCATCGACAGCACCAGCGAGACACCGGCGATGATGAGGAAGTACTCGCCCACGTTGCGCCGGGCGTCGACCAGGTCGCGCACGAACCGCTTCTGCGGGCCGCGGTCGCGCACCGGCAGGTAGCGCTCGTCACCGGTCATGAGGGCGGTCTGCATCTTGGCGCGCGCCTCGCGCTGCGCTTCGCGGTTGGCCCGCGCGGCGGCCTTGCGGTCGGTGGGGACCAGGGGGCGCTGGTTGCGGGCCTGGGCCTCGCTGCGCTTGGGGGTGGGGCGGCCCTTGCCGCCCACCTTCGTCAGCTCGACGACCGGCGCCTCCTCGGTCCTGCCGGGGGCCGACTTCTCCTTCGAGCGTCCGAACACGAGGCCAAGGGTACGTCACCGCGGGGGCCCGCAGACCCCTGCGAGTACGGTCGCGGACGTGAGCGACACCACCCTGCCCGCCGCCGGTCCCGACCGCACCGCGGTCCTGCGCACGGCCTCGGCCGCGCAGGACGCCGCGACCCGCGCCGACCTCGAGGCGCTCGTGCGCATCCCGAGCGTCTCGGCCCGCGCCTTCGACCAGGCGCACGTCGCCGCCAGCGCACAGGCCGTGGCCGAGCTGCTGCGGGGCGCCGGACTGCCGCAGGTCGACGTCGTGACCACCCGCGCGGGCGACTCGGAGAGCGCTCCGGCCGTCATCGGCCACCGGCCCGCCCCGGCCGGCGCCCCGACCGTCCTGCTGTACGCCCACCACGACGTGCAGCCCCCGGGCCGGGAGGAGGACTGGTCGTCGGCGCCCTTCGAGCCCACCGAACGCGACGGCCGCCTGTTCGGCCGCGGTGCCGCCGACGACAAGGCCGGCGTCATGGCGCACGTGCACGCGCTGCGGACCCTGCTGCCGCTGTGGGGTCCCGGCGACGGCGTCGGCGTCACGGTCTTCGTCGAGGGCGAGGAGGAGATCGGCTCGCCGACCTTCGGCGCCTTCCTGGCCGAGCACCGCGAACGGCTGGCCGCCGACGTCATCGTCGTGGCCGACTCCGGCAACTGGCGGGTCGGCGTCCCCGCGATCACGACGAGCCTGCGGGGCCTGGTCGACTGCGACGTCACGGTCGAGGTGCTGTCGCACGCCGTGCACTCGGGCGTCAACGGCGGCCCGGTGCTGGACGCCCTGACCTCGATCTCGCGGCTGCTGGCCACCCTGCACGACGAGAACGGCGACGTCGCCGTGAAGGGCCTGCACGCCTCGGCGGCGCCGGAGGTGGACCTGACCGAGGCGGTGTTCCGCGCCGACGCCGGGGTGCTGCCGGAGGTCCGCCTCGCCGGGACCGGCACCATCGCCGACCGCCTGTGGACCAAGCCGGCGATCGCCGTCATCGGCCTGGACGCCACCCCGGTGGACCGCGCGAGCAACACGCTGGTCCCCTCGGCGCGGGCCAAGGTCAGCATGCGGCTGGCGCCGGGGCAGGACCCCTCGGCCGCGATGACCGCGCTGCGCCGGCACCTGCTGGCCAACGCCCCGTTCGGCGCCCGGGTCACCGTCACCGACGGTGAGCAGGGGCAGGCCTTCTCGGCCGACACCTCCTCGCCCGCCCACGCGGTGGCGCGGCAGGCGTTCACGCAGGCCTACGGTGCGGCCACCGTCGAGATGGGCATGGGCGGCTCGATCCCGTTCGTCGCCGACCTGGCGCAGGTCTACCCGTCGGCGGCGATCCTGGTCACCGGTGTGGAGGACCCCGACTCCCGCGCGCACGGCGCCGACGAGTCGCTGCACCTGCAGGACTTCACCCGCGCGTGCCTGGGGGAGGTGCTGCTGCTCGACGGTCTGGTCACCGGTCTGGTCGACGGTGCCCCGCGGGAGTCGTAACCTCGGGTGGGAACACACCGCGCGACCGTGCGGTTGGCACCACCGACAGCCCGCGAGCGACTTCGGAGACGATGCTCATGACCACCACCAGCGACACGACCACCGAGGCCACCCACGGGGTCCTGCTGACCGACGTGGCGGCGACGAAGGTCCGGACGCTGCTCGAGCAGGAGGGTCGTGACGACCTGCGCCTGCGCATCGCGGTGCAGCCGGGCGGCTGCTCGGGGCTGATCTACCAGCTCTACTTCGACGAGCGCACGCTCGACGGCGACGCCGTCCGCGACTTCGACGGCGTCGAGGTCGTCGTGGACAAGATGAGCGGTCCCTACCTCGACGGCGCGACGATCGACTTCGCCGACACCATCGAGAAGCAGGGCTTCACGATCGACAACCCGAACGCCGGGAGCAGCTGCGCCTGCGGTGACTCCTTCAGCTGAGCGCCTGCCCCACCGATCGGCCCCCGCACCCTCCGGTGCGGGGGCCGCTCGCGTGTGGGCGGCGCCCCTGCCCACCGGCCCGGCCGGTCCGCCACGCCGCGACGTGGGCCCGGCGGAGTTCGACTTCGCCGACCTCGACCTCCGCGCCGGTGACGACCTCGTCGCCTCCGGGGGGGACCTGCGGCCCGCCACCCTGCTGGCGGCCTACCGGCACGGCTTCTTCCCGATGGGCCTGGGCCGCGGTGGCCGGGGACGGCTGGGCTGGTGGTTCCCGGACCCGCGCGGGGTGCTGCGCCCCGAGCGCGTGCACGTCTCCCGCTCGCTGCGCCGGTCGCTGCGCCGCTTCGAGGTGCGCGTGGACACCGCCTTCGACGAGGTCGTCGCCGGCTGCGCCGACCCGCGCCGGCCGGGGGCCTGGATCACCTCGGAGGTCTCCCGCGCCTACGGCCTGCTGCACCGGCTGGGCTGGGCGCACTCGGTCGAGGTGTGGTGCGAGGGCGAGCTCGCCGGCGGCCTGTACGGGGTGAGCGTCGGGGGGCTGTTCGCCGCCGAGTCCAAGTTCCACCGCGTCACCGACGCCTCCAAGGCCGCCGTCGTGGCGCTGGCCGACCTGCTGACGGCCGACGGCGTGGGCGGACGGCTGGTGGACGTGCAGTGGCGCACCGACCACCTCGCGACGCTGGGCGTCGAGGAGGTCGACCGGCCGTCCTACCTGGCTCTGCTGGGAGCCGCCTCGCAGCTGCCCGTGCCCCCGGGACTGTCCTGGCTCGGAGCGGACCCTGCCGCGGCTGTGACTTCGGCGCGCCCCGATCGGCCGATCGACTACGACGGGGGGTAGTCTCCCTCCTGAGGGGACGCTCCTGCCCAAGACCAACGCGTCGCGGACACGAAACGTCCCCGTTCACTGCACGAACCGTGGGAAGGCCGACGTTGGGCACGCGAGACTCGGGCGCGACGCGTCGTCGCCGTCCCCCCAAGGCGCTGGTCGCCGGCGCCCTCACCGGGGGAGCGGCGCTGCTGTTGACCGGCTGCGCCGGGGATTGGCCGAACGCCTCGGCCAGCAACTTCTTCCTCCCGGACGCCAGCATCGGCGCCACGAACCAGACCGAGCGCATCTCGGAGCTGTGGGACGGCTCCTGGATCGCCGCGCTCGCCGTCGGCGTCCTGGTGTGGGGTCTGACGATCTGGTGCGTGGTGGCCTACCGCCGCCGCAAGAACGACCCGGAGCTGCCCGCGCAGGTCCGGTACAACATGCCGATCGAGATCCTCTACACGATCGTCCCGGTCATGATGGTCGGCGTCCTCTTCTACTACGTGGCGCGCGACCAGCAGGCGATCCTCGACACGGCCGGCGACCCGGACGTGACGATCGAGGTCGTCGGCAAGAAGTGGTCCTGGGACTTCAACTACCTCGACGAGAACGGGCAGCCGTTCGTCTACGACACGGGCCGCCAGGCCGACCTCACGGGCGAGACGGGCGTGGAGGAGAACCTCCCCACCCTGTACCTGCCGGTGGACCAGTCGGTGCAGTTCGACCTGTACTCCCGTGACGTCATCCACTCCTTCTGGATCCCGGCGTTCCTCTTCAAGATGGACATGGTCCCGGGCAGCCCGAACCACTTCCAGGTCACCCCGACCAAGGAGGGGTTCTTCCAGGGCAAGTGCGCCGAGCTGTGCGGTGAGTACCACTCGGAGATGCTCTTCAACGTGGCCGTCGTCTCGCAGGCCGAGTACCAGCAGCACCTCGAGGACCTCGAGGCCGCCGGTCAGACCGGTTCGCTGCCGACGACGCTCGCGGGCGCGAACGAGATCGCCGGGGCCGAGGCCGACTCGGTCGGTGAGACCCCGGAGAACGCCGAGGACGAGACCAGCGACGGGAACAACAGCTGATGGCTGCAGAGAGCTTCAACCTGCCGGGCCGGGCGGCGCGCGTCACCACGACGCAGCCGCTGGGCCAGGTGGTCCCGCGGTCGCGCGGCCGCGTGATCGCCAACTGGTTGTCGAGCACCGACCACAAGGTCATCGGCAACCTGTACTTCATCACCTCGTTCATCTGGTTCCTGCTCGGCGGGATCATGGCGCTGCTCATCCGCGCCGAGCTCTTCGAGCCGGGCATGCAGGTGTTCAACACCAAGAACGAGTACAACCAGGCCTTCACCATGCACGGCACGGTGATGCTGCTGCTGTTCGCGACGCCGCTGTTCTCCGCGTTCGCGAACGCGATCATGCCGCTGCAGATCGGGGCGCCGGACGTGGCGTTCCCGCGGCTGAACATGTTCGCCTACTGGCTGTTCCTGTTCGGCGGCCTCATCGCCGCGGCCGGCTTCATCACCCCCGGTGGTGCCGCCTCCTTCGGCTGGTTCGCCTACGCACCGCTGAGCGACGTGGTCCACTCGCCGGGCCTCGGCGGGAACCTGTGGGTCATGGGTCTGGCCTTCTCCGGGTTCGGCACGATCCTGGGTGCGGTCAACTTCATCACCACGATCATCTGCATGCGCGCCCCGGGCATGACGATGTTCCGGATGCCGATCTTCACCTGGAACACCCTGATCACCAGCGTGCTGATCCTCATGGCCTTCCCGGTCCTGGCCGCCGCGCTGCTGGCCCTGGCCGCCGACCGCATCATGGGCGCCCACGTCTTCGAGGCCGCCAACGGCGGGCCGATCCTCTGGCAGCACCTGTTCTGGTTCTTCGGCCACCCCGAGGTCTACATCATCGCGCTGCCGTTCTTCGGCATCGTGACCGAGATCTTCCCGGTCTTCAGCCGCAAGCCGGTCTTCGGCTACAAGGGCCTGGTCTTCGCGACCATCTCCATCGCGGGTCTGTCCGTGACGGTGTGGGCGCACCACATGTACGTGACCGGCAAGGTCCTGCTGCCATTCTTCGCGTTCATGACGATGCTCATCGCGGTCCCCACGGGCGTGAAGTTCTTCAACTGGCTGGGCACGATGTGGCGCGGGTCGCTGACCTTCGACACGCCCATGCTGTGGAGCGTCGGGTTCCTCGTGACCTTCCTCTTCGGTGGTCTGACCGGCGTCATCCTGGCCGCGCCGCCGCTGGACTTCCAGCTGTCGGACTCCTACTTCGTGGTGGCGCACTTCCACTACGTCGTCTTCGGCACGGTCGTGTTCGCGATGTTCGCCGGCTTCTACTTCTGGTGGCCCAAGCTCACCGGCAAGATGCTGCACGAGGGCTGGGGCAAGCTGCACTTCTGGCTGCTGTTCGTCGGCTTCCACACGACCTTCCTCATCCAGCACTGGCTGGGGGCGGCCGGCATGCCGCGTCGTTACGCCGACTACCTCGTCGGTGAGGGCTTCACGACGATGAACCAGATCTCGACCATCGGGTCGTTCGTCCTGGGGCTGTCGTTCCTGCCCTTCCTGTGGAACGTCTACCGCACCGCCCGCTTCGGCGAGAAGGTCACCGTGGACGACCCGTGGGGCTACGGCGCCTCCATGGAGTGGGCGACCTCCTGCCCGCCGCCGCGGCACAACTTCACCTCGCTGCCGCGCATCCGCTCCGAGCGTCCGGCCTTCGACCTGCACCACCCCGAGATCGCCGCGCACGACACCCACGACGGTGGCGGCAACCTGCTCGATGCGGTCTACGGCGGTTCCGACCGCCGCGGTCGCGAAGACGTGACGGAAGGGCACTGACCGATGAAGCCTGAAACCTGGCTCTTCTCCGGCGGGATCCTGTTCTTCATCCCCGTCGCGTTCGTCTACGGGATGCTGACCCAGTGGATCGAGTGGGTGGGCTTCATCGCCCTCCTGCTGACCGGTGGTCTGGCCGTCCTCGTGGGCGTCTACCTGACGATCACCGCCCGCCGCATCGACGAGCGTCCCGAGGACGACCCGCGGGCCGACATCTCCGAAGGCGCGGGCGAGCAGGGCTTCTTCTCCCCGCACTCGTGGTGGCCGCTGTACCTGGCCCTCGGTGGCGCGATCACCTTCTTCGGTGTGGCCGTCGGCTGGTGGCTGTGGCTCATCGGCGTGGTGGTCACCGTGCCGATGATCGTCGGCTGGGTGTTCGAGTACTACAAGGGCGAGCACGCCCACTGATCCACCCGGAAGGGCCCCGCACCGCACGGTGCGGGGCCCTTCCTCGTGCGCGCGTGCAACGGAACGGCCCTGCGCGGCGTCCTTCTCGGTGGACCGCCCGGTGCGACACTGGCGGTGGGGGAAGCACGAGGGGGCGCGGGGCGCCCGGGGGAGAGCACACACGTGGACATCCAGGTCCGCCGACGCACGCTCGTCGGCGCACTGCTGGCCGCTGCGGCGGTTCCGACGACCTTGACCGCCTGCCAGTCGGACCGGGGGGCCTCGGGTGAGGCGTCGGCAGCGCCGTCCGCGGCGCCGGCGACGGTCACCGTCTCACCGGCCGACGCCAGCGCTCAGGTCCGGCCGGACACCCCGGTCACCGTCACCGCCGCCGGCGGGCGGCTCACCGAGGTCACGGTCACCGCGGCCGACGGCACCCCGTTGGAGGGCGCCCTCGACGCGGCCGGCACGACGTGGACCAGCGCCGCGGCCCTGGCCCTGGAGAGCACGTACGCCGTGCACGCCGTCGCCGCGAACGCCGACGGCGTGGCCACGACCACGGACACCACGCTCACCACCCTGGTGCCGTCCGCGACCGCCTTCCCGGCCGTCGCGCCGCTGTCCGGCTCCGAGGTCGGGGTCGGCATGCCGATCATCGTCACCTTCGACGAGCCCATCGCCGACGACCGGCGCACCGTGGTCGAACAGAACCTGCGCGTCACGGCGTCCACGGCCGTCGAGGGCTCGTGGAAGTGGCGCTCGGACACCAAGGTCGAGTTCCGGCCGGCGCAGTACTGGCCCGCGCACACCCAGGTGCACCTCGACGTCGACCTCGGGGCCGTCGAGGTCTCCCCGGGCGTGTGGGGCACGACCCGCGACATCGACTTCACCATCGGGTCGGCCATGGTCAGCCAGGTGGACATCGCTGCGCACACCTTGACCGTGACCCGCGACGGCGAGGTCCTGCGGACGATCCCCGTGACGCTCGGCCAGTCCGGCAGCGGGGGGCAGTTCGTCACCCGCAGCGGGACGAAGGTCATCATGAGCCTGGAGGCCGCCCGGGAGATGAACTCCGAGACCACCGGCATCGGGCAGGACGACCCGAACTACTACAACGTCGACGTGAAGTACGCGATGCGGCTGACGAACTCGGGCGAGTTCCTGCACGCGGCGCCGTGGTCGGTCGCCTCCCAGGGACGGGCCAACGTCAGCCACGGCTGCACGGGGATGAGCACCGACGACGCGAAGTGGATGTTCGACAACTCCAAGGTCGGCGACGTCGTCGTCTACACCGGCAGCGACCGCACGATCGAGCCCGGCAACGGCTTCAACGTGTGGAACGAGACGTACGAACAGTGGCAGCAGGGCTCCGCGCTGCACGCCTGAGGCGCCCCGGGACGGCCCGGCGCCTCTGGCGGGTCGTGCTCGCCGCCGCCACCGTGGCGGCCGTCGTCGTGCTGGCCCGGCGACTGGAGGGCGCCGACCTGGGGGAGCGGTTGCGCACCGCCGACCCGGCGTGGGTGCTGGCGGCCGCGGCCTGCTCGCTGGCTCCGCTGTTCGGCAACGTCGCCTCGATGACGGCGCTGTCGCCGGTGCGGATCCCCGTGGCGCGCACCACGGTGGTCTGGCTGGCGACCTCGTTCGTGAACCTGGTGACCCCCTCCAGCGCCGGCGGGGTCGCGCTGACCGTCCGCTACCTGCAGCAGCGGGGCCTGCCGCTGGCCGTCGCCGCCACCACGATCGGCATCGTCCAGTCGACGTCCTTCGTGGTGACGGGAGTGCTGATCCTCGGCTGCCTGCTGCTGGCGGGCCGGGACCCCGAGGGTGCCGTCCCGCTGCCCTGGACGGTGCTGCTCGCAGCGGTGGGGGTGGTCCTCGTCCTGCTGCTCGTGGCGCGGTGCTGGCCGCGAGCGCGCCGGCTCGTCGCGGAGAAGGTCGTCCAGCCCGTGCGGGCGGAGTGGCCCGCCCTGCGGCGCGTCCTGACGCATCCCGTGCGGGTGCTGGTGGCCCTGCTCGGGCACCTCGCGGTACCCCTGGGCTTCGCCGCCACCCTGCTGTGCTGCGCCCGGGCCGTCGGGGGAGATCCCGCCCTGCCGCTGCTCGTCCTCGTCGTCGTCGGCAGCTCGGCCGTGACGGCTGCGGTTCCGGTGCCCGGGGGGATCGGGGCCTCCGAGGCCGCCCTGGCCGCCGGGCTCGTGGCCGCGGGCATGGACCCGGCACCGGCGCTGTCGGCGGCGCTGGCGCACCGGGCCCTGACCTTCTGGATGCGCGTGCCGCTCGCCTGGGTGGCGCTGCTGTGGCTCCGTCGCCGCCGCGCCGTCTGACCTTCGGCGATCAAGGATTCGACCACCACGATCAAGGATTCGACGGAGCCGTCGAATCCTTGATCGCCGGGGTGGGTCAGGCCGTGGTGAAGGAGGAGATGTCGCCGACGTAGCGGGTGTGGTCGGCGGGGATCGGCTCGACGGCGGCCAGCGCCACCTCGGCGGCGAACTCGGCGACGTCGTACAGCTTGCCCGCGGCCTCCTTGCGCGTGGCGAGGGCGCCGGGGTTGGAGCGCTCCAGCAGCGTCGCGGTGATGGTGCCCTCGATCATGTCGCCGGAGACGACGACGAACTCGACGCCGGCGGCCTCCAGCTCCGGGAGCAGGGCGCGCAGCGCGTCCTCGCCGGCGCGCTTGCTACGGGCGACGGGTTCGTACTCCGGCATCGTCTCGACGGTGTTGATGAAGTGCGCCTGGTGGCTGGTGACGAAGACGATCCGGGTGCCGGGGGCCAGCAGGGGCAGCGCCGCCTTCAGCGTGCTGACCTGGGCGTCGCGGTTGAGCTGCATGGCGTAGTCCTCGGCCATGCCCGTCTCCATGCCGCCGGAGGCGTTGAGGACCAGCACGTCCAGCCCGCCGAACTCCTCACGGGTGCGCTCGAACATGGCCGTCACGCTGGCGGGATCGGTGAGGTCGGCGGCGACCGCGATCGCCCGGGCGCCGGCCTCGGTGAGGGAGGTGACGAGCTTCTCGGCACGGGCGGCCTTGTTCCGGTAGTTGATCACCACGGAGGCGCCGGCCTCGGCGACGTACGTCGCGGTCTGGGCGCCGATGCCGCGCGAGGAACCGGTGATGAGGATGCGCTTGCCGGACAGGCTGCCGGGGGCGAGGGGATTGGTCACGGGGGAGGAGCCTAACTGTTCGCTTCTGCGGGGTGGACCGGACGTGCGAAGGGCCCCGAGCCGGTGGCTCGGGGCCCTTCACGTGGAGCTGGATCAGCCGTGCAGCGTCTGCGACGTCCCGATGGCCGGGTTGTCGCCCCGCTCGAGCTCGTCGGCGTGCGCCGTCTCGAGCTCACCGTGGTCGTGGTGCGACGCGGCGAGTTCGGTCGGGGTGACCGGCTCGACACGGTCCTCGAAGTAGAACTTCGAGAGGCGACGCTGGACCTTGCCCCACAGGGTGTCCGGGTTGCCGGCGTCGACGCGGTCCTCGATCTCCATGGGCCGGTGGACGTCGTGCTGGACGAGGGTCCAGCGCTCCATCTCGGTCAACGGAGCGTGGACCTCGATGAACTCACCGTGGGGGAGGCGGACGATGCGGCCGGTCTCGCGACCGTGCAGCGCCTTCTCGCGGTCCTTGCGCTGCAGGCCCAGGCAGATCCGCTTGGTGATGACGAACGCCAGGGCCGGGAGGGCGAACACCAGGACGCGCAGGGTGCGGGTGATGTCGTTGATCGACAGCCCCATCATGTGCGCCACGATGTCGTTGCCGCCGGAGATCCACAGCAGGACGTAGAACGTCAGCGCCATGACACCCAGGCCCGTGCGGGTCGGCTGGTTGCGCGGACGGTCCAGCAGGTGGTGCTCACGACGGTCGCCCGTCGCGGCCTGCTCGATCCACGGGTAGAGCATCCCCGCGCCCAGGGTGAACAGGATCACCACCGTGGTGGGGATGAAGATGTTCATCGAGAACGTGAAGCCCCACAGCGTGAACTCGAACCAGCCCGGCATGAGCCGGACCGCGCCGTCGAGCCAGCCCATGTACCAGTCCGGCTGCGAACCGGCGGTCACGGGCGAGGGGTCGTAGGCGCCGTAGGCCCAGATCGCGTTGATCTGCACCAGCGCGCCCAGCAGGGCGATGACGCCGAAGACGATGAAGAAGAAGCCGCCGGCCTTGGCCATGTACACCGGGAACAGCGGGAAACCGACGACGTTGTCCTCGGTCCGGCCCGGGCCGGGGTACTGGGTGTGCTTGTGCACGACGACCAGCATCAGGTGCACCGCGATCAGCGCGAGCATGATCGCCGGCAGCAGCAGGATGTGGATCGTGTAGAAGCGCGGGATGAAGTCGACGCCGGGGAACTCGCCGCCGAAGAGGAAGAAGCTGATGTAGCTGCCGACCACCGGGACCGCGAGGATGATCGCCTGGGCGATGCGGATGCCGGTGCCGGAGAGCAGGTCGTCGGGCAGCGAGTAGCCGGTGAAGCCCTCGAAGACCGCGAGCAGTGCCAGCGCGACACCGATGACCCAGTTGATCTCACGCGGCTTGCGGAACGCGCCGGTGAAGAACACGCGGGCCATGTGGACGATCGTCGCGGCCACGAAGACCAGCGCCGCCCAGTGGTGGACCTGCCGCATGAGCAGGCCGCCGCGGACGTCGAAGGACAGTCGCAGCGAGGACTCGTACGCCTCGGAGACGTGCTGGCCGTAGAGCGGGATGTACTGGCCGTAGTACGTCGTCTCGGCTGCGCTGGGCTCGTAGAAGAACGTCAGGAACGTTCCGGTGAGCAGCAGGATCACGAAGCTGTACAGCGTGATCTCGCCCAGCATGAACGACCAGTGGTCGGGGAAGATCTTGCGGGCGAACCCGTTGACGACCTTGCTCGCGCCGACGGTGTCGTCGGCGAAGTTGGCGACGCCGCCCGCCGCCTTGTCGATGGTGCTCATCCGCGCTCCCAGAAGCTCGGGCCCACGGCTTCGTGGAAGCCGCTCGTCGCCACCAGGTAACCCTCGTCGTCCACTGCGATCGGCAGCTGGGGGAGGGGCCGCTTGGCGGGGCCGAAGATCACCTTGCAGTCCTGCGTCAGGTCGAACGTCGACTGGTGGCAGGGGCACAGCAGGTGGTGGGTCTGCTGTTCGTACAGGGCCACCGGGCAGCCCATGTGGGTGCAGATCTTGGAGTACGCGACCGTGCCGGCCACGCCCCACTCGGCCTGCTTCTCGGTGATCAGGTCCTCGTCGAGACGCATCAGCAGGACGGCCGACTTGGCCTTCTCGTTGAGCGGGCTCTCGACTTCCTCGATGCCCTCGGGCAGGACGTGCACGACCGAGCCCAGGGTCACGTCGGCGGCGCGGATGCGGCCACCCTCGGGGTCCTTGACGAGGTACATGCCCTCCTCCCACATCGTGGTGGAGAGGTCGTTGCCCGGCAGCGGCCCGGTGTCGCGGAAGAAGAAGACCGCGGGGATCGGGAACAGCGCCAGCGCACCGATGAGGGTGTTGCGGATCAGCGGGCGGCGGCCGAGGCCGGCCTCGGCGGCACCCTCCTTGAGGATGGCCACGGCCTCCTCGCGCTCGGCGGTGGTGCCGCGCTGACGGTGGCGGTAGTCGATGCGCTCGTCGTCCGGCATGAGCGTCTTGGCCCAGTGCACGGCCCCGACGCCGAGGGCGAACAGGGACAGGAACATCGACAGGCCGATGGCCTTGGTCGACAGGCTGATCCGGTCGAAGCTGCCGTCGTACTTGATCGCGATGATCGAGACGATGATGCCGATCGAGCCGATGATCGACAGCAGCAGGAAGAACGCCACCTGCCGCTCGGCGCGCTTGGCCGCCTTGGGGTCGGTGTCGCCCATGCGGTGCTGGTGGGGCGGCAGACCGGGGTTCTCGAAGCGGTCGGGAACGCCGCCCTCGGGCTTGGCCAGGGTCGTCCCCGGCTGCCCGTGCGCCTCCTCGGCGCGTTCGATGTCGCTCATGCTCCCTGCCCGTTCGGTTCCTTCTCGGTGGTGCTCGCGGTGGTGCGGTGGGTGGTGCTCATCAGGAGGACTTCATCCCCAGCCAGACCGAGCAGCCGATCAGCAGGCCGATGCCCGCGATCCAGGCCACCAGGCCCTCGGAGACCGGGCCCAGGGAGCCCAGCGACAGGCCGCCCGGGTCCGGACGGACCTCGTCGTTCTCGTTGACCAGCCAGGCGATGATCGCCGTCTTGTCCTCAGGGCTGATGTTGTTGTTGTTGAAGACCGGCATCGACTGCGGGCCGGTGACCATGGCCTCGTAGATGTGCTTGGCGGAGACACCCGTCAGGTCGGGGGCGTACTTGCCGGCCGTCAGCGCGCCGCCCTTGCCGGCGGAGTTGTGGCACATCGCGCAGTTGGTGCGGAAGATGGCCGCGCCGCGGGCGATCTGCTCCTCGGTCAGGTCGCTCGTGTCGAGCTCCTCCTCGGTCGGGATCGCGGGCCCGGGGGCCAGGGAGGCGATGTATGCCGCCATCTGGTCGATCTGCTCCTGCGAGAAGCGGATCTTGCTGACCTCGGGGGCCTGCGCGGCGGACTGGGCCAGCGGCATGCGGCCGGTGCCGACCTGGAAGTCGACCGACGCCGCGCCGACGCCGATGAGGGAGGGGCCGGCGCCGCTGCCGTCGGGCAGCTGCGCGCCGCCCTCGGCGTTGATGCCGTGGCAGGTGGCGCAGTTGGCCAGGAACAGCTTCTTGCCCTCTTCGATGTCGTCGGCCGACGCGGTGGCCGTGGTGGCCTGCGCCTCGCGGGGGGACAGGGCCGAGTAGAGGCCGCCGACGAGGAGGAGCGCCAACGCGATCAGCACGACGACGGCCATGGGGTGGCGCCGTCGGGCGCTGAGGGCGGTGAGGGTCCTGGTCACGGTGCTGGTGCTCGCTTCCTTCGGGGCGTTTCGGGCTGTCCGGCGCCGGCGCCGGGGAACTGCGCTGGCGGACGGTCGTTACTTGAGGATGTAGATGACCGTGAACAGGCCGATCCACACCACGTCGACGAAGTGCCAGTAGTACGAGACGACGATCGCGCTGGTCGCCTCCTGGTGGCCGAACCGCTTGGAGGCGTACGAGCGGCCGATGACCATGAGGAAGGCGACGAGACCGCCGAAGACGTGGAGGCCGTGGAAGCCGGTGGCCAGGATGAAGACCGAGCCGTAGGCGTTCGTGGCGATCGTCAGGCCCTCGTGCGCCAGCTCGGCGTACTCGAAGACCTGGCCGGCGACGAAGATGCCGCCGAAGATGTAGGTGAGGATGAACCACTCCTGCATGCCCCACTTGCCGACCTGCCACAGACGGCCCAGGCGGCGCGGCTGGAAGCGCTCGGCGGCGAAGACGCCGAACTGGCACCAGAACGACGAGATCACCAGGATCGTCGTGTTCACGCTGGAGAAGGGGATGTTCAGCAGTTCCGGTCCGGACTCCCACAGCGCCGGCGCCACGGAGCGGATCGTGAAGTACATGGCGAACAGGCCGGCGAAGAACATCAGTTCGCTCGACAGCCACACGATCACGCCGACCGACACCATGTTCGGCCGGTTCACGGACCCGTGTGCCGGACTCGGGGTACTGCTCTGGACAGCCTGTGCACTCGCCACGGCGCCAATCATGCCCCACCCCTGCCGAGCTTCGCTGCTCGGCCCACCGACAACGTGTCGTAGATCTCCGTTCCGCCGGTCGGGGGAGGTTCGACACGCCGTGTGCAGGTGTCGTGCCCGGGGCGCGGGAACCGCGCGGATCCTGCGTGGAGACGGCACCGGTGAGGTCGCCTCACCACCTCAGGTCACGAACGGGTCTCGATCTGCGCGCGTCACGTCCCTGCCGTCACCGCAGCGGCGCGATCAGTAGGGTGCGGGGCGCGCCGTCCCGCCCCGGGGCGCGCAGAACCAGGGAGCGAAGCCGTCATGACCACCGCCGCCGCACCCACGTGGCCCGGGCTGCTGACCGAACTGATGGCCGGTCGCGACCTCGCTGCGGACCAGGCGGCCTGGGCCATGGACCAGGTGATGCGCGGCGAGGCCGGGGACGTCCAGCTGGCCGGGTTCCTCGTCGCGCTGCGGGCCAAGGGCGAGACGAGCGCCGAGCTCACGGGCCTGGCCGACGCGATGCTCGCGCACGCGGTGCCGCTGCAGGTGCCCGGTCCGATCGTCGACCTCGTCGGCACGGGCGGCGACCGGGCGCACACGGTCAACATCTCGACCATGGCCTCGCTCGTGCTGGCCGGGGCCGGGCACCGCGTCGTCAAGCACGGCAACCGGGCCGCGTCGTCCTCGTCCGGGTCGGCCGACGTCCTGGAGGCCCTCGGGGTGCGGCTGGACCTGCCGCCCGAGCGCGTGGGGCGGATCGCGCTCGACGTCGGCATCACGTTCTGCTTCGCCCAGGTGTTCCACCCGGCCATGCGCTTCGCCGCCGGCGCGCGCAGCGGGCTGGGGGTGCCGACGGCGTTCAACGTCCTGGGGCCGCTGACCAACCCCGCGCGCGCCGGGGCCACCGCCATCGGGGTCGCCGACCGGCGCATCGCCCCGCTGGTCGCCGGGGTGCTCGCGGGCCGGGGCACCTCGGCGCTGGTGTTCCGCGGCGAGGACGGGCTCGACGAGCTCACCACGACCGGCCCGGCGCGCATCTGGGTCGTCAGCGGTGGGCAGGTCACCGAGACCGTGCTCGACGCGGTCGCCGACCTCGGGCTCGCGCCCTCGACGCTGCAGGACCTGCGCGGGGCCGACGCGCAGTTCAACGCCGGGGTCGCGCGGGACCTGCTCGCCGGCTCGCGGGGGCCCGTGCGGGACGCGGTCGTGCTCAACGCGGCGGCGGCGATGGTGGCGGCGGGCGTGCGCGCCCCCGGACTGGACGCCGTGGACCCCTCGGCCGACCTCGTCGCGCACCTGCGCGAGGGCATGCGGCTGGCCGGGGAGTCGCTGGACTCGGGCGCGGCGGCCGACGTCCTGGACCGGTGGGTGCGCGCCTCCGCGCGCCCCTGACGGTGCGCTCAGTCGAAGCCGAGCGCGAACGCCGACTCCAGGTCGTGCCGGGAGTAGGCGCGGAAGGCGATGTTGGTCGTCGTGCTGGCGACGCCCTCGACGCGGGAGATGCCGCCGGCGATGACGTCGGCGAGGCGGTCGTGCTGCTGCACGCGGACCATGACGACCAGGTCGATGTCGCCGGTCACCGAGTAGACCTCGGTGACGCCGTCGAGCTCGGCCAGGGCCTGGGCGACCTCGGGGATGCGCCGGGCGTCGCAGGTCACGTTGACGATGGCGGTGATCACGCGGGTGAGGTTACCGCCGCCGCCTGCAGGTGGTGGCGCGCCCAGCCGGCCCCGCGCACCGGGCAGGTCCACGGGAAGGCCTCCGGCTCGGCGACGCTCACGAGCCGGACGCCGGGCTGCTCCAGCCAGCCCAGCAGGACGTCGGTCTCCTCCACGAGCAGACCGGGGCGGCCCGGCAGCGGGGGAGCGACGACCTCGCCGGTGGCCTGCAGGGCCGCGATGTGCGGCATCGGGTCCGCGCCGCGCGGCGTCAGGCAGGTGCCGGCCAGCCGGCCGTAGCGGACGAGGACGACCTCCCAGCCGCCCGCCGGCCAGCCGGGCGTCGGCTCGCAACGGCGGGCCGCGACGATCTCCGGGGCCCGGGCGACGGGTTCGCGCCGCTGGGCGCGGTCGGCGGTGGTCAGGAACGCCTCGAGCCGGTCCCTGGCCCCGGCGGCCTCCTCGTAGCGCTGCTGGGAGGCCAGCGTGTGCAACCGGTTCCGGCCGTGCTCCAGGGTCGCGGCCGCGTCGGTGCGCAGGGCCCGCCGGACGGCCCCGACGACCTCGGCGTAGGACGCCGGGTCCTGCCCGCCCCGTTCGAGCCCCAGGCACGGGGCCCCGCAGCGGCCGATCTCGGCCAGCACGCAGGCCCCCGGCCCGTCGGCCTTCGGTGCCCGCGGGATCCTGCGGGTGCACTGGCGCAGCGGGTGGACGTCGTGCAGCGCGGCCATCGCGAGCTCGGCGGTGCGGGCGGAGCGGAACGGCCCCAGGTACTCCGCCCCGGCGGCGGTGTCGTCGCGCACCTGCCTGACCAGCGACAGCCGGGGCCACGCCTCGGCGGTCAGCTTCAGCCAGGTCACCTTCTCGGGCTGCTTGGAGCGCCGGTTGTAGGGCGGGGCGTGCTCGGCGATGAGCCGCAGTTCGCGCACCCGCGCCTCCAGCGGCGTCTGGCACACCACCGGGACGACGGTGGCCGCGGCCCGGACCATCTCCGTCATCCGGGGCCGGGTCTCGGAGGCGGTGAAGTAGGAGCGCACCCGGCGGTGCACGTCGACCGAGGTGCCCACGTACAGGACCCGGCCGGCGCCGTCGCGGAACTGGTACACCCCCGGTGCCGACGGCAGCCCGACCGCCAGGTGCTTCTTGGCCCGCCGCGCCGGGTTCACCACCGTCGCGGCGAAGGCGCCCAGGTCCTCCAGCGTGTGCACGCCGCGGTTGCCGACGCGGGCGAGCAGGGCGTGCAGGACGTCCACCGTCGCGCGGGCGTCGTGCAGGGCGCGGTGGTCCGGCGTCGTGGCCGTCCCGAACAACCGGGCCAGGGTGCCCAGCTTGCGGTCGGGGGCCTCGTCGCGGTCCACCAGCTGGCGGGCCAGCACCACGGTGTCCACGACCCGGGGCTTGGGCCAGCGACGGCCGGTGAGCTCGCACGCGGCCTTGAGGAACGACGTGTCGTAGGGGGCGTTGTGCGCCACCAGGACCGCCCCGCGCTCGAACCCGGCGAACTCCAGGAAGCTGGGCAGCACCTGCTCGCTCGTGGGGGCGGCGGCGACCATGCGGTTGGTGATGCCCGTCAGCACCTGCACGAACGCGGGGATGGGGGAGGCGGGACGGACCAGCGTCTGGAACTCGCCGAGCACCTCGCCCCCGCGGACCTTGACCGCGCCGATCTCGGTGATCCCCGCCCCCGACGGCGGGCCGCCGGTGGTCTCGAGGTCGACCACGACGAACGTCACGTCCGACAACGGCTGGCCCAGGTCCTCGAAGCTGGCCTGGAGCGGGGCGTGCGTCAGAGCGTCGGGGGTGCTGCCGGACATGGGCGGGACCGTAGGCGAGGGTCCGGACACGACAGGTCCACGACACGCGGTCCGTGCTCGGCGCCCCTCCGAGCTGCCTGCGGGCGCCTCCTCGGGCAGGCTGGTGCCGGTCGGGCCGGGCTGCAGCAGACCGGCCGTCACGCCCGGCGCGCTGGAGGACCGATGCTGTCGGAGAAGTCCCGTCCCGTGGTCGAGGCGACCCTGCCCGTCGTCGCCGAGAACATCGGGCAGATCGCCCGCTGCTTCTACCGGCGGCTGTTCGACGCGCACCCCGAACTGCTCGACGGCACGTTCAACCGCGGCAACCAGGCCCAGGGCAGCCAGCAGCTCGCGCTCGCCGGGTCGGTGGCCCTCTTCGCCAGCGCGCTGCTGCGCGACCCCGAGCAGCTGCCCGAACGGCTCCTGACGCGCATCGCGCACAAGCACGCGTCCCTGGGCGTCCGGCCACGCCAGTACGACGTCGTCCACGAGCACCTGTTCGCCGCGATCGCCGAGGTCCTCGGCGAGGCCGTCACCGCAGAGGTGGCCGCCGCCTGGGACGAGGTGTACTGGCTGATGGCGTACGCGCTGGTCAACATCGAGCGCGGCCTCTACAGCGCCCGGGCGACCAGCCCGGACACCGTCTGGCGCACCTGGCGGGTCGCCCAGCGGCGGGACGAGACCGGCGACGTCGTGACGTTCGTCGTCGAGCGCACCGACGACCGGCTGGTGAGGTCCTCCCTGCCCGGTCAGTACGTCACCGTGCAGGTCCCGATGCCCGACGGCGTGCTCCAGCCCCGCCAGTACAGCCTCACCCGCGCCGACGACGGCCGGCACCGGCAGTTCTCGGTCAAGCGCGTGCGCGCCGTCGGTGGCAAGCCGGCCGGGGAGGTGTCCAACGTCCTGTGCGACACCGTGCAGGTCGGGCACGAGCTGACCCTGTCGGTCCCCTTCGGCGACGTGGTCCTCGACGACTCCCGCCGGCCGGTGGTCTTCGTCAGCGCCGGCATCGGCATCACCCCGTTCGCCGGGATGCTCTCGCACCTCGCGGCCGCCGCCTCCGAGCTGCCGGTGCTGCTGCTGCACGCCGACGTGGCCGTGGAGACCTTCGCGTTGCGCGAGCAGGTGCTGGGCGACGTCTCGGCGCTGCCGGGCGCCCGCGCGCACGTGTGGCTCGAGCGCGACGGCGGCGACCGGTCGGTGCTGCTGCCGGTCGACGGCGTGCACGAGGGGTTCGTCGACCTCGACGCGGTCGACCTGCCGGCCGGGGCGGCGTACTACCTGTGCGGGCCGCTGCCGTTCATGAAGGCCGTGCGCAGCCGGCTCGTGGGGGACGGGGTGCCCGCGCGCGACGTGCACCACGAGGTCTTCGGCCCGGACCTGTGGACCGCCGACCTCGCGGGGGTGCCGAGCCCCGGAGCCGCCTGACCTGCTCGAACGCCCGTTCGAGGCGGTGTGTCGGAGGTCACTGCCACAGTCCGCAGGACCGGCCGAGGGGCCGGTCCTGACGAGCTGGAGGTCTGCCGGTGCTCATCGACTGCGACAGCTGCACGGCCCGCCCACGCGCCTGCTCCGAGTGCGTCGTCTCGGTCCTGCTCGGGCCGCCGGACGCCGTGCTGGACGCCGAGGACCGGACCGCGGTGGAGGTGCTGGCGGCCTCCGGGCTCGTCCCGCCGCTGCGTCTGGAGGTGCGCCGGGGACAGCGCCGGCAGGCGGGATGATGGCCCGGTGCGTGCCGGCCCGTCGATCCCGCGGCGGCCCCTCCTACTGCTCCCCCTCGCCCTCGCCGCGTGCTCGTCGGCCCCGGCCGGCGACGGGACGGGGGACGGGAACGGGACCGGGGACGGGACCGGGGACGAGGTGCGGGCCGCCCTCGACGCGCGGGGACGGGCCCTGCTCGCCGGTGATCTCGACGCGGCCGGCGCCGGGTACGCCGCGGCCGACCGGGACGCCCTGCGGCGCACCGACGGGCGGGCCGTGGCGGCCGGGCTGGCCGAGTGGGCCGTCGACGGGGTGCGCGTTTCCGCCGGGCAGGTCGACGGCACGCTGCGGGTGCGCGTGCAGGGGGAGGGACGGGCGGTCGCGGGGTCCTTCCGCGCCGGCTGGGACGGGCGGCTGCAGGCGGCGACCGGCGCTCCGCAACCCTGGGACCTGGGCGACGTCACCGCCACCGTCGTCGAGGGCGGGGTCGTCCTGCAGGTCGGGCCCGGCGACGACGTGGGCCGGCAGGTCGCCACGGACCTGCGCGGGGCCACCCGCCGCGTCGACGCCGTCTGGGGCCCGGACTGGCCCCGCGGCACCGCCGTCGTCGTGGTCCCCACCGCGGCCGACGTGGCCGAGCTCGCCGCCGGCGCGGGGCAGGGGCTGGACGCGGTCGCCGTCGGGCTGGACGCCGACCTGCCCGACGGCCGTCCCGCCGGCGTCCGGGTCCTGCTCTCGACCGAACGGTTCGCCGCGCTCACGCAGGTCGGCCGCCGGATCACCCTCACCCACGAGCTCGTCCACGTCGCGACCCGCGCCACCCGGCAGGTCGGGGTGGTGCCGCGGTGGCTGACCGAGGGGTACGCCGACCACGTCGCCCGGCTCGGGGAGGACGTGCCCGCGACCGCGCTGGCCGCTGCCCTGCTCATGCAGCCGGCTCTGCCGCAGGTCCCCGCCGACGACGACTTCACCGACGCCGGAACCCTCCCGGTCGCCTACGCGGCCGCCTGGACGCTGGTGACGTCCGCGGCCCGCGTCGCCGGCACGCCCGCGGTGACGGCGCTGGTCCGTGCCGTCCGGGCGGGCGCGAGCGTCGAGGACGCCTGCCGCGAGAGGCTGCGGCGGGACTTCGCCGACGTCGTGGCGACCTGGCGCGCCGACGTGGCGGGCCACCTGGTGGGGTGGGGGCCGTGAGCACGCTCGTCGTCACCAACGACTTCCCGCCCCGCACCGGTGGCATCGAGTCCTTCGTCCACGCCCTCGTCCGGCGGTTGCCCGCCCTCAGCGAGGAGGCGGGCGAGGGGGACGCCGCCCGCGTCGTGGTGCACACGGCGCGCCAGCGCGGGGACGCCGCGGTCGACGAGGCCCTGGCCGATCGGGGGATCACCGTGGTGCGCGACCCCTCGCCGCTCATGGTGCCCACCCCGGGCATCGTCCGCCGCGTCCAGCGCACGGCCCGGCGGCACGGCGCCGACCGGGTGTGGTTCGGCGCGGCCGCGCCGCTGGGCCTGATGGCGCCGGCCCTGCGCGAGGTGGGGGTGCGGCGCACGGTCGCCACGACGCACGGGCACGAGGTGTGGTGGTCGACGCTGCCGGGGTCACGGGAGGCGTTGCGGCGCATCGGGGAGGGCAACGACACCGTCACCTACCTGGGGGACTGGTGCCGCTCGAGGGTGGAACGCCCCCTGACGGCCGCCGCCCGCGACCGCATGCGCCGGCTCACCCCCGGTGTGGACGCCGACGTGTTCCGGCCCGATCCGGCCGCGCGGGCGCGCCTCCGCGCCGAGCTCGGGCTGGGGGACCGGCCCGTCGTCGTGTGCGTGTCGCGGATGGTGGCCCGCAAGGGGCAGGACGTGCTGGTCCGCGCGCTGCCGCTGGTCCGCCGGCACGTTCCGGACGCCGCTCTGCTGCTGGTCGGCGACGGGCCGCACCGCGCGGCGGTGCAGCGGCTGGTCGAGCGCACCGGGATGCGCGAGCACGTGGTCCTCACCGGCTCGGTGCCGTGGGAGGCCGCGCCGGCGTACTACGCGGCCGGTGACGTGTTCTGCATGCCCACGCGCACCCGGCTCGGCGGGCTGGAACCCGAGGCGCTCGGGATCTGCTACCTCGAGGCCGCGGCCTGCGGGCTGCCGGTCGTGGTGGGTGACTCCGGCGGGGCGCCCGACGCGGTGCTCGCCGGGGTCAACGGCCACGTCGTGCCCGGCCGGGACGTGGCGCAGGTGGCGGCGGCCCTGACCGGCCTGCTGCGGGACGGGCAGCAGGCGCGGCGGTTCGGGGCGGCGGGCCGGGAGTGGGTCAGTCGCCGGTGGGGCTGGGCGGAGCAGACGCGCCGGCTGGTGGAGCTGCTGGCCGGGCGCGACGTTCCCCGTGACGGCGCGGAGGATCGGCGCTGAGGGACCCGGCGCCCGCCGCGACGGACAGCAGCACCAGCGCCCCGACGAGCCAGAACTGGTTGTAGAACGCCTGCCGGTTGACCAGGTTCGCCGCGAACAGCACCGCCGCGCACCACATGAGCAGCCCGGCCAGCCCGACCGGGCGCCGGCGCAACGCCACGACGGCCGTACCCAGGACGCCCAGGACGACCAGCCCGACGACGACGATCGGCAGCTGCACACCGGTCTCGTTGAGCACCAGCGTGTAGAGGGTGTCGGCGAACGTCAGCGGTGGCAGCTCGAGCATGGTCCGGACCGTGTCGTGCCAGAAGTCGCCGAACCCGGACAGCGCCCACGGCGCCACGAGCACCCCGGCCCCGCCGGCCGCCACCACCGTCCGCCGCCAGCCGAACCGCGGCCACACCGCCAGCAGCGGCAGCAGCGCCACCACGTGCTGCTTGCTGGCCAGCGCCACCGCCAGCGGGGCGACGGCCCACCACGCCCGGTCGGCGCGGACCAGCCAGGCCCACGCGGCCAGCCCGACCAGCACGGTCGGCTCGGTCCACGCCTGCTCGACCAACGTGCTCGACCCCGGGGCCAGCAGCAGCAGCGCCGCGGCCGCGACCGCGGCCCGCCGCCACCGGCCCAGCGCCGCCACGCACACCGCGCTGAGGAGCACCAGCACCGCCAGCGCCCAGCGCACGTCACCGGCCAGCCACCGGCCCGGGGCGGTCAGCACCGCCGTCCACGGCAGGTAGGCGAAGGCGTCGCTGATGCCCGGGGAGCCGACCCAGTCCAGGGCGTAGACGGAGTCCCCGCGGGCCATCCCGTCGGCCGCCTGCTGCAGGATCACCCACACGTCGATCCGCGGGGCGGGGTCGCCGACGACTACGAGCGCGGCCGTGACCCCCGCGCCCACGACGGCGGTGGCGAACGCCAGCCCCCGGCTGGCGCCCCGGCCCGGCAGCAGCAGCCCGGCCACCGCGAACGACGACACCCCCAGCACGATGCGCACGAGCAGCTGCCCGCTGTCGTCCAGGTAGCTGAAGGCGGGCACCGACAGGTGCACCAGCCCGGTCAGCGCCAGCACCGCCGAGGGCACCCAGGCGCCGGTGCGCGGCGCCCGGCCGCCCCGGTCGTCGTGCGCGGTCCAGGCCAGCGCGACGACCAGGGCGGCGACGACGACGTACCCGGCGACGATCCACCAGCGGTACCGGACGACGCTGTGGGTGGCCAGCGCCAGCAGACCGCACCAGGCGAGCAGGGTCTGCGCGTCCCGCCGGCTCAACGGTTCGGGTTCGGGGTGCTCGTCACGGGCGGTAGATCGCCTCGACCTCGTCCGCGAAGTCCTTCAGCACCTCGGCGCGCTTCACCTTCTGCGAGGGGGTGAGGTACCCGTTCTCGATGGTGAAGTCGTCGGACAGGACGCGGAACTTGCGGATCGACTCGGCCCGGCTGACCGCCTCGTTGGCCTTGTCGACGGCCTTCTGCAGCTCGGCCAGGACGTCGGCGTCCGCTCGGGCGGTGGTCAGGTCGAGCCCCGGCTTGCCGTGGTTGGCGCCCCAGGACGGCAGCGCCTCCTCGTCGAGGGTCAGCAGGCAGGCGACGAAGTGGCGCTGGTCGCCCACGACGACGGCCTGCGAGATCAGCGGGTGCGGCCGCAGCCGGTCCTCCAGCGCCGCGGGCACGACGTTCTTGCCGTTGGCCGTGACGATGAGCTCCTTCTTGCGCCCGGTGATCCTCAGGTACCCGTGCTCGTCGATCTCCCCGAGGTCGCCGGTGCGGAACCAGCCGTCGGCGGTGAACGCCTCGGCGGTCTCCTCCGGGCGCCCGCGGTACCGGCGGAACACCCCGACCCCGCGGGCCAGGATCTCCCCGTCGTCCCCGACTGCGAGGTCGGTGCCCGGCAGGGGCGGGCCGACGGTGCCGATGCGCAGTCGCGAGGGACGGCCCACGGCCAGCGGGGCGGTCGTCTCGGTCAGTCCGTAGCCCTCCAGGACGACCAGGCCCACGCCGCGGAAGAAGTGGGCCAGGTGCTCGCCCATCGGCGCGCCGCCGGAGACGGCGTACTCGACGCGGCCGCCGAGCAGGGCGCGCAGCTTGGCGTACACGAGCCGGTCGAAGAGCTGGTGCCGCAGCCGCAGCGCGAGCGAGGGGCCGCCGGTGTCCAGCGAGCGGGACCAGGCGCCGGCCGTCGCCGCGGCCTGCTCGAAGATCCGGGCCTTGAGCTTCCCGCCGGCGGCGGCCTTCTGCTCGGCGCCGTTGTAGACCTTCTGGAACACCCGGGGCACGGCGAGGATGAACGTCGGCTGGAAACCGGCCAGGTCGGCCAGCAGGTCCTTGGCGTCGCGGGTGTGGCCCATCCGGATGCGGCAGACCAGGCACAGCGCCTGGATGTACCGGGCGAAGACGTGCGCGAGCGGGATGAACAGCAGGGTCGCCCGGCCCTCGCGGCGCAGCACCTCCGGGATCGCGGCCTCGGCGTTGGTGCTCAGGTCGAGGAAGTTGCCGTGGGTCAGCTCGCAGCCCTTGGGCCGGCCGGTCGTGCCCGAGGTGTAGATGATCGTCATGACGTCGCCGGGGCCGGCGACGGCGCGGGCACGGTCGACCTCGGCGTCGGGCACCTCGCGTCCGGCTGCCCGCAGTTCCTCCAGCGCCCCCGACTCCAGCGTCCAGACGTCGCGCAGGCCGGGGAGCCGGTCGCGCACGCCGGCGACGCGCGCCGCGTTCTCGCCGGTCTCCACGAAGCACGCCACGGCGCCGGAGTCGGACAGGATCCACTCGATCTGCTCGGGCGAGCTCGTCTCGTAGACCGGGACGGTGACGGCGCCGGCGAACCAGCCGGCCACGTCCACCAGCGTCCACTCGTAGCTGGTCCGGCACATGATCCCGACCCGGTCCCCGGGGGTGACCCCGGCGGCCAGCAGACCCTTGGCCACGGCCGTGACGTCGGCGAGGAACTCGGTCGCGGTCACGTCCCGCCACGAGCCGTCCGCCTGCTTGCGGCTGGCGGTGACGTGCCCGGGAGCCTCGCGCGCGGTCTGGACCACGCAGTCGGTCATGTTCCCGGTCGTGGCGGGCTGGACGAGCGGGGGCTCGCAGCTGCTCCGCACTGGTTCCTCCTCGTGTCGCTCCCCGGTGCCACGCGTCGCGCACGTCCGGAGGCCGCCGTCTGGCGTCAGCGGGTCCGGCCGACCCTACCTGCGCGGCTGGCGCGCGCCTTCGCGACGCCACCGGCACACCTGATCGGCTCAACGTGCCGACCTCAAGGTGAGGTTCCCGCACGCCGATGCCTCCGGTGTGAGCCATCACCGCGACGAGCCCGCGTCGTTCCTCGAGGAGCTGTTCCCCGGCGAGGGCCCGGAGCTGGCGCTGACGCCGCGCTCCGCCGCGCCCGCCGGAACCCGCACCTCGGCGGCGTTCGGCGGCCGGGAGGTCGGCCCGCCGGTGAGCCGGCTGACCGCCCCCGTCGAGGAACCCGGCCCCGTGCCTGGGCCGGTGGCCCGCCCGCAGCGGTGCCCGTCCTGCGGGGCCCGGGTGCGCGCGGAGCAGGAGTGGTGCTCGCTGTGCCACACGTCGCTGCTGCCGACCCCGGCGCCCGAATCCGCGCCCGAACCCGCGCCCGAACCCGTCGCGGCGCCCGCCGTCCTCGAGGCCGGCGTCCTCGTCCGCGAGGACGAGGACGGTCAGCTGGCCCTCGACCTCGGGGCCGCGACGCGGGCCGGGCGGCCCGCCCTGGACGCCGGGCAGGTCGAGCGGATGCTCGGCGACCTGGCCCGCACCAGCGCTCGCCCGGTGCGCGGTCTGGGCAGCCGGAAGGCGAAGGTCCTCGTCGCCGCCGGCGGTGCCGCCGGCCTGACCGCGCTGCTGCTGGGCGGCACGGCCGTCCTCGGGGCGATCCTCGGCTGAGGTCCCGGCGGACGGGCCCGGCCGACCCGGTAGCCTCCGAGGCGGCCACGTGTTCGCGCGGCCGCCCTGCGCTGCGGGGCCGAGGTCGCAGGGAGATCCGCACCGGCATGGTCGAGCAGCCCGTCCCCAACGCCGTCGGTGTCGACATCGGTGGCACCAAGATCGCCGCCGGGGTCGTCGACCACCGCGGGGAGATCCTCGTCCAGACCCGCCGCGAGACGCCGGCGCTGAGCCCGGCGGCCATCGCCGACGCCGTGGCCGACGCCGTGGCCGAGCTGCGCACCACCCACGAGTTCGGCCCGGTCGGCGTCGCCGCCGCCGGTTTCGTCGACGCGGCCCGTCGCAGCGTCGTCTTCGCCCCCAACCTCGCCTGGCGCGACGAGCCGCTCGCCGACCACCTCGAGGCCCGCCTGGGCGGCACCCGGGTCGTCGTGGAGAACGACGCCAACGCCGCGGCCTGGGCCGAGTACCGCTTCGGCGGTGGCCTGGACGAGCACGGCAACGTCGCCGACGACCTCGTCATGCTCACCCTGGGCACCGGCCTGGGAGGCGGCATCGTCACCGGCGGTCTGCTGCAGCGCGGCGCCAACGGCGCGGCGGCCGAGCTCGGGCACGTGCGCGCGGTGCCCGGCGGGCGCGCCTGCGGCTGCGGGAACCGGGGCTGCTGGGAGCAGTACGTGTCCGGCAACGCCCTCGTGCGCGACGCCCGCGACCTGCTGCGCTCCGGCGACGACGAGGGCGCCCCGCTGCTGGCCGAGGTCGGCGGCGACCCCGAGGCCGTGACCGGGCCGATCGTGACCCGGCTGGCCCAGGCCGGCGACCCCGGCTGCGCGCGGCTGCTGGCCGACGTCGGCCGCTGGCTGGGCGAGGCCGTCGCCAGCTTCGTCGCGATGCTCGACCCGGACGTCGTCGTCATCGGCGGCGGGGTCTCCAGCGCCGGCGACCTGCTGCTGGGGCCGGCCCGCGTGAGCCTGGCCGAGAACCTGTCGGGGCGCACGCACCGCAAGCCCCCGCCGCTGCGCACCGCACGCAAGGGCAACGACGCCGGGATCATCGGCGCCGCCGACCTCGCCCGGATCTGAAGACACCCACCGCCCCGGAGGCCGTCGTGGTCCCTGCTCGCACCCCGCGAACCCCGCGCCGCCGTCGCGCACCCGACCCCCGCCGGGTCGCGCTGCAACAGCGGTTGCGGCAGCAGACGCGACGCGTCTTCATCGGCGACGGCCCCGCCGTCGGGGTCGACATCGGCGGCACCAAGGTCGCCGCCGGCGTCGTCGACGGGGAGGGGAACGTCGTCGCGCAGCTGCGCCGCGACACCCCCACCACCAGTCCGCAGGCCGTCGAGGACACCATCGCCGAGGTCGTCGAGGAACTCTCGGCCCACCACGACATCGTCTCGGTCGGGATCGGCGCGGCCGGGTTCGTCGACGCCGAGCGCGCCACCGTCCTGTTCGCCCCGCACCTGGCCTGGCGGCACGAACCGCTGCGCGAGGCCGTCGAACGCCGGGTCCGCACGCGGCTGGGCCGCCGCGTGGGGCGCCGGACGGTCGTGGAGAACGACGCCAACGCCGCGGCGTGGGCCGAGTACCGGTTCGGCGCCGGACGCGGGGAGTCGCGGCTGGTGTGCGTGACGATGGGCACGGGCATCGGCGGCGGCATCGTCACCCAGGGCCGGGTCGTGCGCGGCCGCTACGGCATCGCCGGCGAGTTCGGCCACATGATCGTCGTCCCCGGCGGGCACCGCTGCGAGTGCGGCAACCGCGGTTGCTGGGAGCAGTACGCCTCGGGCAACGCGCTGGTGCGCGAGGCCCGTGAGCTGGCCCGCTCCAACTCACCCGTCGCGCACACGCTGCTCGAACTGGCCGGCGGGAACCCCGAGGCGATCACCGGGCCGCTGGTCACCGAGGCGGCCCGCGGCGGCGACCCGGCCGCGGTGGAGCTGTTCGAGGAGGTCGGCCGCTGGCTCGGCATCGGGGTGGCCAACCTCGCCGCGGCGCTCGACCCGGGCACGGTCGTCATCGGCGGCGGGGTCTCCGACGCCGACGAACTCCTGCTCGGCCCGTGCCGCGAGGCCTACCGGCGCACGCTGACCGGCCGGGGTTTCCGCCCCGAGCTGACCATCGCGCGCGCCAAGCTGGGACCGGCCGCCGGCCTGGTCGGCGCGGCGGACCTGTCCCGCGGCTGGGGCTGATGGACGGCTCGGCGGGTGGTGGCCGGGCGGTGGCCCGGCTGCGGGTCGTGACCTTCAACGTCCGCGAGCTGCTGGACGACACCACCACCGTGCGCGACCTGCTGCGCACGGCCGACGCCGACGTCGTCTGCCTGCAGGAGGTGCCCACGTTCGGCTTCGCCGGGCACCGCCTCGGCGCCCTGGCCGCCGACACGGGCTTGTGGGCGTCGGCCTGGGGACCGGCCGGAGCCGGCACGGCCGTTCTGACCGCGGCGCGGGTCGACGTGCGGGCCGGGGCGGTGCGGGCGCTGCCGACCGCGCGGCGGCGGGGCTGGAAGCCGGTGCGGCGACGGGGGACCGCCGAGGTCGTCGTGCGCGTCCCGCTGGCCGCGGGCTGGTCGACCGACGTCCTCGTGCGCAGCGTCCACCTCGGCCTGGACCCGGGGGAGCGCCTCGACCACGCCGCGCAGCTGCTGCCGGGCACGCCGGTGCCCGGTCCGTGCGGTCCGTGGTTCGACGCCCCGACGGTGCTGGCCGGTGACCTCAACGAGGAACCCGGGGGCACGGTGCACCAGCGGTTGTCGACGGTGCTGGTGGACGCCGCCGACGCCGTGGGCAGTCCGTTCCCGACGTTCCCGGCGCGTTCGCCGCGGCGTCGGCTGGACGCCGTGCTCGTCGACCGGCACCTCAGCGTGACGGCGGTCGGCACCCCGGCCGCGGCGAACGCCGCGGGAGCCAGCGACCACCTCGCGGTCGTCGCGGACCTCCTGGTCCCCGCCCGCTGAACGCTCCCCGCAGGAGGCGGTGGCTCAGACGACGGCCCCGTCGTCGTCATCGTCGTCGCGCGAGCCCGGCAGCCGGATGACGAGGGTGGCGAAGCCGGCGACGAAGACGCCGGCGGTGACGGCGGTCAGCAGCCGCGGCACGTCGTTCCAGCCGAGTGCGACCACCAGCAGGAACAGCGGAGCGCCGACGACGGCGATCCAGGCCGCCCAGCCCACGACGTCGCGCGGCAGGGGCGAGGGGTCTGCGGGGACGAAACCCTCCTCCTCGCTCAGCGCACGCAGCTCGGGAGGTTCCTCGTCGCGCGGGCGGGGGGTGGCGAACCACTGCGGGTCCGGCACGTCCTCGTGCGGTGCGGGCGGCAGCGGTCCGGCGGGCCGGACGAGCCGGGACCGGTCCTCGGCGCCCTGACCCGGCTCCTCGCCCCGGGGCCGGTCGGACCCCTCGTCCGGGGGCGCGGCACCGTCCCCGGACGGTGACCGGTGATCGGCGGGGTCGGCCAGGTGCCGCGGCGCGGCCTCGTCACCGACGTCCGCGCCGGCGCCGTCACCGTCGCCGGTGTCCCCGGAACGCTGCGGGGCACGGTCCCCGGTGCGGTCCTCGAGCCCGTGCCCGGGCGCTTCCTCGCCCCAGTGCGCGACGATCTCGGCGAACGCCGCGTCGACGTCGAGGGGTCCGGAGCCGTCGTCCGGGGTTCGGGGCACGGTTCATCGTGGCACGCCGGACCCGGGGTGGTCGAGGGCTCGGCGTGGCGAGCGTCCCGTCGTGCGCCGTCCCGGAACGTCCCGTCCCGATCACCGCCCGGTAGCGTCGCGGACGTGCCCCGCTTCCCGGTCCTGTACTGGCCGATCAAGCTCTTCGTCGCCGAACCGCTGGTCTCCGCGGTGTTCCGGCCGTGGGTGCGGGGGCTGGAGAACGTGCCGCGCTCCGGGCCGGCGATCCTGGCCAGCAACCACCTGTCGGCGGCCGACACCGTCCTGCTGCCCACGGTCGTGCGGCGGCGGGTCACCTACATCGCCAAGGCCGACCTGTTCACCGGCAAGGGGCTGCGCGGCAAGCTGACCGCAGGACTCATGCGCGGCATCGGGCAGCTGCCCGTCGACCGCTCCGGGGGCAAGGCGTCGTCGGTGGCCATCGACAGCGCGGTGCGGGTCCTGCGCGGCGGCGAGCTGCTGGGCATCTACCCCGAGGGCACCCGCTCGCCCGACGGCCGGCTGTACCGGGGACGCACCGGCGTCGCGCGGATCGCGCTGGCCACCGGCGCCCCCGTCATCCCGGTCGCGATGATCGGCACCGACGACCTGCTGCCCACCGGCCGGATCCTGCCGAAGGTCCGCCGGGTCGGGGTGGTCATCGGGGAACCGCTGGACTTCTCCCGCTACGCCGGCCGCGCCGAGGACCAGCTCGTCGTGCGCTCGGTCGCCGACGAGGTGATGTACGCCATCCAGAAGCTGTCCAAGCAGGAGTACGTCGACGCCTACGCCCGCCGGGGAGCCGGGGACGCGCCCTCGGCCGGCGGTCCCGGCGGGCGTGCCGCACCCGCCGGCCCGGCCCCGCAGCCGCCCCCCGGCTCCGACGACACGCGGCCCTGATCGCGCGCGGACCCGGCCGGCCGTAGCGTCTGCTGCGTACCTGACGGCACGTCGGCGAGGACGCCGGGGAGTGAGGTTTCAGGATGCGCGTGGGGATTCTCACCGGAGGGGGCGACTGCCCCGGTCTGAACGCGGTGATCCGGGCGGCGGTGCTCGCCGGCACCCAGCGGCACGGCATGGAGTTCATCGGCTTCCTCGACGGCTGGCGCGGGGTCCTGGAGGGCGACACCGTCCCCCTCGACCCCCGGACCGTCCGGCCCCTGCTGGCGGTGGGCGGCACGATCCTGGGGTCCAGCCGCACCAACCCGCTGGCCGACGGGGTCGAGGAGGGGGTGACCCGCATCCGCAAGCAGCTGACCGAGCACGGGGTCGACGCCCTGCTGGCCATCGGCGGCGAGGACACCCTGGGGGTGGCCACGGCGCTGCACGAGGCGGGCGTCCCGGTCGTGGGCGCGCCCAAGACGATCGACGACGACCTGTCGGCCACCGACGCCACGTTCGGGTTCGACACGGCCGTCCAGACCGCCGTGGACGCCTGCGACCGGCTGGTCACCACGGGAGCCAGCCACCACCGCGCGATGATCGTCGAGGTCATGGGCCGGCACGCCGGCTGGATCGCCCTGCACACCGGGATGGCCGCCGGCGCGCACGTGACGCTGCTGCCCGAGGAGGAGGTCGACCTCGAGGAGGTCGCCGCGACCGTGCGGGAGGTGCTGGAGCGGCGGGAGGCCCCGCTGCTCGTGGTCAGCGAGGGTGCCCGGCTGCAGGGGACGGAGACGGTGAAGAACGCGCCGAAGGACGCCTTCGGCCACGCCCAGCTCGGCGGGGCGGGGGAGATCCTCGAACGCGAGCTGCAGGACCGCCTCCCGGGCCTGTCGACGCGGGTCACCGTGCTGGGGCACCTGCTGCGCGGCGGCACGCCGTCGGCGGCCGACCGGATCCTGGCGACCCGCTTCGGGCTGTCGGCCGTCGAGGCGCTGGCCGCGGGCGAGCTGGGGACGATGGCCTCCCTGCACGGGGTCGACGTGTTCCAGGTGCCGCTGGCGGAGGCCACGGGGGTGTTGCGGACCGTGCCCGAATCGCGACGCGCCGAGACGGCCGGACTCCGTTGGTGACGCTGGGTGAGAAGTCGGGCGATCCCACGCCGGTGAGGGTGCGACACTTGCCCGCGTGAGCACTCCCACGACGACGAGTTCCCTCTCGTCGGGCCAGTCCAGCACCACGTGGCCCGACCTGCCCGCCGCCCAGCAGCCGCAGTGGCCGGACGCCGCCGCGCTGGCCGAGGTGCAGGCGGAGCTCGCGTCGTATCCGCCGCTCGTGTTCGCCGGGGAGGCCGACCAGCTGCGCGCGCAGCTGGCCAAGGCCGCCCGCGGCGAGGCGTTCCTGCTCCAGGGTGGGGACTGCGCCGAGACGTTCGCCGGCGCCACGGCCGACGGCATCCGCCGCCGGCTGAAGACCATGCTGCAGATGTCGGCCGTCCTGACCTACGGCGCCTCGCTGCCCGTGGTCAAGGTCGGCCGGATGGCCGGGCAGTTCTCCAAGCCGCGCTCGAGCAACGACGAGACGCGCGACGGCGTCACCCTGCCCGCCTACCGCGGCGACGCCGTCAACGACTACGCCTTCACCCCGGAGTCCCGCACGCCGGACCCGCAGCGGCTGCTGCGCGCCTACCACACGTCGTCGGCGACGCTGAACCTCATCCGCGCGTTCACCACGGGCGGCTACGCCGACCTGCGCAAGGTGCACGAGTGGAACCGCGGGTTCGCCGCGACCGCCGCCAACGCCAAGTACGAGGCGCTGGCCCGCGACATCGACAAGGCGATGAAGTTCATGATCGCCTGCGGTGCCGACTTCGAGGCGCTGCAGACCGTGCAGTTCTGGTCCAGCCACGAGGCGCTGCTGCTCGACTACGAGCGCCCGCTGACCCGCACCCTGGACGAGGAACCGCCGCTGGCCGGTCCCGCGCCGCGGGACGTGCGCCAGGGCGGCCCGTACGACGTGTCCGGGCACATGGTCTGGATCGGTGAGCGCACCCGTCAGCTCGACGGCGCGCACGTCGACTTCGCCTCCAAGATCCGCAACCCGATCGGGATCAAGCTGGGCCCCAAGACCTCCGTCGACGACGCGCTGGCGCTGATCGACAAGGTCGACCCGTACCGCGAACCGGGCCGGCTGACCTTCATCACGCGCATGGGCGCCTCGACGATCCGCGAGGCCCTGCCCGCGCTCGTGGAGGGGGTCACCGCGTCCGGTGCGCAGGTCACCTGGGTCTGCGACCCGATGCACGGCAACACGATCACCTCGACCAGCGGGTACAAGACCCGCCGGTTCGACGACGTGGTGGACGAGGTCCGCGGGTTCTTCGAGGTCCACCAGGCCCTCGGCACCGTGCCGGGCGGCCTGCACGTCGAGCTCACCGGGGACGACGTCACCGAGTGCCTCGGCGGGGCCATGGAGATCGACGACGCGGCCCTGGCGACCCGGTACGAGTCGCTGTGCGACCCGCGGCTGAACCACCAGCAGTCCCTGGAGCTGGCGTTCCTGGCCGCGGAGATGCTGTCCAACCGCTGACCGCGCGCACGGGGCCCCGTGGTGATCGCTCACCACGGGGCCCCCGTGCGTCTCAGACGACGGTGAGGGTGATCGTCGAGCCCTTGGGGATCGACTGACCGGCGGCCGGGTCGCTGGAGCGGACGGTCCCGAAGACCCCGCCGAGGACGTTCTCGACGCGGACCTGGAAGCCGAGTCCTTCGAGCTGCTGACGGGCGGCGTCGACGTTCTTGCCCTGGACCTCGGGGACCGCCACCAGCGGGGGACCGGAGGAGACGACGAGCGCGACGGCGTCGCCGCGGAACAGCGTCCCGTCGTCCGGGGTCTGCGAGACGACCGCGCCCTTCGGCACGCTCTCGCTGATCTGCTCGGTGACCTCACCCACGGCCAGGCCGACGTCGGTGATCGCCTCCTGGGCCGCGTCCCGGGACTGCCCGACGACGTCGGGGACGTCGATGGGCTGCCGGCCCTTGGAGACCACCAGGGCGACGGGGGTGTCGTGCGGGACGACCTCGCCCGCGGCGGGGGTCGAGGCGATGACCGACCCCTGCGCGACGTCCTCGCTGAAGTCCTCGGTGACGTCGCCGACGGCCAGCCCGGTGCTGACGAGCTGGTCCTGCGCCTCGTCCCGCGGCGTGCCGACCACGCCGGGCACGGTGAACGTCTGCACGCCCTGGCTGACCACGATCGTGACCGTGCCGTCCTTGCGGACCCGGTCGCCGGCGGCCGGGTCGGTCTGCACGACCAGGCCCTCGGCGACGGTGTCGCTGTAGCCCTGCTGCTCCTCGACGTCGAGGCCGGCGGCCTGCAGCTGCGCTCTGGCCTCCTGCGGGGACCGGCCGGCGACCGACGGCGTCGTGGTGTAAGCGCCGGGACCGGCCAGGAAGTACCAGGAGAGGCCGGCGGCCACGGCCAGGACGAGCAGCACCAGCCCCACGAGCAGCCCGCGGCGCGAGCGGTGCCCCTGGTGCCCCTGCGGTCGGGGGTCCGAGGCCCGCACCTTCTCCAGGCGCGTGGTGCCGCCGACCGTGGCCGGGGCCTCGGACGGCACCGCCCGGACGGCGAGCTGCTCGGGCGTCAGCGAGGAGCGCACGGCGCGCAGCTGCTCGAGCATCTCCCCGGCATCGGCGGGACGTTCGAAGGGGTCCTTGGCCAGGGCGTCCAGGACGAGGGCGTCCAGCGCCCGCGGCAGGCCGGGCACCTTCGTCGAGGGCGGCGGGACGGGCTCGTGGACGTGCTTGTAGGCGATGCTGAACGGGCTCTCGCCGGTGAACGGCGGGGCGCCGGTGAGCATCTCGTAGAGCATGACGCCGACGCCGTAGACGTCGCTGCGGGCGTCGGGTTCCCTGGCTTCGAGCTGCTCGGGCGCCAGGTACTCCGCGGTGCCCATGAGGTCGCCCGTGCCGACCGTCGTGCTCTGCCCGGAGGTCGAGGCGGCGCGGGCGAGGCCGAAGTCGGCGACCTTGACGCGGCCGTCGTCGGCGACCAGCACGTTGGCGGTCTTCACGTCCCGGTGCAGCACGCCCTTGCGGTGCGCCTCGGCGAGGGCGTCGAGCACGTCGGCGGTGACGCCGAGGGCTTCGCCGGGGGTCAGCGCTCCGGAGTCCAGCACGACGTCGCGCAGCGTGCGGCCGTCGACGAGCTCCATGACCAGGTAGGCGGTCTCGGTGCCGCCCTCGGAGTCCACGCCCTGGTCCAGGACCGCGACGATGCCGGGGTGCCCCAGGCGCGCCGCGGACTTGGCCTCGCGCACGAAGCGGGCGCGGGCCGTCGGGTCGTGGGCGAGGTCGGAGCGCAGGACCTTGAGGGCGACGGCTCGGTCGAGCCGCTCGTCCTCGGCGCGGTAGACGACGCCCATGCCGCCCCGGCCGATCCGCCCCAGCACGCGGTAGCGCCCGTCGAGCCGGCGCCCGACGAGGGGATCGGAGAGGGTGGCGTCCACGATCAGCGAGTCTAGGTCGACGCTGGGTCGACTCAGCTGAAACGCGCCTGCAGTGTCTGGACGTTGGCGACGTACCGACGTGTGTCGTCGTACATGCCGCGTGAGCGCACCGAGGCCTGGCCCTGGTAGTACGAGGCGATCGCCACGTCCGGCGGGTTGTTGGCGACGAGGGTGCGCAGGATCACGACGCCGGCGCGGGCGTTGTCGCGCGCGTCGAACAGGTCGATGTCCTCGCCGAGCAGGTCCGAGGCCCACTCGCCCGAGCTGGGGATGACCTGCATGGCGCCGATCGCGTTGGCGTGCGAGACGACCTTCATCTTGAAGCCGGACTCCTGGTACCCGATGGCCTGCGCCAGGGAGGGGTCCACGCCCAGCTCGATCGCGGTGGAACGGATGATCTCCTGCATCTGGCTCTTGCTCGGCTGCGAGCTGGCCTCGATCTTGGCGCGGTTGGCCTCCACGGCCTCGCTGACGGTGCTCGCCTGACGGGGCTGCTCCGTCTGCGCCGGCTTCCCGGTGCTCGCGCTCCCGGTGCTCCCGGTGCTCAGCCGCAACGTCTGCCCCTCGACGATGAAGCCGGTCTCGTCCAGGTCGTTGAGCTCGACGAGGTCGTCGATGCTCACCCCGGTGTCGGCGGCGATGTGCGACAGCGTGTCGCCGGAGCGGACGGTGTACGTCGCGTCGCTGGTCGTGGCGCTGCTCGCGCCGGTGGCGGCGGTGACCGCGCCGCCGGCGCCGGGGATGGTCAGCACCTGCCCGTCGCGGATGAACCCGTCGGCGGTCAGGCCGTTGGCGTCGCGCAGCGCCCCGACGGTGGTGCCCTGGGCGGCGGCGATGCCCGACAGGGTGTCGCCCGGCCGGACGGTGTAGCTGCCGGCCGTGGCGGTGCTCTGCGGGGCGGGGACGGTCAGCTGCTGTCCCTCGACGACGAACGCGTTCTCGTCCAGGCCGTTGGCCTCGACGATCGCCTGGACGGTCGTGCCGTGGGCCGCGGCGATGGCCCCGACCGTGTCACCGCTGCGGACCGTGACGGTCTCGGCCGCCGCGTGGGCGGCGGGGACCAGGACGGTGGGGGCGGCGGCGCCGACGACGGCCGCGGCCAGCCAGCGGCCCCGCCGGGAGGCGGAGGAGGTGGGGGTGTCAGTGGTCTCGTCGGCCATGGCTTCCCTCGCTGGTCGTGACGGGTGGTGCTTGCGGCACCTGGTGGGGCAGGAGTGAACCTAGCCGACACCTGCGGCGATGCGCCTCCCACGATGCTGGAGCCGGGTCCGCAGTCGTGGGAGGTGGGCGGGCGAGTCGTGAGGCGGCAGACTGTCCCCGTGGTTGCACCGCTGAGAGCAGAGATCGCCCGCGAGAAGGGCAGCGAGGAGCTGGACGCCCTCGTCCCCGAGTGGCTGACCGTCCCCGACATCGCCGAGCTGACCGGCCAGGACCAGCGCGTCGTGCGGCGCTGGCTGCAGGAGCGCGAGCTCGTCGCCGTCCGCCGGGGGGAACGTTCGGTGGCCATGGTGCCGGCGGGGTTCGTGACGGCCGAGGGTCCCTTGAACCACCTCAAGGGCACGTTGTCGGTGCTCGGCGACTCCGGCTACACCGACGTCGAGGCGCTGGCCTGGCTGCACACCCCTGACGACACCCTGCCGGGGACACCCATCGAGGCGTTGCGGGCGAACCGCAAGACCGAGGTGCGCCGCCGGGCGCAGGCCCTCAGCTTCTGAGCGGCTCCCAGCGCGCCTCGCTCCACCGGGTGAGGCGCGCGTGGGCCAGCCGCGGCAGCGCGACGGCCAGTCGGCGCGGCACGCCGACCCGGACCCGGCGGTCGACGACGTCGTAGCCGGCCTTCTCGACCTCGTCGAGGATCCCGCCGTACAGCAGGTACGCCGTGCGCAGGCAGTCGCGGCTGGTCGGGTGGACCATGTCCAGCCCCGGCACGGCGAAGGCGTACAGCTCGCGGGTGCGGGTGGCCTCGAAGGCGAGCAGTTCACGCACCGCCTCGGGGGTTCGCCGCTGGGCCCGGGCGACGAACAGGTCCTCGCGCGTCAGCCCGAAGCGGGTCAGGTCCTCGAGCGGGAAGTAGATCCGCCCCCGGTCCAGGTCCTCACCGACGTCGCGGACGAAGTTGGTCAGCTGGAAGGCCTCACCCAGCGCGCGGGCGCGGGCGGCGGCGTCGGGGGTCAGCGGCTCCAGGATGGGCAGCATCTGCAGCCCGATGACGGCCGCGGACCCGTAGACGTAGCGCTGCAGGTCCGCGTACGTGGCGTAGCCCGTCTGCGTGATGTCCATCCGCATCGAGTCCAGGAACGCCTCGACGTGTTCGCGCGGGATGTCCCAGCGACGCATCGTCGCGGCCATCGCCTGCCCGACCGGGTCGCCGGGCCCCTGCCCGTCCAGCGACTTCAGGAAGTCGTCCGACCAGGCCACCAGGGCGTCGGGATCGGGGTCGGTGAGGGAGTCGACGAACTCGTCGGCGTACCGGGCGAACCCGTACAGCGCCCAGACGTAGGGCCGTTTGGCCGGCGGCAGCAGGAGCGTCGCCAGGTAGTACGTCTTGCCGTGGTCGGCGTGCAGCCGGCGGCAGGCCTCGAACGCCTCCCGCAGCCCGGGGTCGAGCAGCGCCTCGTCGGTCCGGGCGGCGGCGTCCAGGGCCGCAGCGGTCGACCTCGGGACGGATGCTCCCGGATCGGGGGAACTCGGCATCACACGCTGCGCCATGCGCGCGAACGGTACCCGCGATCACGCCCGGTCACGCGTTCGGCGGCCAGCCGGCCCGACACCAGCACCATCGGCACCCCCACGCCCGGCTGCGTTCCGGACCCGGTGAACACGACGTTCTCGCCCCACAGGTTCCCCGGCCGGAACGGGCCGGTCTGCCGGAAGGCGTGACTGGCCGCGAAGGGGGCGCCGTCGGCCATCCCGCGCCGCTCCCAGTCGGCCGGGGTGGTCACGTCCTCGACCTCGATGCCCTCCCCGAAACCGTCGTACCCGCGCTCGGCCAGGACCTGCAGGACGTGCTCGCGGTAGCGCGGTCCGGCCTCGCCCCAGTCGATGGGCGAACTGCCCGCCGACAGCGACGGGGTCGGGAACAGCACGTAGTAGATGTGCTTGCCCGCCGGCGCCAGCGCGGGGTCGGACACCGTGGGCCGCGACACCAGGACCGACGGATCGCTCATCAGCCGACCGTCGAGGAGTTCGGCGAACACCTCGCGCCAGGCGGTGCCGAAGTGGATCGAGTGGTGCACCGGATCGGGGTAGTCCTTGCTCGACCCCGCCAGCAGCAGGTAGCAGGAGGGGGAGTAGGACAGCTTGCGCCGCACCGGTTTCCCGAGCAGTTCGGCCCGGGCGACCGGCAGGTCCGGGTTGAGCACGACGACGTCGGCGGCGAACCGTCGCCCGTCGGCCGTCACGACCGCCGTGGCCCGCGACCCCTGACGTTCGACCGCGGTCACCTCGGTGCCGTAGTGGAACTGCACGCCGTGCTTCTCGGCGGCCGCCGCCATCGCCGTCGGCATCGCGTGCATCCCGCCCTTGGGGAAGAACACCCCCGCCACGGAGTCCATGTACGCGATGACGGCGTACAGCGCGAGCGCGTCGTAGGGCGACAACCCGGCGTACAGCGCCTGGAAGGAGAACATCCGCTGGGTGCGCGGGTCCTTGAGGAACCGGCCGACCTCGGGAGCCATCTTCTTGAAGCCCCCGGCCGCCAGCAGCCGCACCAGGTTGGGTTTCAGCAGGTCCAGCGGGGTGTCGATGTTGGAGTCGATGAAGTCGCGGATCTCGTACCGGTAGAGGTTCCCGACGTGCTCGACGAACCGCCGGTACCCGTCGGCCTCGGCTGCGCCGCACAGGTCCCCGATGGCCTCGGCGGTCTTCTCCACGTCCGCGGAGACGTGCAGCGTCGAGCCGTCGGCGTAGTTCCCGCGGTAGAGCGGGTCGACCGGGTGCAGGTCGAGCCAGTCGGCCATGTCCTCACCGAGCGCGTCGAAGCAGTCGGCGATCAGGTCCGGCATCGTCAGGACGGTGGGTCCGGTGTCGAACCGGTACCCCTCCTTCACCACGAGCCCCGCCCGGCCGCCGGGCACGTCCTCGCGTTCGAGGACGGTGACGTTGCGGCCGGCGCCGGCCAGCCGCATGGCCGCCGACAACCCGGCCAGCCCCGCGCCCACGACGACGACGTCCTCGGTGGGGCCCTCCACGTGCCGGGTGCGGCCCGGCAGCCAGTCGAGCGTGCGCTGGAGGTTCACGAGCGCCTGCTCGTGGCCGCGACGACGAGTTCGTGCAGCGCCGCCCGGGCGGTCTCGTCGAGGTCTGCGGCGTCCAGGGTGGTGCACGCCACGTCGACCTGTTCGGCGATCATCTGCTCCACCCCTTCGAGGGCGCCGGTGTCGGTGAGGACCTGCCGCAGGACCTCGACCCCGTCGGTGTCCAGGTCGGGGGAGCCGAGCAACCGGTCGATCTCGGTCGACTGCACCGCGGTGGCGTTCTGCACGGCCAGCCCGACGAGCACCGTCCGCTTGCCCTCGCGCAGGTCGTCGCCGGCCGGCTTGCCCGTCTCGGCCGGGTCGCCGAAGACGCCGAGCACGTCGTCGCGCAGCTGGAACGCCTCGCCCAGGGCCAGGCCGAAGCGGGAGTAGTCGGCCAGCAGGTCGGTCGGGGCCCCCGCCAGCGATCCGCCCAGCAGCAGCGGGTGCTCGATGGAGTACTTCGCGCTCTTGAACGTCAGGACCCGCCGCGCCCGGTCGACCGCGCCGGCCGCCCCGCGCTGGGTCGAGGACGCCTGCTCGAGCATGTCGAGGTACTGCCCGCCCATGAGCTGGGTGCGCATGGTGTTGAAGATCCGCCGGCCGCGGACCACCGCGTCGATCGGCAGGGTGGCGCGGGAGAACAGTTCGTCGCTCCAGCCCAGGCACAGGTCACCGGCCAGCACCGCGCCGGCCAGCCCGAAGCGCTGGTCGCTGCCGTCCCAGCCCTGCTCGCGGTGCAGCGCCTCGAAGCGCCGGTGCACCGCGGGCTGCCCGCGGCGGGTGTCGGAGTCGTCCATGACGTCGTCGTGGATGAGGGCGGCGGCCTGGAACAGCTCCAGGGCGGCGGCCGCGGTGACGATGCCCCGTTCGGTGGCCTCGTCCGGCGCGCGTCCGGGGACGCCGTGGAAGCCCCAGTAGCAGAACGAGGGCCGCAGCCGCTTGCCGCCGGACAGCAGCGCCGAGATCGCCTCCAGCACCGGCGTGCAGTCGTCGCTGACCTCGGTCAGGACGGCGGCCTGGTCGTGCAGGAAGCCCTCGAGGACTTCGGACACCGCCGCCCTCAGGTCGCTGGGGGCCGTCTGGTGGGCTTCTCGGGCGGGCGGCACAGGGGGCACTCTAGGCACCCGGACCGACACCGGCTACCGGACATCCCCGCTGGTCACGGGCAGATCACGGAGGGTGGAGGCCTACCGTGGCGCGAGTGGACGGCGGCTGCCTCCACGGCAGCGCGGTGGACGGGGAGGCGATGAACGGGACCAGGCGGCAGACGTCGGGGCGACAGGTGCTGGACCGGGAGGCGTACCTGCGCCGCTGGCGGACCCTGCACGGCGGTGTCGAGGCCGGTGCCCTGGTGCGCGGCTGGCTCGGCGGCGCCCACACCCTGGCCCGTCCGCTGGCCGGCGCCGGCGTCTCCCCGGCGCTCCTGACCCTCGTCGGTGCGGCGCTCGCGGTCCTGGCCGCCGGCCTGGCCGTCGTGGGCGGGCCGACCGGTGCGGCCGCGGTGGCGGCCGGTGTGCTGCTGGCGGTCGCCGGCGTCTTCGACAACCTCGACGGTGCCGTCGCCGTCATGACCGGCCGCACGAGCCTGCGCGGCGCCCTGCTGGACGCCGCGTGCGACCGCGTCGGCGACGCCGCGTGCGCGGTCGTGCTGTGGGCGTGCGGTGCGCCGGCCTGGCTGGTGCTGGTGGCCGGCGGGCTGGCGCAGCTGCAGGAGTACGTGCGGGCCCGGGGTCAGGGCCTCGGCGTGGACGACGTGCAGATCGTCTCGGTCGCCGAACGGCCGGTGCGCCTGGCGATCGCGGCGAGCTGCGCGATCGCCACCGCCATCGTGCCGTGGCTGGACTGGGCGACCCTCGGCACCGGGGTGTGGGCGGTGCTCGGGGTCATCGGGTTCGTGCAGGTCGCCACCGCCGTCGGCCGCCGGCTCTAGGCAGGTCCCACCAGGTCGGTGACGATGCGTGCCGAGAGCCCGACCAGCGGCAGCCCGCCGCCGGGGTGCGAGGACCCGCCGACGAGGAACAACCCGGGGACCGGGGACCGGTTCGCCGGGCGCAGGAAGGCCGACCGGGCACCGTTGCTGGCCGTGCCGTAGATGGCCCCGCCGTCGCTGCCGGTGCGTTGCTCCAGGTCCGCAGGCGTGCGGACCTCCGTCCAGCGCACCCGGTCCCGGACGTCCAGGCCGCGGGCGGCCATCGTCTGCAGGACCTTCTGCGCGTACCCGTCGACGAGGTCGGCCGAGCGCCAGTCCGTTCCCCGGCCGGGGTCGTGGACGGGGGCGTTGACCAGGACGAACCACGCTTCGCAGTTCTCGTCCGGTCGCAGGGTCGGGTCGTCGGGTGCGCTGACGTAGACGGTCGGGTCGGCCACCGGCCGGCCGGCGGCGAGGTCGGTGAACTCGGCGTCGTAGTCGTCGGGGAACAGCACGGTGTGGTGCCGCAGGCCCGGGGTGCGGCCGTCGAGGGCGAGCAGCAGCACGAAGCCCGAGGAGGACCGGCGCCGGTGGTCCGGCCGCAACCGCGGCCGGGGCAGCAGGTCGCCGTACAGCCGCGCGGCGTCGACGGCCGAGACGACGACGTCGGCGGGGACCTCGGTGCCGTCGGCCAGTCGCACCCCGCTCGCCCGGCCTCCCGCCTCCAGCACGGCCTGCACGGGGGCGTCGGTGTGGATCCGCGCCCCGTGCTCGCGGGCGCGCTCGGCGATGGCCTGCCCCAGCAGGTGCAGCCCACCGCGGACGTACCAGGCGCCGAAGGCCTGCTCGACGAACGGCACCGTGGCCAGCGCCGCGGGCGCCTTGGCCGGGTGGGAGCCGGAGTAGGTGGCGTACCGGTCCAGCAGCGTGCGCAGCCGCGGATCGCGCAGGTAGGTGCGGCCGAGCCCCCGCAGGGTCGACCACGGGGCGACCGTGCGGACGTCGGAACGGTTGCGGGCCAGGCGCAGCAGCGTGCGCGGACCCTCCAGAGGCGACTCCAGGAACGGCCCGCGGGCCACGTCCCAGATCTGCGCGGCGCGACGCATGAACGCCGTCCACTGGGCCCCCGCACCCGTCCCCAGCGCCTCGTCGAGAGCGTGGGCGACCTGCGGCAGACCCCCGCCGGGCAGGTCGAGTTCGGTGCCGTCGCCGAAGCGGTAGTGCGCGACCGGGTCGAGCGGGACGACGTCGAGCACCCGCTCGATCGGGTCACCGGTCTTGAGGAACAGGTCGCGCTGGACGGCGGGCAGCGTGAGCAGCGAGGGACCGGTGTCGAAGGAGAACCCGTCCCGGCTGAACCAGCCGAGCTTCCCGCCGACGTCGGGACCCTGCTCGAACACCTCGACGGAGTGGCCGAGGGCCGCGAGCCGCGCCGCGGCCGACAACCCCCCGAAACCAGCGCCGACGACGACGACGCGGCTCAGAGCGACCGCCCCTTCCACGTCAGGTCCCCCCGGTCGCGCAGCCGCCAGGAGTCGGCCAGCAACCCCAGCAGCACCGCGATCGAGAAGGGGTGCGCGAAGGCGTCCGGCACCGACCGCCCACCCGTGCGCTCCGCGGCGGCGTACCGGCCCACCGCGGCGGCGAGGTAGCCGACCGCGCCCACGCCCGAACCGCCCAGGGCGGCGGCCGGCGGGACGAGGTAGGTCAGCGCCAGCCCCGCGCCGACGGCCAGCGCGGCCGGTCGGGACCCGAACGCCGACCACAACGACTTCGTGTACCCCGCGCGCAGGTCGGTCCAGCCGCGGTACATCCGGCAGGTGGCCAGCGCCGTCCCGTCGGCCACGCCGCCGCGGCCGCCGACCGCCTTGACCGCGCGCAGCAGGGCGATGTCGTCGAGGACCTCGGCGCGCACCGCCTCGTGGCCACCGGCGCGGCGGTAGGTCGCGGCGTCGGCGACGAGGAACTGCCCGTTGGCCGCGGCCAGCGACGGGCGGGGGGAGACCTCCGCGTGCCGCAGCGGCAGGGTCGTCAGCCAGGACCACTGCAGCAGCGGCTGGACCAGCCGTTCGCTCCAGCTCAGCGCCAGCTGCCGCGGGTACGGGCAGACGACGTCCAGGTCGAAGCGGTGCAGCAGGTCCACCGCGGCGGCGACGGCGTGCGGGGCCAGCACGACGTCGGCGTCGACGAAGACCAGGACCTCGCCGGTGGCGTGCCGGGACAGCAGGTGGCAGGCGTGCGTCTTGCCCAGCCAGCCCGCCGGGGGTCCCTCGGTGCGGACCAGCCGCACGCGCGGATCACCGCCGGCGACGGCCCCGACGACCTCGGGGGTGCGGTCGGTGGAGGCGTCGTCCAGGACGACGACCTCGTAGTCGGGCAGGGCGACCTGGTCCAGCAGCGACGTCAGGCACGCCCCGATCCGGTCCTCCTCGTCGCGCACGGGGACCAGGACGCTCACGCGGCCGGGAACCGACGGGGGATCGAGAGCGGGGGTCCGCAACGCGCGGGCGTTGAGCAGGGAGTGGGCGGTCAGCGCCGTCGCGGCCGCTGATCCCGCCCAGGTGAGCGCGCGCCAGACGTTCACCGCGCGCGCACCAGCGAGCGCAGGTACGGCAGGACGGTCAGTCCCATGCCGACGCCGCCGTAGGCCGCGACGACGGGGCGGCGGAAGAAGACGGCGTTGCCCAGCGCGGAACCCAGCCAGGTCCAGCCCAGCAGCGCCGCCGGGACGGTCTGCGGGTGCTCGCGGTCGGCCGGCAGCACGCGGTGCAGCACCGTGCAGATGGTGGCCGCCGTCAGCAGCCAGCCGGCGTAGTTGCTCAGCGGGATGCCGGGGACACCGGGCAGGTGCGGGCGCGGCCGCTCGAAGGACCAGTGCCCGGCGGCGGTCATCTGCGGGTCCAGGAACAGGTCCCACGAGGCCAGCGTCCAGGCGGCCGCGGCGACGGCGGCGACGTCCCGCGCGCCGCGCGGCAGGTCCCGGCTCAGGTGCCGACCCAGCCGCATCGAGGGCTGGGCGAGCATCGTCCAGGCCAGCGGCACGACGACGGGGACGTCGAGCACCTGCGGGCCCAGGGTTCCGGCGTAGCGGTAGCGGCCGAACGGCAGACCGGTGCGCGTGCCGATCGCCTCGGCGGCCAGCCCCACCCCACCGGCCACCGCGAGCGTGGTGAGGGCCGAGCGCACGCCGCCGCGGTGGGCGGCGTCGGAGACCGAGGCGGCCGCGAACGTGACGACGGACCCGATGGTCGTGCGGCGCAGGCGTTCCCCTCGCAGCAGCGGGTAGGCGACCTGGGACAGCACGGCCGCGCCGGTCAGGACCCCGGTCAGGACCGGCGCGAGTTTCGAGGGCACGTCAGCACTCTAGGAGCGGGGTCGGACACCCGCAGACCTCAGGGGGTGCGCCCGTCCAGGGTTCCGCGCACCTCCACGACGCCGAAGCGGGCGAACAACTCCTCGGCGTACCAGCCCTCCCGGGGAGTGCGGGCCATGACGTCGCGGTGCACGGCGCGGCGGTGGGCGAACTCGCGCAGCGCCTCGGTGGACTCCCACAGCGAGAAGGTCCCCTGGTACCCCAGCGGGGCCTCGCCGATCCCGAGCGCGCAGCGCAGACCCTCGACGGTCTGCAGCTCACGGGAGACCGGCGGGACGGCGCGCCAGAACGACGCCGCCTTCGTCGGGCGCAACCGGGCGCGGGTGATCGAGGCGACGGGACCCGCCTCGTCGCCCGGCGCCGGAGTTCCGAACGGTTCCCGTCCCGACCAGCGCCCACGGCTGCTGCGCGGGGACAGGCGGAACTGGACGCGCTCGCGGGCGATCGCGTCCCAGGCCCGTTCGGGTCGCGACCCCTCGAACCGGTCGGCGTCGGCGCTGCGGTCCCAGGCGAGCAGGACCGCCCAGCGCAGCGGGTCGGCGTCGCGGACGGTGAAGGTGCGGCCGTCGCCGGTGCCCAGGAGCTTGGCGAACCTCGCGCCGGGCAGTCGTGCCAGGGCCCGGCGGTCGGTGGCCATGCGCCACAGTGCCCGCGGAACGTCCTGCGGCGCAACGGTCCAGACGTCCAGCGTGACGATTTCGGGGGTGGGCACCCGGCGAGGCTACGCCGTGGCGGCGACGTGCTCGCGCACGACGCGGGCGCTGTCGGCGGGCCGGTCCCAGGCGGGGACGTGACCGCAGTGCGCCCACTCGATCCACCGGGTCTGCGGTGGGGCGCACTCCCGGCGGCAGAACGCAGGGGGCAGGACCCGGTCGCGGCGGCCGACGACGACCGTGACGGGAACCGGCACCTCGGCGGCGCGGGTGAACGCTGCGGTCGCGATCCCGGCGTCGGCGGCGACGTACCCGGCGGCCGCCGCGATCGAGCTGACGGCCGACCGGACGACCTCGGCGGGCAGCGCGCGCGGGGCGGTGCTGGTGGCGCCGAGGGCCAGCGTGCGGCCGATCCGCGACGTGACCAGGTCCCCGGGCAGGCGTCCGGCCAGCCGCGCGAACTGCTGCCCGGTCGGCAGCAGGGGCGGCCGTCGGCGCGGGCTGGTCCACAGTCCCGCCGGGGTGAACGCCGTGACACCGGCGACGGGTCCTGCCTCACCGGCGGCCGCCTCCAGGCAGATCCACCCGCCGAGGGAGTGGCCGACGAGGTGGACCGGACCCTGCCGGGCGGCCTGCTGGGCGGCGGCGAAGCGGCGCAACCTGGCGCCGAGCGCGGCGGGCGTCATGTCCTGCGCCGGCAGGTCGGGGGCGTGCCCGTGGCCGGGCAGGTCCAGCAGCACGAGCCGGTGGTCGGCCGCCAGGTGCGGCGTGAGCAGCGACCAGGCCGCGGCCGCGCCTCCCAGGCCGTGCACGAGGACCAGGAGCGGGTGCCCGGGGTCGGTCGATCCGGTGCGGTGGACGGCGAACCCCTCGAGCAGTTCGCTCATCCGATCTCGACCGGGTGGCCACCGGTCAGGCGGAGCAGTTCGTCGTAACGGGTGCGGAAGACCGCGTGCGGGTGCCCGGCGGGGACCCAGATGTCCTGGTGCGGGGCCAGCGCGATGTCGACGAAGGTGGGCAGGGGTTCCAGCAGCGCCAGCGGGGACGTCGACCCGAGGACGGATCCGGTGCGGTGCAGCACGTCCACGTCGGCGTCCCGCAGCAGTTCAGGTTCGCACAGGACGGCCGCCAGGGCCGGCAGGAACAGGGGGTGCGCGGCCGAGGCGATGACGAGGAGGTGCTTGTCCTGGCGGGTGGCCAGGACGGAGGTGGTGGCCACGGCCGCCACGGGAACCCCGAGGTGCCGGGCGAGTTCACCGACGTCGCGCAGCGACGGCGGAACCTCGAGGACCTCACCGGCCGCACCGAGGTCGACCAGCGCGGTGGCCGTCGCCGCGACGGCGGGGGAGTGCAGGACGGGGGAGGCGGCCACGAGGGGTCCACCGCCACCCTCGGCGGGTTCCCGGCCCGACGTCCACTCCATGCCCCTTGAGCCTAGAACCGTTCTCGCCGCCCGTCGCGCCGAACGGTGGGGCCGGCCCGCCGGTGGTGGGTTCGCGCGGCGCCCCGCACCGGTCCCGTGGCCGGTCCCGTGGCCGGTCCCATGGCCGGTCCCGCCGGAGATCGGCCGTGGGTGCGGGGAAGTGGTCGTCCTGACCGCACCCTCGCCGTACCCTCGCCGCACCCACGCCCGGCCCCACACGGTGCTCCGAAGTCGCCGCTCCGTGCCGCAGTTCAAGGCCTGTCGTCGACCAGGACGTTGTGGCCCTCGAGGACGTGGACGGAGGTCGGTCCGGAGGTGGTGGTCGCGGTTCCGACGATGGGGGCGTAGGGCAGTCCGGCGATCGTGTACTCCCCGGCCCAGGTGGTGGTGAGGGTGATCTGGTGGTCGCCGGGTTCGGTGTACGTGTGGGTGAGGGTCTGCTGCGGGTAGGGCCTGCCCGGATCGGTGGTCGGCCCGAGCGTGGTTCCGTCCCCGAGCGTCCACGTCCAGCTCGTCGGGGTGGCCCGGATGGTGACCGGGTACCCCAGGACGGTGGTGTTCCGGACGGCCGTCTCGGCGGTGGTGTGCAGGATCAGCGGCACGTTCAGGAGGGCTTCCCCGTTGCCCGGCTGGAGGTTCAGCGGGCTCGCGGGCAGGCCGACGCGGCGCAGGTCGCTGACCGTGACGGTGGGGAGGGTGACGGGGTCGCCGGGGGTGGCGTCGGTGGTGCAGCGGGTTCCACCGTTGGTCCACCGGGGATCGCCCTGGTTCTGGACCCAGGTGGTGGTCAGGGTCTGGCCGGGTGGGCAGTTGTTCGCGGCGGCACCGCAGGAGTTGTCGCCGAGGGAGCCCTCGGGGCCGTTGCGGCTGCAGGCGGGGGTGCGGACCACTTCGATGGGAGCAGAGCCTGCGGGTCGTCCTCCTCGATCATGTCTGCCGGGCCTCGCGGATGCATGCCCCGAGCTGGCATCAATGACGGCGTCTGCCCCGCTCCATGTTCCGGACGAGTCGACGTTCGCGTTCGCGGTGATGGAACCGGAAAGGGTCAGCGCCGCCATGGCGGCTGTCACACCTGCGGTCCTGCAGGCCCTCACTCCGTCTCCCAAACGAGCCATCGACCATCTACCCACTTCAACCAGAGGAAGAATGAAGCCTCTTTGGCGCCAGGGATCTGAGCGGCTTCGCGTCCGTTCTCATCGACAATCACGTGAGGGTCGCGATCGACGTAGACGTCCATCTGAATTTCGCCGATGTCCGGACTCCACTGCAGATACCAAGTTCCTCTGAAGCGGGTTTCCAAGCCTACGTGTGAGTACCCGCCCTCCAACATCTTTTGGATCTCGTCGATGTTGTAGCTGCAGCCGGAGCATCCAGCGTCGGAGATGGCGCGTAGAGGTCCAGCGTCTCCTGAGTTCCTCGAGTAGTTCAGCACTTGCACGTAGTAGCCAGCGAAGGCGCTGGCGCCGTCTTGAGTGAAGGTTGTGCCCAGCTCCGACAACTCGGGCGCTGGCAACACGCGAGTCGCGGTCGGGGCCGGCTGAGAGGAGGTGTCGGGCGAAGCGGATGCCTCGAGAGCTGTGTCTGCCGGCGTCGTCGCGACAGGCTTCGCCGCCGCTGGAACCGTGGGCGCGGTCTCGTTCGAACACCCGGCGACCAGGCCGGCCACGGCGAGGCCGGCGACCGCGATGGAGGCGGGACGGAGCTGGATCACGGGCGCACCGTCGCACGATCCTGGGCTGGGTGGAGGCGCCGAACGGGGGACTGTGGACAACCCGTCGGCCGTTCGGGTGACCCGTCCGCGTTGGTTACGATCCGTGTTGCGAAGCGACGCTCCGTCTTGTGGACAACCCGCTCCACCGTTGACGCCACCTGAGCACCGTGGTGTAGCTTCGAGATGTGTTCGAACCGGCGTTCGAACATGATGAGACCGCTCGAGGCGCGGTCCGCCGGAGAGGGGAAGCTCCGCGGGCCGCGCCCCGAGTGCGTGCTCGCGAGCCGCTTCCCCCGGCTCGCCGCGCTGCGCGATCCGTCGCGGCGCCGGCTCGAGTGGGGAGGGTGACAACGGTGAGACGGTTCTCCGACGAGGTGCACGTCCAGTCCGGCGAGGTGGGCGGGACGGCGGGTGCCCCGGTCCAGTTCGTCTGGCGCGGACGGCTCTACGTCGTGCGGGAGGTGCTGTCCTGCTGGCGCGAACGCAGCGCCTGGTGGGAGCACGCCGCGGTGGCCGCGGTCCACGGTGATGCCACCGGTTCCGGGAAGGGGCCGACGAAGCGCGCCGTCCTGGAGATCGGCGACCTCGAACGCGAGGTCTTCCGCGTCGAGGCCAGCATCGGCCGCACCGGCGGAGCCGGTGTCTATGACCTCGCCCGCCCTGTGGCGCCTGGGACGGCCGCTGTGTCGGAGGGCGCTGGTACTCCTTCGTCCGAGGCGTCGGAGGACTGGCAGTTGCTGCGCGTCAGCGACTGACGGCCCACCGACCCGCAGCAGACCGACCGAACGACCGGAGGAGAACGCGATGCCCACCACCTTCGACGTCCCTGCGGGCGTCCCCCGCCCGCTGACCACAGCCGCTCTGGACCTCCTCGCCCGGTGCGAGGACGAGCTCCTCACCGCTCTGCGCACCGATGACGTGGCCGAGCGCTACGTCCACGCCCACCTCGCGGCGCTGCGGGCCGGGGCCGCCCTCGTCGCGGTGCACGGTCGTCCCGCCGTCCGGGGCCGGCGCGGCGGTGGTCCGCGCAGCGTGTGGGAGATGCTGCAGGCCCTCGCGCCGGACCTGCAGGGCTGGTCCGACCGGTTCGCCTCGACCGCCGCGGTGCGGTCGGCCGTCGAGGCGGGCCGCACCGGGATGGTGGACGCCGCATCCGCCGACGACCTGCTGGCCGACGCCGAACGGTTCCACCGCGTCGTGGAGTCCCGGCTCGGCCTCAGCGCCCTACCGCTGGCGGGCTGACCTCGTCCGACGACCCCAGCAGACCAGACCGACCCAGAAACACCGCTGCTCCGGTCTTCCCCACGGGCGCGTTCCACCGAAGGACGTCCCCATGACCACCGCCGCACTGACCGCCGCGCAGGGCACCGCACCGATCGCCGCGTCGACCAGCGAGGCCTTTCCGCACCTGCACGTGGCCTCCGGGTACTCACTGCGCCACGGCACCTCCACCCCGGCCGACCTCGTCGCCCGCGCCGCCGGGCTCGGCATGCCCACCCTCGCCCTCACCGACCGCGACGGTCTCTACGGTGCGGTGAAGTTCGTCCGCTCCTGCAGCGAGGCCGGTCTGAACCCCGTCCTGGGCGTCGACCTCGCCACCACCCCGACCGGTCTGGCCGACGGGCTCCCGCCGTGGGCCGATCCCTCGGTCGCCGTGCGCCGCACCACCGCCCGAACTCCTGCCCGCGGTGGTGCCGTGGTCGACCCGAGGTTGCCGAGGATCGTCGTCCTGGCGCTGGGCGCCGACGACGCCGGGGCCGGGAACGGGTGGGCCGCGTTGTGCCGACTGGTCAGCGCCACCCACCTGGGTGGGCAACGCGGAAACCCGGTCAGCAACCTCGAGCTCGTCGCCGCCCACGCCGGCCGCGCCGACGGCCGGCCGGCGCTGGCCGTGCTGCTCGGGCCGGGTTCGGAACTCGGCCGCGCTCTGCTGGCCCGTCGCGACGACCTCGCCCACGCCGTCCTGCGGCGCTGGCGCGAGGTCCTGCCGACCGGTTCACTGCACGTCGAGGTCGTCTGCCACCACGCCCCGCCCGGAACGGCCGGCAGCGTGGAGCACGCCGCCCGGATGCTCTCCTTCGCCCGCGCCGCAGGAGTTCCCGCCGTGCTCACCGCCGCCGTCCGGTCGGCCGGGCCCGACGGCGCCCTGACCGCCGACCTGCTCGACGCGGTCCGCCGGCTGGTGCCGCTGGGCACCCGGCACACCGACCGGGTCAGCGGTCAGGGACACCTGCTGCCCACCGTCGACATGGTCCGCACCGCCGCCGACGTCGCCCGTGCCGTCGGTGATCCGACCGCTGCGGCCGAACTCCTCGCCGCCACCCACTGCCTCGCGCAGCGGGCCACCCAGGACCCGGGGACCGACCTCGGCATCGGCGGGCACCACCTGCCCGACCCGGCGGCCTTGGGACTCACCGGCGACGCCGACCAGAACGGGATCCTGCGGGCCCGGTGCGAGGCCGGGATCTCCCGCCGCTACCCGGCGGCCGACCTCAAGCACGAGGCCAGGGTGCGCCGCCGCCTGGACGAGGAACTCGCGATCATCTCCGAGGTGGGGTTCGCCAGCTACTTCCTCACCGTCGCCGACGTCTGCGACCTCACGCGCGACCTGGGCGTGCGGATCGCCGCCCGGGGGTCGGGGGCGGGCAGCCTGGTGAACCACCTGCTGCGGATCTCCGACGTCGAACCCCTCGAGCACCGCCTCCTCATGGAGCGCTTCCTCAACCCCCTGCGCGGGCAGTTGCCCGACATCGACCTCGACGTCGAGTCCGCCCGCCGCGAGGACGTCTACGGGGCGATCCTCGACCGGTTCGGCGGGGAGCGGGTGACGTGCGTGTCGATGATGGACAGCTACCGCGTCCGGCACGCCGTCCGCGACGCCGGCGCCGCCCTCGGTCTGCCGCCGGTGGAGATCGACGCCATCGCCACCGCGTTCCCGCACCTGCGCGCCCGCGACGCGCGCACCGCCGTCGCCGAGCTGCCCGAACTGCAGCGCAGCGGTCTGGGCGAGGAGCGTCTCGACGCGTTCTTCGACCTCGTCGAACGGCTCGACGGCCTGCCCCGACACATCGCCCTGCACCCCTGCGGCGTGGTGCTGTCCAACCCCCGGCTCCTGGACCGGACCCCGGTCGAGGCCAGCTGGAAGGGGTTCCCGATGAGCCAGTTCGACAAGGACGACGTCGAGGACATGGGCTTGCTCAAGCTCGACGTCCTCGGCATCCGGATGCAGTCCGCGATGGCCTACGCGGTGCAGGAGGTCGCCCGCGTCGAGGACGTGGTGGTGGACATCGACGACCGCGAGCAGGTCCCGCTGGACGACCCGTCGACCTACCGGCTCATCCAGTCCACCCGGACCCTCGGCTGCTTCCAGATCGAGTCCCCGGGGCAACGCGAACTCGTCGGCAAGTTCGACCCGCAGACCTTCGACGACATCATCGTCGACATCTCGCTGTTCCGCCCCGGGCCGGTGAAGTCGGACATGGTGACGCCGTTCCTCCAGGCCCGGCAGGGCTGGGCGCAGCCGGAGTACCTCGACGACCGGTTGCGGCACGTCCTGGAACCCACCGTCGGCGTCGTCGTCTTCCACGAGCAGGTCATCGAGCTCATCCAGGCCACCACCGGGCACGGCCTCGCCCTGGCCGACGAGTACCGCCGCCACCTCGGCACCCGCGCCGGCCAGGAGGAGATGGAACCGCAGTTCCGTCGCCGGGCCCTCGAGCACGGCTACCCGGAGGAGACGGTGGACCGCATCTGGGAGGTCCTCACGGCGTTCGCCTCGTTCGGGTTCTGCAAGGCGCACGCCGCGGCGTTCGCGCTGCCGACCTACCAGTCGGCGTGGCTGAAGGCCCACCACCCGGCCGCGTTCCTGGCCGGTGTCCTCACCCACGATCCCGGCATGTACCCCAAGCGGCTGATCCTCGACGACGCCCGCAACCTGGGCATCACCGTCCTGGGCCTGGACGTCAACGCCTCCGGCGACGCCTACCGCGTCGAACGGGTCGATCGCCTGGACGTTCCCGAGCGAGGCCCCGGGGAGGAGGCCACTTTCGACCCCTGGCTCGGTGGGGAGGGGATGAGGAACCCCGACGGCCTCGGGGACGGCGTCGCCGACGGCCGGGGCTTCGGCATCCGGTTGTCGCTCACCGACGTCAAGGGCATCTCCGAGGCCGAGGTGACCCGCATCGTCGCCGGACAGCCGTACCGGTCGCTGGCCGACCTGTGGCAGCGGGCCCGGCCCTCCCGGCCCGTCGCCGAACGACTCGTGCTGGCCGGCGCACTGGACTCCCTGCACGGGATGCGTCCGGTCGGCCGGGCCGGTGACGCCGTGCCCCGCAGGGGCAGGACCACCCGCCGGGACCTGCTGCTGCAGGTCGCCGAACTCGACCGCTGGAGCCGCGCGGCAGGCGGCGCACCCAAACCCCGCAAGGCCGCACGGGCGGCCCAGGGCGCACTCGACGTGCGCGCCGCCGCCGCGGCGCAGTCGCAGGCCGCCTGCCCGGTCGACGACTCCACCCGCACGGTGCAACTCGCCCTCGACCTCGGCGAGGCGCCCGAGGAGGTCACGCTCAGCGGGCTGCCGGAGATGACCGGTTCCGAACGGGTCCGCGCCGAGCTCGACGTCCTCGGTCTCGACGCCAGCGCGCACGTCGTCGACTTCTACGCCCCTCTGCTCCGAGCGCTGCGGGTCACCCCCGCCCGCGACCTGCGCTCGGCGCGCAGCGGAGCCGAACTCCTCGTCGCCGGGGTGAAGGTCGCGACCCAGACCCCACCGGTCCGCTCCGGGCGCCGGGTCGTGTTCCTCACCCTCGACGACGCCACCGGTCCGCTCGACGCGACGTTCTTCGAGGACGCGCAGGGGCCGTACGCGGCGACGGTGTTCCACTCCTGGCTGCTCGTCGTGCGCGGGGTGGTGCGCCGCACCGGCCCGCGCGGGGTGTCGTTGCGGGCCACCGGTGCGTGGGAACTGCCGGCGTTGTGGGACACCTGGACCGACGGCGGGATCGGGGCGGTGCACGAGGTCATCGCCGCTGCGCCCGACCCCGGGTACTCCCGCGCCGCCACTGCAGGGGCGGCAGCGAGCCGTTCCTCGCGGCCGGTCGTGGCCAACCCGCCCACCCACCTCCAGGAGCACGGGTCCGCCGCGGGCGGCACGGGCCGTCGCCGGGTCCTGGTGCACGCCAGCGGTTTCCGTCAGTCGCCCTACGCCGACCTGCGTCCGGCGGGGGAGGACAGCCGCAACTCCCGCTCCATCGGCCGCAATCCCACCGAGCAGCCGGCCGACGCCCGACCCGACCGCAAGCTGTGGCACTCCAGCTCCGGCAGTTCCGGACGGTGAGCGCAGCGGTGATCGGGATGGCGGACGGGCGCGCGGCGGCCGGGTGTCTAGGGTGGGGGACCGCAGGACCACCCGCACGAGGCTGGAGGAACGAGTGGCGAAGGAACGGGGCCGTCCCCGCACGTCGACGGTCCTCTGGGAGGGGGTCCAGCGCCTGCTCGCCGAGGCGAGCGCGCAGCTGGGAACCGACGAACTCACCGTCGTCGACCTCGGCGGAGGCACCGGCGGGCTCGCGGTGCGCGTGGCCGCGCTCGGCCACCGCGTCGTCGTCGTCGATCCCTCACCGGACGCCCTCGCGGCCCTGGAACGGCGTACCGTCGAGGCCGGATTGTCCGAGCGGGTCCGGTCGGTCCAGGGCGACGCGACCGAGCTGTCCACCCTGCTGGTCCCCGGCAGCGTCGACGTGCTGCTGTGCCACGGCGTCCTGGAGGTCGTCGACGACCCCGCCGCCGCCCTGCGCGCCGCGCACGGCACCCTGCGTCCCGGCGGCCGGCTCAGTCTGCTGGTCGCCCAGTGGCCGGCCAGCGTGCTGTCCCGCGTCCTGGCCGGTCAGCTCGGGCAGGCGCTGCACGTGCTCTCCGGCGACGACCGCCGGTGGAGCCCGAACGACCCGCTGCGACGCCGGTTCGACCGGGCGGGCGCGACGGCGCTGGCCGAGGAGGCCGGGTTCGCCGTCACCGCGGTCGAAGGCACCCGCACGTTCAGCGACCTCGTGCCCTCGACCGTCACCGAGTCCGACGACGACCTCGCACTGCTGCGCGAGCTGGAGTCGCTGGCCTCGGCGACGGAGGAACTGCTCGTCCTGGCCGCTCACCTGCACCTGCACGCCACCCGCTGACCCCACTCCCGGAGGACGGGGGGACCAGCGGTGAGCCGCCGCCAGCTGCGCCGGCCGCAGGCCCCCGACGGCTGGGGCCTGGACGACGACGACACCGGCTGCACGGTGCTGCACGTCGACATGGACGCCTTCTACGCCTCCGTGGAGCTGCTGCGCCGACCCGACCTGGTCGGCACCCCGGTCATCGTCGGCGGGGGCAGCCGCGGGGTGGTCCTGTCGGCCACCTACGAGGCCCGTCGCTACGGCGTGCACGCCGCCATGCCGATGGCCCGGGCCCGTCGGTTGTGCCCGAGCGCCACCGTCCTGCTGCCGCACCACGAGGACTACAGCCGGATCTCGGCCGGGGTCATGGAGGTGTTCCGCTCGGTGACCCCGGTCGTCGAGCCGCTCAGCCTGGACGAGGCCTTCCTCGACGTCTCCGGCGCGGTCCGCCGGCTCGGCAGCCCGGCCGCGATCGGGGCGGTGCTGCGCGACCGGATCGCCGACGAGCAGGGCATCACCTGCTCGGTGGGGGTGGCCTCGACGAAGTTCGTCGCCAAGCTGGCCTCCGGCGGCGCCAAACCCGACGGGCTGCTCGTGGTGCCGCACGCCCAGACGGTGGCCTTCCTGCACGCACTGCCGGTGTCCGCGCTGTGGGGAGTGGGAGAACGCATCGAGGAGGCGCTCGGCCGGCTCGGGTTGCGCACCGTCGCCGACATCGCGCACACCCCGGTGACCACGCTCGTGCGCGGGCTGGGGGAGGCCACGGGCCGGCACCTGCACGCCCTGGCCTGGGGTCGCGACGACCGGCGGGTGGTGGCCACGGCCCCTGAGCGCAGCATCGGGGCGGAGGAGACGTTCCCCCGCGACGTCGACGACCCCCGCTACGTGCACCGCGAACTGCTCCGCCTCGCCGAGCGCACCGCCGCTCGCGCCCGGGCGCAGGGAATGGCCGGGCGCACCGTCGTGCTCAAGGTCCGGTTCGCCGACTTCAGGACGATCACCCGTTCGCGCACCCTGCGCGAACGCACCGACGTCACCCGGGAGATCCACGCCACGGCCCGTGACCTCTTCGACGCCCTGGCCCTGGAGCGGGCCCGGCTCCGGCTGGTGGGCATCCGGCTGGAGGGCCTGGCCGAGTCGGCGACCGCACCGCGTCAACTGCTCCTCGGGGAGCGGGCGCACGGGTGGCGCGAGGCCGACGGAGCGGTGGACCGGGCCAGTGCCCGGTTCGGCGCCGGGAGTGTGAGACCGGCCACCCTCCTGACCGGCGGTGATCACCGGGGAACGGGCCCCGGTCCGACTTCTCCGGACGGAGCAGGGCGCTGACCTGCGGAGGAACCGATCGCAACGCTGCGTCGTTCCTCCGACGGGAGGACGAGACACGCCATCCGGACCCCAGCACGACGTCCGGTGGGAGACGATGTGGTAAGTCGAGTTTCGTCCGACGCTACGGGGACATATCCTTGGACAACAACGTGCGCACGCCAGGAGGTACAGGTGCCGCTCTCGGAACATGAGCAGCGTCTGCTCGAGCAGATGGAACGTGCGCTGTCCGCGGACGATCCCAAGTTCGCCAACGCCATGAAAGGCACCCGTCACGGACGCGCCGCCAAGCGGCGCCTCTTCATCGGCATCGCAGCCGTCGTGGTGGGTCTCGTGCTCCTGATCATCGGGGCCAGCACGAGTCAGATCTGGTTGGGAGCAGGCGGTTTCATCGTCATGCTCGCCGGCACGATCTGGGCCTTCTCACCGGCTCGGGGAGCACACGGCGCCGCGAGCGGGCAGCCTCCTGCGGGCGCGCCGCGCCCGCCGCGATCGGGGAAGTCGCGGCGCAGCGGGTCGTTCATGGAACGCCTCGAGCAACGGTGGGACCGCAGACGCGGTCAATGGTGATCAACTCCTCACCGCACCGGACGCGGTGAGATCGAACGGGCGTCGTGGAACTCCACGGCGCCCGTTCCCACGTCCACGGACCTACCGGCGGAAAGCGCCCACCGCCCTGCACCACCCGCACGACACGGCGGAGAGTGCACGCGCCGCGGACGTTCGAGGCGGACGGCGGGAAGCTCCCAGTCCTAGTCCTGGTCCCACCAGTCCAGCGCCCGCCGCACCCCGGCCATCGGGAACAGCCTCGCCCGCCACCGCAGCCATCGCGGCCGGCCGGCCGCCACGGCCTCCACGACGACGTCGGCCTGGGCGCGCACCAGCCGCCCGGACTGCTGCCCCACCCGCCGGGTCGTCCGCTGCTCCACGAGCACCCCGCCCGAACGGGCCGGGGCCGCACCGAAACGCGTGCTCTCGACCGCGGCACGCATCCGCTGCAACTCCGCGGCGGCCGGCGAGCCGGGCTCGGTGAACTCCGACAACCCCGCCGCCCGCTGGCGCGGGGTGGTCGACGGCGGCCACGAGACACCCAGGTCGTGCACCCGGTCGCCGAGCTCGGCCCAGGCCGCCTCCGCCGAGGTGGCCGTGTCGTGCACGCGGGCCCACCGGCGCCGCGACAGCAGCGTCGCCGACACCCACGGCGTCAACAGCGCCACCACCAGCAGCAGCGCCCCGAGGATCCAGCCCCAGGGCAGCGCCCAGACCCGGTCCCAGCCGGTGAGCTGCTCCTGACCGGCCGCCGCGCTCGTGGTCGACGTCGACGTGCTGGCGCTCGCGCTCGGCGCCGTCGCGGTGGGGGCGGCCGCAGCCGAGGCCGAGGTCGACGGCGCCGCCGTCGAGATCGGGGTCAACGGCGTCGTCCACGTCGGCGACTGACCGGTCCGCGTCGCCGGGGTCGGCTCGAACCGGGTCCAGCCCACCCCCTCGAAGTACAGCTCGGGCCACGCGTGAGCGTCCTGGGCGCTGATCCGCCAGCGCCCGTCCGAGCTCTCGTCACCGGGCAGGAACCCGATCGCGACCCGCGCCGGGATGTCCAGCGATCGGGCCATCACCGCCATCGCCGAGGCGAACTGCACGCAGAAGCCCGACTTCTCCGCCAGGAACGTCGCCACGGCATCCGCGCCGCCGTCGTTGGGAGCCGTCGTGGAGTACGTGAAGCCGCCCGTGGACCGGAAGTAGCGCTGCAGCGCCGCGGCCCGCTCGTAGGCGTCGCTCGCCCCGGCCGTCACCTCGCGCGCCGTGTCGCCCACCACCGCCGGCAGCGACTCCGGCAGCGCGGTGTAGCGCTCCCACAGGTCCTCGGGGGGCTCCGGCGCCGACCGCAGCTCGGCCTCGGTGGGCGTGACCTCCAGGTGCGTCGCGGTGTACTGCCGGCCCCGCGTGGTCTCACCGTCGCCGACGACGTTGAGGCTGTCGGTCTCGTACAGCCACTCACCGGAGATGTCGACGCGCACGCTCGGGTAGGGCAGCGGCAGGTAGGTCTGGTCCAGACCACGGATCGAGATGCCGGTCGAGCGCACGGTGGAGGCGTTGCGCACCGCGTCGGACATCCCCGGAGCGGGGGCCAGGCCGTCCTGCACCCGCTGGCTGCGCGGGATGTCGGCGCCCGTGCTCGGCGCCCACGTCTCGCCGTCGAAGACGTCGGCCGTCACGATCCGCAGCGGCGCCGGATCCGGCTCGTCGGTCGTGTACGTGATGATCGTCGCGTCCGAGCGGGCGCCCAGGCTGGCCTTGAGGTTCAGGATCGGATTGATCACCGCGATGGTGTCGCCCGGCCCGGTGTCGATCGTCAGCGGTCGCTCGTCCAGCCCGGGCACGGCCGCCGGGACGGCCACCGCCGCCACCAGGGCCACCGCCGCCGTGGCGCTCGCGGTCACCCCCGCGACCGACCGGCCGGTCGCCGCACGCCCCGGGGCGCCGACCCGTGCGCCCGAGCGCAGCCACCCGCCCCGCCGGTCACCGGCCAGCAGCACCAGGAACGGGATGCCCGCCAGCACGAAGGCCACCGCGCTCGACCCGCCGGGGGCCAGCGCCAGCGGCACGGCCATCACCGCCAGCAGCGGAATCCCCGCCAGGGCCGGGCGGCGCAGCGTCACCGCGAACAGGTCGACGGCGAAGGCCACCAGACCGGCCCCGGCGACCAGCAGCAGCCGCAACCCGCGCAGGTCCACCGCGGGCACGCTGTAGCGCTGCACCACCTGGACCCCGTCGGTGGCCAGCTGGACGAGCCGGTCGACGGTGGCTCCGGTGGGGACGACGCCGAGCACGGTCGTGCTGCCGCCGAACAGGACCAGCACCACGGCGAACCCGACGAGGGCCTGCACGAGCACGGCCAGCCGCCGCCGCCGGAACAGCCCGCGCACCAGCAACCCCGCGCCGGCGACGGCGCAGACCATGCCGAGCGCGCCGACCAGCCAGCCGGGGGAGACGACGAGCGGGCGCAACGAGGCGACGGCGGCCGCACTGGCCGCGGCCGCCCACAGAGCCGTCCGGGCGCTGCGGGTCACGGGCCGACCTCCTCGGCTGACGGGGTGGAACGGGGGGTGGGTGAGGCTGCACGGTAACTTCCCCGGGCCCCGACCCGGGTCAGGTGTGCCCAGACGTCGGGCACGGTGTCGGCCGGCCCGGCCTGTGAGGTCCGCCAGCCGGCCCGTGCCAGGACCAGGTGCGCCCGCTCCAGGCCCGCTTCGGACTCACCGGGAGCCGGGGACGAGGAAGGGGAGGAGGACCAGGCCCGGGTCCGCAGCAGGACGGCCAGGGCGGGCACCCCCAGTGGCCGGGCGGACAGCAGGGGAGCCACGTCGTCCTCGTCGACCGCGCCCAGGACCGCGACGAGCAGCGTCGACTCGGCCCGGCCCAGACTCGCCACCGAGCGGGCCAGCCCGTCCGCTCCTCCCGGACGCAACCGGGCCAGCGAGCGCAGCAGGCCGCGCACGGCCGAGGTCTCGTCCAGTTCCCGCGGCGGGTCGTAGGCCCCGTCGTGCAGCAGGCGCACCCGGTGCCCCCGCCGGTGCAGGTGCACCGCCGCCGAGGCCGCCGCGCTGATCGCCCACTCCAGGGAGGACGCCGCGCCGTGGCCGGCGTGCGCGGTGGAGCGGGTGTCGAGCAGCAGCACCACGTCGGGCCGGCCGGGGTGCTCGTCGGAGCGGACCATGACGGTCCCGCGGCGGGCGGTGGAGCGCCAGTGCACCCGGCGCAGGTCGTCGCCGACCCGGTACTCGCGGATCGAGACGTCGTCGGGCGCCGCGGCCGCCGAGGCGCTGGCGGAGGCTCCTCGGGCGCCGCCCAGCTCACCCAGGGTCAGGTCGCCCAGCTGGTGGACGCGGGGCAGGACGTCGAGCGTGACGCTGTCGCCGACCCCCCGGCTGGCGCGGACCAGCCCGAACACGTCGGCAGCGACGACGGTGGCGGGCCCGAGCTGGTACGACCCCCGGACCTCCGACCTCACCGTGTACTGCAGGTCGAGGGTTTCGCCTTCCCGCAGCCGCGGAACGCCGAGGCGCGCGGTGCCCCCCAGGGCCAACGGCGACTGGTCCTCGACGACCAGTCGCACGCCGGGCCGGGACCGGCCCACGACGCCGAGGCGGACGGTGCTGGCCACGCCCGCCTCCACGAGCTCGCCCTTCGACCTCGACACCAGGTCGAGGGTCCGGACGCTGCGCACGGTCGACCACACGGCGACGGCGACGAGCGCCAGCAGCAGGACCCCGATGCGCAGGATGTCCCGCTGACCCAGCAGTGGCGCCCCGACCAGCACGGCGAGACCGGCGACGGCGAAGGACCAGCCGCGCGCGGTCGGCCGCACCCGGACCGGGCGGGTGTTCACCGCGGTGAGGGCAGTGCGGTCGTGCGCAGGACGTCGGTCACCACGTCGGCTCCGTCGCGGCCGGCGAGCAGCGCGTCGGCGGTCAGCAGCAGCCGGTGCGCCACGACGTGCACGGCCAGGGCCTGCACGTCGTCGGGCAGCACGTGGTCGCGGCCCTCCAGGGCGGCTCGGGAGCGCGCCGCCCGCAGCAGGTGCAGCGCGGCCCGGGGGGAGGCGCCCAGCCGCAGGTCGGGGTGCGTGCGCGTGCGGCGCACCAGGTCCACCACGTACTGCTTGAGCGCCTCGGCGGCGTGCACCTCCCGCACCGCCTGCGACAGCCGGCGCACCTCCGCGACGTCCACGACGGGCTCGACGTCCTCCAGCGGGGTGGTGGCGCCGTGCTCGCTGAGCATCGTCAGCTCGGCCTCGGCCGAGGGGTAGCCCATCGAGATGCGGGCCGTGAAGCGGTCGCGCTGCGCTTCCGGCAGCGGGTAGGTGCCGTCCATCTCGACCGGGTTCTGGGTGGCGAAGACGATGAAGGGCCGGTCCAGTCGCCAGGTGGTCCCGTCGACGGTGACCTGCCCCTCCTCCATGCACTCCAGCAGCGCCGACTGGGTCTTGGGGGAGGCCCGGTTGATCTCGTCGCCGATGACCACGTTGGCGAAGACCGCGCCGGGACGGAACTCGAAGGCGGCCCGTTCCTGGTTCCAGATGCTGGACCCGGTGACGTCGCTGGGCAGCAGGTCCGGGGTGAACTGGATGCGCCGCACCGTGCCGTCGATCGCGCGGGCCAGCGACTTGGCGAGCATGGTCTTGCCGACCCCGGGCACGTCCTCGACCAGCAGGTGGCCCCCGGCGAACAGGACCGTCAGCGCCAGGCGCACGGTGTCGTCCTTGCCCTGGATGACGCGGTCGACGGCCGCGGCGAGGTCGTCGGCGGTGCTGCGCAGTCGTTCGAGCGCGGCGGGCAGCTCGGCCGGGTCCAGGGACGAAGGTTCGGCGGCGTGGCTGCCGGGGAGTGCGCTCGTCGTGGTCACGTGGCCTCGTCTCGTTCGGTGGACGTGTGCGGGTGCGAACGTCCGGAGCCGGCACCGCGTGCCGGCCCGCGCGGCCCGAGCGCCCCGCGGTCCGGGCGACGGCGCCGGACGGCTCCACTCTGCCCCACGGTGGTCCTCCTGCGCCCGTTCACCGACGTACCCGCCCCCCTGCGGCACCTCCGCGAGGCCCCCGGGACGTCCCCGCGCCCCCCACTTCCCTCCACGGCCGGCGCCGCCGACCGGTCCCGGTACCGGAACAAGGGGTCCGGGGCTCTGGGGCGGCCCGTTGCGGACGGTGACCGAGCGGGGGGCTTCGGCAGGCCCCCACCACGCTCCACCGTCCTGACCTGCATCGACACCGCGATCACGTCGTCACTCTGGGTGGAACGGCGTTGACGGTGGAGGAAAGTGGAGTACCGTGGAGGAGTCTGGTCCACAGGGGGCCGGACAGACGGCACTGACACGGGCCTGGACACAGGTTCGACGACCCGTCCGGTGGGGGTGCGTGGTGTTCCTGGGCACCCACACACCCCGGCTGGACGACAAGGGGCGGCTGATCCTCCCGGCGCGGTTCCGGGACCAGCTGCTCGACGGACTGGTGATCACGAGGGGGCAGGACCGCTGCCTCTACCTCTTCCCCATGCAGGAGTTCCAGCAGATGCACGAGGAGCTGCGGCGGGCGCCGCTCACCAACAAGGAGGCGCGCGACTACCAGCGCGTCTTCCTGTCGGGTGCCTCGAGCGAGGTGCCGGACAAGCAGGGCCGGATCACCGTTCCGCCGTTGCTGCGGCAGTACGCGGCGCTCGACCGCGACGTCGCCGTCATCGGTGCCGGCAGTCGTGTCGAGCTGTGGGACCTGCCGACCTGGGAGAGCTACCTGGCCGACGCGGAGTCGTCGTTCGCCGAGCGCAGCGAGGAGGTCCTGCCGGGGATCCTGTGACTCCCGCCTCGAGTCGAGACTCGAGGGCCGAGCCGTCGGACGCGGCCTCCAGCCGCCCGGTCCCGATGGTCCTGACGCCACTTCCCCGGTGGCAGGGCCGACGGGCACGAGCGGATGGGGACCGCGCTCGACGGCCGGTGGACAGCGGTGAGCAGGCGAGGCGGGCACGTGCGGTGAGCAGCTCGAGAAGGCGGGTGGCGGAGGTGGTCGTGGTGGACGACGAGCGTCCGTCCGTCGCCGACCCCGAGCGCCTCGGAGAGCTCGCCGGTCCGCGGCGGACCCCGGAGGAACTGGCCGCCGGCGCCGCCGCCCGGCACGCCTCGGTCATGCTCGAGCGCTGCACCCAGGTGCTGAGCCCGGCCCTGCAGCACCCCGGCGCGGTGAGCGTCGACCTCACCCTCGGCATGGGCGGGCACGCGGCCGAACTGCTGCGCCGGCACCCCGGCCTGCGGCTGGTCGGCATGGACCGCGACCCGCAGGCCCTGGAACTGGCCGCGCAACGGCTGCACGAGTTCGCCGACCGGACGACGTTCGTGCACACCGTCTCCGACCGCTTCGCCGACGCCCTGGACGACCTGGGGCTGGAGACGGTCGACGCGGTGTTCCTCGACCTCGGCGTCTCCTCGCTGCAGCTCGACGACGACGAGCGGGGTTTCTCCTACGCCCGCGACACCGCCCTGGACATGCGCATGGACCCCGGCGCGGCCCTGACCGCGGCCGACGTCCTGAACACCTGGTCGCACGGCGAGCTGACGCGCGTCCTGCGGGTGTACGGCGAGGAGCGGTTCGCCCCGCGGATCGCCTCGGCCGTCGTCCGCGAACGTGAGCGCGAACCCTTCACGACCTCGGCCCGGCTGGTGGACCTGGTGCGCGCCAACGTTCCTGCCGCCACCCGGCGCACCGGCGGAAACCCCGCCAAGCGCACGTTCCAGGCCCTGCGCATCGCGGTGAACGACGAACTCGGCGTCGTCGAGAGAACCCTCCCGACCGCCTTCGAACGGCTCGCGCCGAACGGCCGCCTCGCCGTCCTGACGTTCCACTCGCTCGAGGACCGCATCGCGAAGACCGTGCTGCGGCAGTTGTCCAGCAGTTCCGCGCCACCGGACCTGCCGTTCGTCCCGGCGGGTTCCGGACCGCGCGGCGAACTGCTCACGCGCGGCGGGGAACAGGCCGACGAGACCGAACTGGCGGAGAATCCACGGGCGGCCTCGGCGCGCCTCCGCGCGGTGCGCCGGCTGCCCGAAGAAGATCGGAGCAGTTCCAGCGGCCAGGCCCGATCCGGTCCCCGGAACTCCCGGACACCACCCCCCGCACCGACCCAGCAGCAGACCGAAACCCCCCTCGCGCCGGACGACGGCACGACCGACGGAAGGACGCCGTGATGAGCCAGCCCCTGATCGCGGCCCGGAACGCTCCGGTCCGCCAGCTCAAGGCGCGCGAGGACGCCCGGCCCGAGCTGCAGGTCGTCGCTCCGCCGGTGGCCCGGCGGTTGCGGCTGCCGCTGCCGGTGGCCTGCGTGCTCCTGCTCAGCCTGGGGTTGTTCGGCCTGCTCATGACCAACATCGCCATCGCCGGCGACGCCTACCGCATCACCGACCTGAAGGTCCAGTCCCAGCGGCTGTCCGACCAGCAGCAGGCCGCCGCGGAGTCGCTGGCCCGCCAGTCCTCGCCGGGTCAGCTGGCCCAGCGCGCGACCGAGCTCGGCATGGTCCCGGCGCCCGACGCCGTCCACCTCACCGGATCCGGTGCCGTCGGCGAGGCGACCCCCGCCCCGACCCCGACGGCCACCGGGGACGACGCCGTGAGCGACTGACGGACCACCCGACCCCCACGCCGCCCCACCGAGGTCCGAGAGGTTCCCGCGTGTCCCGACCGCGCCGCAGCAGCACCCCCGACGAGGGGCGTCCCCGCCCGGACATGCGCATGCGGGTCTACACCCTGGGGGTCCTCGGCGGGCTGACGGTCCTCGGCGGCCGGCTCGTCCAGCTGCAGGGCGCCGACGCCTCCCAGCTCGCCGAGGACGCGCTGGAGCAGCGGACGTCGAAGACGACCCTGTACGCGCGGCGCGGGGACATCCTCGACGACCAGGGCGTCGTGCTGGCCACCTCGGTGGAGCGACGCGACGTCATCGCCGACCCCTCGATCATCTCCTCCTTCAACACCCTGGCCGACGGCTCGAAGTACAAGGAGGACCGCGGGCAGGGACCGGCCGGTGCGGCGGCACTGCTGTCCCCGGTCCTCGGCGTCGACGAGGCCACGCTGACCACCAAGCTGACCGGGACCAACCGGTACGCCGTCGTGGCCGTCGGGATCACCCCCGAGCTGTGGCAGCAGGTCGCGGACCTGCGCATCAGCGGCATCACCGCCGTGCGCCAGACCCAGCGCATCTACCCCACGGGCGCGGCCTCCTCCACGCTGGTCGGCATCCTGGGCACGGCCGAGGAGGACGAGGACGGCAACGTCGTCGACAAGCCGCTGTCCGGGCTGGAACTGGCCGAGAACAGCGTGCTGCGCGGCCGCAACGGCTGGATGAGCTACGAGCGCAGCCTCGGCGGCCAGGAGATCCCGCTGGGCGAGAGCGAGACCGTCGATCCCGCCGACGGCACCACGCTGCACCTGACGATCGACTCGGACCTGCAGTGGAAGGCGCAGACGGCGATCGCCGCCAAGGTCGCCGAGACCGGCGCCCGCTCGGGAACCGTCGTGGTCATGGACACCCAGCAGCGGCTGCTCGCCCTGGCCAGCGCCCCGAGCATCGACCCGGCCAACCTCTCGGGCATGACCAACGCCCAGTTGCAGAACACCGCGCTCACGGAGGCCTTCGAGCCGGGTTCGACGGCCAAGGTCGTGACCCTGGCCGCCGTGCTGGAGGAGGGCGTGTTCTCGCCCGACAGCCCCTTCGTCGTGCCCGACCAGCTGAAGCGCTCGGACAAGACGTTCAACGACTCCCACGAGCACGAGGACGAGAAGCTCACCCTCTCCGGTGTGCTGGCCCAGTCCAGCAACACCGGCACCATCATGGCCGGGGAGGAACTGGACGCCCAGACCCTCTACGACTACCAGCGCGCCTTCGGCTTCGGCAGCAGGACCACCCTGGAGTTCCCCGGGGAGACCGGCGGGATCGTGGCCGAACCCGAGGACTACTCCGGCACCCAGCGGTTCACCGTGATGTTCGGGCAGGGTTTGTCCGTCAACGCCGTGCAGGCCGCCTCGGTGTTCGCGACCATCGCCAACGACGGTGTCCGCGTCGAACCCACGCTCGTCTCCGGCACCTCCGACCCGGACGGCAACCGCACCGCGAGCCCGCCGGGGGAATCCACCCGCGTGGTCAGCGCCGAGACGGCGAAGACGTTGCGGGACATGATGCAGGCCGTCGTCAGCGAGGAGGGGACGGCCGCCGCGGCGGAGATCCCCGGGTACCTCGTCGCGGGCAAGACGGGAACGGCGCAGCGCTACGACGAGGAACTGGGCCGCTACTCCGGCTACACCGCCTCGTTCATCGGGCTGGCCCCCGCCGACGAGCCCGAACTCGTCGTCGCGGTCATCCTGCAGGACCCGAAGACGAACTACTACGGCGGCTCGGCCGCCGGCCCGGTGTTCAAGGACGTCATGACGTACGCGCTCACCCAGCGCGGCGTGGCCCCCTCGAGCCAGCCGCCCGCGCACCTGCCGTTGACGTGGGAGGGGCGCTCGTACACCGAAGCCGAGATCACCAGCCCGGCCGACGGAGAAGCGACGGGACGGTGATCCCCGCGACGATCCCCGCGACGATCCCCGCGACGGTTCCCGGCGCCGGGACCTCGACACGCACCGTCACCGGTGCGGAAGGCATCGTGCGGGCGGGTAACCTCCCACCGTGCCGATGACCGACGGCGAGCCGCTGACTCTCGCCGACCTCGCGACGGCCCTCGGCACCGGTGTCCCCGGGGTCGGGAACGTCGCCGTCCGCGGTGTGACCCTCGACTCCCGCCGCGTCGGTGCCGGGGACCTGTACGCCGCGCTGCCCGGGGCCAACGTCCACGGCGCGCGCTTCGCCGCCCAGGCCGCCGCGGCCGGGGCCGTGGCCGTGCTCACCGACCCCGCCGGCCAGGCCGAGGCCGCCGCCACCGGACTGCCCGTCCTCGTCGTCGACCACCCCCGCGCCGTGCTCGGCGACCTGGCCGCCCGGATCTTCGGCCGCCCCGGTGAGGCGCTGACCACCGTCGGGGTGACGGGCACCAACGGCAAGACGACCACGGCCTACCTCGTGGAGTCGCTGCTGCGCGCGGCCGGGTGGACCACCGGGCTGCTCGGCACCGTGGAGACCCGCATCGCCGGCGAGCGCGTCAGCAGCGTCCGCACCACCCCCGAGGCACCCGACCTGCACGCCCTGCTGGCCCGCATGGTCGCCGCCGGGGTGCGTGGCTGCGCCCTGGAGGTGTCCTCCCACGCCCTGGCCCAGCACCGCGTCGACGGCCTCGTCGTCGACGTCGCCGCCTTCACCAACCTGTCCCAGGACCACCTGGACTTCCACGGGTCGATGGAGGAGTACTTCGCCGCCAAGGCGCAGCTGTTCACCCCCGCGCACTCCCGCCGCGGTGTCGTCTGGGTCGACCCGGCCGACCCGGACCGCTGGGGTGCGCGCCTGGCCGAACGGGCCACGGTCCCGGTGAGCACCGTGGGCCCGGCGGGGGACTGGCGCGTGTCGGCGGTGCGCACCGACCGCGCCCGCAGCACCTTCCACCTGTCGGGTCCCGGCCACGAGCTGGACCTGACCTGCCCGCTGCCGGGGGACTTCAACGTCGCCAACGCCGCGCTGGCCGCCGTGGCCGCCCTGAGCCTGCAGGTCCCCGCGCGGACGGTCGTGGCCGGGCTGGCCGCCGCCCAGGGCGTTCCCGGGCGCATGCAGCCCGTCGTCCGCGACCACGACCCCGACCAGGCCCCGCTCGTGGTCGTCGACTACGCGCACACACCCGACGCCCTCGAGCGGGTCCTGCACACGCTGCGCGGCACCACGCCGGGCCGGCTCGTCGCCGTCCTGGGCGCAGGCGGCGACCGGGACCGGGGCAAGCGCCCGCTGATGGGTGCGGCCGTGGCCGCCGCCGCCGACGTCGTCGTCGTCACCGACGACAACCCGCGTTCGGAGGACCCGGCCGCGATCCGCGCCGCGGTGCTGGCCGGCGCGCGGGGCGGTGCGCGGGTGCTGGAGGTCGCCGACCGCCGCGAGGCGATCAGGACGGCGCTGGCCGCGTGCGACGGGCCGGCGGACACGGTGCTGCTGGCCGGCAAGGGGCACGAGACCGGCCAGGAGACCGCCGGGGTCGTGACCCCGTTCGACGACCGGCTGGTCGGCGCCGAGGAACTCGAGCAGTGGGCTGGACACGCGGCGAGCGCCGCGACGGGAGGTACGCAGTGATCGCGCTGACCGCGGCCGAGGTGGCCGACCTGGCCGGTGGCCGGGTCGCCCACGGCGCCGCGTCGACGACGGCCCAGGGGCCGGTCGTCATCGACTCCCGTTCCGCCGCACCGGGAGCGCTGTTCGTGGCGCTGCCCGGGGAACGGGTCGACGGCGCCGACTACGCCGCGGCGGCGGTGCGCTCCGGCGCGACCGTCGTCCTGGCCGAACGCGAGGTCGACCTGCCCGAGGGTGCCGCGCTGGTGCTCGTCGAGGACGGCGTCGCGGCGCTGGGGCGGCTCGCGAACGGTGTGCTGCAGCGGTTGCGGGCGACCGGGCAGGGGCCCCTCGTCGTGGGCGTCACCGGCTCGCAGGGCAAGACGACGACCAAGGACCTGCTCGCCGGCGTGCTGCCCGGTCCCGTCGTGGCTCCGCAGGGCAGCTTCAACAACGAGATCGGCGCGCCGCTGACCGTGCTGCGCGCCGAGGCCGGCACCCGCTCGCTCGTCGTGGAGATGGGCGCCCGCGGGATCGGGCACATCGCCCGGCTGTGCGCCATCGCCCAGCCCGACGTCGGGGTCGAACTCGTCGTCGGCGCCGCGCACGCGGGGGAGTTCGGCTCGCTGGAGGCGACCGCGCAGGCCAAGGGCGAGCTCGTCGAGGCGCTGCCGGCCACCGGGCTGGCCGTGCTCAACGCCGACGACGACCGCGTCGCGGCGATGGCCTCGCGCACCCGCGCCCGCGTCCTGACCTTCGGCCGCAGCCCGCACGCCGACGTCCGCGCGCTCGACGTCGTCCTCGACGCGCACGCCCGCCCCGGGTTCACCCTGGCCCACGACGGGGCGAGCGCGCCGGTGCGGCTGCGGCTGCACGGCGAGCACCAGGTCACCAACGCCCTGGCCGCGGCCGCCGTCGCGCTGGGCACCGGGAACCCGCTGGAGGAGGTCGCGCAGCGGCTGTCGCAGGCCGGGACCACCAGCCCCGGCCGGATGCAGGTCGTCGAGCGGGCCGACGGCGTGACGGTCGTGCACGACGCCTACAACGCCAACCCGGACTCGATGCGCGCCGCGCTGAAGGCCCTCGTCGGGATGGCCGGCGAGCGGCGCAGCTGGGCCGTGCTGGGGGAGATGCTCGAACTCGGGCCCGCCTCCCGCGACGAGCACGACGTGCTGGGCCGCACCGTGGTGCGCCTCGACGTCGACCAGCTCCTCGTCGTGGGCGCCGGTGCCCGGCCCATCTACACCGGCGCCGTCATGGAGGGGTCCTGGGGCGAGGAGGCGGCGTTCGCCGACGACGTCGACGCGGCCCTGGAGTTCCTGCGAGCCAGGTTGCGTCCCGGTGACGTGGTCCTGGTGAAGTCGTCCAACGGGGCGGGCCTGGGCCGGCTCGCCGAAACCCTGATCAGTTCGGAGGGGTCGCAGAAGTGAGGACCGTCCTCATCGCGGGAGTGTTCTCGCTCGTCGTCTCCCTCTTCGGGACGCCGCTGTACATCCGCTGGCTGGTGCGCCGCGGGTACGGGCAGTTCGTCCGCGACGACGGCCCGACCACGCACCACACCAAGCGCGGAACGCCCACCATGGGCGGGGTCGTCATCATCCTGGCCGCGCTGCTGGCCTACGCCGCGGCGCACCTGTTCACCGGCGCGCCCCCCACGGCGTCCGGTCTGCTCGTGCTGCTGCTCATGACGGGGCTGGGGGTCGTCGGGTTCCTCGACGACTTCCTGAAGATCTCCAAGCAGCGCAGCCTGGGCCTGACGGCCAAGGCGAAGCTGGCCGGTCAGGGCCTGGTCGGCATCGCCTTCGGCGTGCTGGCCCTGCAGTTCCCCGCCGCGGACAAGGACGGGGCGACCCCGGCCTCGACGCACATCTCGATCCTGCGCGACACCCCGCTCGACCTCGCGTTCGTCGGCGCGGTCGGCGGGACGGTCCTGTTCGTCGTCTGGGTGCTGCTCATCACCTCCGCGGTCAGCAACGGGGTGAACCTCACCGACGGCCTGGACGGCCTGGCGACCGGCGCGACGACGCTGGTGCTGGCGGCCTACGTCCTCATCTGCACGTTCCAGTCCAACCAGAGCTGCTTCACCCTCGACGAGTTCGAGGCACGCTGCTACGAGGTGCGCGACCCGCGCGACCTGGCGGTCGTCGCGGCCGCGGTCATGGGCGCCTGCTTCGGGTTCCTGTGGTGGAACGCCAGCCCCGCGAAGATCTTCATGGGCGACACCGGGTCGCTGGCCCTGGGCGGTGCGCTGGCCGGGCTGGCGATCCTGTCGCGCACCCAGATCCTGCTCGTCGTGCTGGGCGGCCTGTTCGTCATCATCACGCTGTCGGTGATCCTGCAGGTCGGCTCGTTCAAGCTGACGGGCAGGCGCATCTTCCGGATGGCGCCGCTGCAGCACCACTTCGAACTCGCCGGCTGGGGCGAGGTCACCATCGTCATCCGGTTCTGGATCATCGCCGGGTTGTTCGTCTGCCTGGGCCTGGGTGTGTTCTACGCGGAGTGGGTGACGGGCGCGTGACCGTGTTCGAGTCCTGGCTGGGCAACCCCAACCCGCGCGCCGACGACACCGACCGCGTCCGGGAACTGCGCCACCTCACCTCGCGCTGGTCGGGCCTGCGCACGCTGGTCACCGGCATCGGCGTGTCCGGCTTCGCCGCGGCCGACGCCCTGCTGGAGGTCGGGGCGGAGGTCACCGTCGTGGACGCCGCGACGGGGGAGTCCCAGCGCGAGAAGGCGCAGCTGCTGGAGGTCCTGGGCGCCACGGTGCTGCTCGGTCCCGAGCACGTCACCGCCCCGCCGCGGCCGTGGGACGGTTTCGACCTCGTCGTCACCTCGCCCGGCTGGCACCCCGACGCCGACCTGCTCGTGGGCGCCGCCCTGGCGGGCGTCCCAGTGTGGGGCGACGTGGAACTGGCGTGGCGGATGCGGCCCGAGACCGGCGCCGCCCCGTGGCTGACCCTGACCGGCACCAACGGCAAGACGACCGTCGTGGAGATGGTCGCCTCGATGCTGCGCGCGGCCGGGTTGCGCGCCACCAGCGCCGGCAACGTCGGCACCCCGCTGGTGGAGGCGCTGCGGCACCCGCACGCCTTCGAGGTCCTGGCCGTGGAACTGTCCAGCTACCAGCTGCACTGGCTGTCCACGGACCTGGAGAACTCGCTGCGGCCGCGCGCGGCCGCGGTGCTGAACATCGCCCCGGACCACCTGGACTGGCACGGCTCGCTCGAGGCGTACGCGCTGGCCAAGGGCCGGATCTACCAGAACACCGAGATCGCCTGCGTCTACAACGTCGGCGATCCGCGCACCGAGGACCTCGTCCGCGAGGCCGACGTCGTCGAGGGCGCCCGCGCCGTGGGGTTCACCCGCGCCGCCCCGGGGCTGTCGATGCTGGGCCTGGTCGAGGACGTCCTGTGCGACCGCGCGTTCGTCGAGCAGCGCCAGTCCCACGCGGCGGAGCTGTGCTCGCTGGCCGACCTGCGGCCCGAGGGCACCGACGACCCCGTCCCGCCGCACACGGTGGAGAACGTCCTGGCGGCCGCGGCGCTGGCCCGCGCGCACGGGATCCCGCAGGTCGCCGTCCGCAACGGCGTGCGCGGTTTCACCCCCGCCCCGCACCGGGTCGCGACCGTCCTGGAACCGGCCCGCACCGGCGGGGTGCGCTTCGTCGACGACTCCAAGGCCACCAACGCGCACGCCGCGAACGCCTCGCTGGCGACGTTCGGGAACGTCGTGTGGATCGCCGGCGGGGACGCCAAGGGCGCCTCCTTCGACGAGCTGGTGAGCGCGCACGCGGGCCGGTTGCGCGCCGCGGTCCTCATCGGCCGGGACCGCGGCCTGGTCGCGGACGCGTTGCGGCGACACGCAGCGGATGTCCCCGTGGTGGAGGTGGACCTCCCGCAGGATGGTTCCGTGAGCGGACTCATGGACGCTGTCGTGACCCGGGCGGCCGAGCTGGCGCGCCCGGGCGACGCCGTGCTGCTCGCCCCCGCCTGCGCGTCGTGGGACCAGTTCCGCTCCTACGGGCACCGCGGCGACGAGTTCGCGGCGGCCGTGACCCGACGGTTCGCGCCGGGAGCCTGAGGTGGCGGTGGACAGCGCCCGGGACGGTGCCCGGGCCCACGCGTCGAGCTGGCAGTCCCGCGTCCGCCGCCCGGCGTGGCTGGACGCCACCGGGGAGTGGTTCCGCGACCGGGCCCGCCTGCTGGACTCGCCGCTGGCGACCCACCACGTCCTGCTCGCCACGACCAGCGTGCTGGTCGTCATCGGGCTGGTCATGGTGCTGTCGAGCTCCAGCGTCGAGGCGCTGACCAACTACGGCTCGCCCTACTACTTCTTCAAGAACCAGGCGATGTACGCCGTCATCGGGGCCATCGCCCTGATGGTCGCCAGCCGCGTCCCGGCGGTGGCGTGGCAGCGGCTGGCCGTGCCCGCCCTGCTGGCCACGGCCTTCCTGCAGCTGCTGGTCTTCGTCCCCGGCATCGGCGTGACGGTCAACGGCAACCGGAGCTGGATCGAGCTGGGACCGCTGCGGGGGCAACCCTCCGAGGCCGGCAAGATCGCCCTCGTCCTGGCGCTGGCGCTGGCGCTGTCCCGTCGCCGTGAGGTGCTGCACGAACCGGTGAAGCTGGCCGCCGCCATGGCGCTGCCGGTCGGGCTGACCGTGGGCATCGTCCTGCTGTCGCGGGACCTGGGCACGGCCCTGGTGATGATGGCGGTCGTCGCGGTGATGCTGTGGGTCGCCGGCATCCCGGCGAAGTGGTTCGCACTGGCCGCCGGGGGTGGGGCGCTGATCGCCACGCTCGCGGTCGTGACCAGCCAGAACCGGATGAGCCGCGTGCACGACTGGCTGTTCGGCACCGCCGACACCACCGAGGCCATCCAGGGGCTGGCCTGGCAGCCGGTGCACGCCAAGTACGCGCTGGCCTCCGGCAGCTGGTGGGGCCTGGGCCTGGGGGCGAGCCGCGAGAAGTGGTCCTGGCTGCCCGAGGCGCACAACGACTTCATCTTCGCCGTCATCGGCGAGGAACTGGGCCTGCCCGGGACGCTGACGATCGTCGTGCTGTTCGGTGTGCTCGCGCTCGCCGCGATGCGGCTGGTCAAGCGGTCCGAGAACCTCTACACCAAGCTCGCCGTGGCCGGCATCGGCGCGTGGATCCTGGGCCAGGCGTGCCTGAACATGGGCGTCGTCCTCTCCCTGCTGCCGGTCATCGGGGTGCCGCTGCCGCTGATCTCCGCCGGTGGTTCGGCCCTGGTGCTGACGCTGTTCGGCATCGGCATCCTGCTGTCCTTCGCCCGCGCCGAGCCCGGTGCGCCCGAGGCCATCCGGGCCCGCGAATCGGTCGTGGCCCGGTCGCTGGCGGTCCTGCCGCACCGGGGTCGTCGGGGCCCCCGGGACACCTCCCGCAAGCGTCCGACGAAGGGTTGACCGTGAACGTCCTGCTCGCCGGTGGAGGGACGACGGGACACGTCGCCCCGTTGCTGGCCACCGCCGACCGCCTGCGCCGGAGGAACCCCGCGACGGGGATCCTCGTCCTGGGCACGACGGAGGGGGTCGAGTCCCGGCTCGTCCCCCAGCGCGGGTACGAACTCGCCGTCGTCCCGCGGGTCCCGCTGCCGCGCAAGCCGTCGGCCGACCTGCTGCGGCTGCCCGGCCGGCTGCGGGGCGCCGTCGCCGCGGCGCGGAGGGCGATCGAGGACGTCCAGGCCGACGTCGTCGTGGGTTTCGGCGGCTACGTCGCGGTCCCCGCCTACCTGGCCGCCCGCCGCGCCGGCGTGCCGATCGTCGTGCACGAGCAGAACGCGCTGCCCGGCATCGCCAACCGCCTCGGCGCCCGGTGGGCGACGAGCACGGCCGTGACGTTCCCCGGCACCCCGCTGCCCGGTGCGGTCCACACCGGCATGCCGCTGCGCACCGAGGTCGTCGCCCTCGCCGACGCGCCCGACCGGGACGCGCGCAAGCGCGCCGCCCGGGCGGGACTCGGCCTGGACCCCGACGTCCCGACGCTGCTGGTGACGGGCGGATCGCTGGGGGCGCAACGCCTCAACGAGGTGTTCGGCGCGTGCGCCGGTGACCTCCTCGCCGCCGGGGTGCAGGTGCTGCACGCGTGCGGGCGCGGCAAGTCGGTCCCGCTCGCCGCCGACGTCGACACCTCCCGCTACGTGGTCCGGGAGTACCTCGACGAGATGGACACCGCCTACGCCGCAGCCGACCTCGTGGCCTGCCGCAGCGGCGCGGGAACCGTCAGCGAACTCACCGCGGTCGGGTTGCCCGGCGTCTACGTCCCGCTGCCGATCGGCAACGGCGAACAGCGCCGCAACGCCGAGTCCGTCGTGGCCGCCGGTGGTGGCGTCCTCGTGGCCGACGCCGACCTGGACGCCGCCTTCGTGCGCTCGCGCGTCCTGCCGCTGGTCTCCGACCCCGCCGCCCTGGCGACCGCGGCGAAGGCCGCCGCCGGTTTCGGCGTCCACGACGGCGACGAACGTCTCGCCGACCTCGTCGAGGCGGCCGCCCGGTGACCGCGCTGGAGCTGGGCAGGGTCCACCTGCTGGGGATCGGCGGAGTCGGGATGTCCGGCATCGCCCGGCTGCTGCGCGGCCGCGGCCTGGAGGTGTCCGGCACCGACAGCGCCGACTCGCCCACGTTGTCCCGCCTGGCCGACCTCGGGATCGGCACGTTCGTGGGGCACGACCCGGCGAACCTGGGCGACCTCGGCGCGGGCGACACCCTCGTGGTGAGTTCCGCGGTCCGCGCGACCAACCCCGAACTCGTCGCCGCCCGCGAACGCGGCCTGCGGGTGGTGCACCGCTCCGAGGCGCTCGCCGCGCTGATGGCCGGGCGCCGGGGGGTCGCGGTCGCCGGCACCCACGGCAAGACGACGACCTCCTCGATGCTGGCGGTCGCGCTGACCGAGGCCGGCCTCGACCCCGGGTACGCCATCGGCGGGGAACTCACGGGTGGCACGGACGGCGGAGCCCGCGACGGCGTCGGCCCGTTCGTCGCCGAGGCCGACGAGTCCGACGGGTCCTTCCGCGCGTACGCCCCCGTCGTCGACGTCGTCACGAACGTCGAACCCGACCACCTCGACCACTACGGCACCGCCGAGCAGTACGCCGCCGCCTTCGAGGAGTTCGTCGACCGGTTGCAGCCCGGAGGGCTCCTGGTCGCCTGCGCCGACGACCCCGGGGCGCTCGCCCTGGCCGGGTACGCCCGCGAGCGCGGTGTGCGGGTGCGCACCTACGGGACCTCCGAGGCCGCCGACGTCCGGCTGACCGACGTCCGGCCCGGTGCGCAGCCCTCGGCCGTCCTGACCGACCCCGCGGCCGGGGGGGCCACGGGGCGGGAGCTGCGGCTGGCCGTCCCCGGCGAGCACAACCTGCGCAACGCGGCCGCGGCCTACTGCGCCGCGCTCGAGCTGGGAGCCGACCCCGTACTCGTGCTGGCCGGGCTGGCGCGCTTCGGGGGCGCCCGGCGGCGGTTCGAGCTGAAGGGCGAGGCCGCCGGGGTCCGGGTCGTCGACGACTACTCCCACCACCCGACCGAGGTCGAGGCGCTGCTGCGCGCGGCCCGGCCCGTCGCCGGCGACGGCCGGGTCGTCGTGGTGTTCCAGCCGCACCTGGTCAGCCGCACCCGCACGTTCGCGACGGAGTTCGGCCGCGCGCTGGGGCTGGCCGACGAGGTGGTCGTCCTCGACGTCTACGTCGCCCGCGAGGACCCCGACCCGGCGGTCACCGGCGCCCTCGTCGCCGACGCGGTGCCGTTGCCGTCCGGGCACGTCCGCTTCGTGCCCGACCTCCGGAGCGCGCCGCAGGTCCTCGCCGGACTGGTCCGTCCGGGTGATCTCCTGCTCACGGTCGGGGCGGGGAACGTCACCGTGATCGGGCCGCAGGTCCTCGAGCTGCTGGCAGGGCGCTGATGGCGCGCCCGACGCCGCCGCGCCGGCCGGCCGCGGCCCAGCCCCCCGTCGAGCCGAAGGTCACCGGCAGCCCCCAGCGGCGGCGCGCCGTGCGGGCGGCGGGACACTCCTCGGCGGGACAGGGGACGACGGGGAAGTCCCCGGGCGCAACGGCCTCCGGTGGACCCACGGCCAGGACCCTCGCGACGGGGTCCCCGGCGGGGCCGTCCGCCAGGTCCGCGAAGAGTGCCGCCGGGACTCCTGCGAAGACTCCCGGGAAGGGCGCGGCCAGGTCCCCGGGGAAGGCCCCCGCGGCGTCCTCGCGGCGCGCGGGCGGGCCGTCGGCGCCGGCCTCCCGGACCGGCCGCACCACGTCGCGGCCGGGCGAGCGGGCCGGGCGCGTCGCCGACCTCGCCGGTGCCCGCCGGGCCCGTCGCTGGCAGCCCGGCCGCCGCGCCGTGGGCGCCCTCGTGGCGCTGGCCGTCGTGCTCGTGGCGGGGGGGTGGCTGCTGCTGGCCTCGCCGTGGCTGCGGGTCTCCGAGGTGCGCATCACCGGTGTCGAACGGACCGACGTCGCCGCGGTGCAGGCGATCGTGGCCGGGCAGGAGGGGGTGCCGCTGGCCCGCGTCGGCACCCGGTCGCTCACCTCGGCCGTCGAGGAGCTGCCGCTGGTCGCGAGCGTCGACGTCAGCCGCTCCTGGCCCTCCACGCTGGTCGTCGCCGTGACCGAGCGCGAGGCCGTGGCGGCCGTCGGCTCGACGTCCGGGGGAGTGGACCTCGTCGACGGCGACGGCAACGTCCTGGTGCACGAGGACACCGCCCCCGCCGGGGTGCCCACCCTGGACGTCGACGTGGCGTCCGCCGGGAACGAGGCCCTGCAGGCGGCCATCGAAGTGAACGCCACGCTGGCGGCCGACGTGCGCTCGCAGGTCTCCTCGATCGCCGCGACCGGCCCCGACGCGGTGACGCTGCAGCTCGTCGACGGCCCGGTCGTGGTGTGGGGCGACGCCTCCCGGCCCGAGCGCAAGGCCGAGGTGCTGTTGCGCCTGCTCGCCGACCCCACGGCGGCCGAGGCGACGACCCTCGACGTCTCCGCCCCCGACGCCCCCGCCGCCACCCCCTGACCCCTGGTCGGGGGTCGCAGGTGGGAACCGTTGGGCTCACCCTGTGAGCCCGACGCTCCGACGGTTCCGACCGGGCGCTCTCGCCGGGCACCTCTCCGCAACTGCGCGTAGCTTTTTCGTCACAGAGAGCGATACATCCCGGAGATCTGAGATCCGTCCGGGGTGTTGTCGCGACACGCCGTGCCATCGGTTGCAGTTCGCGCCTCCGGCTCCCTACGGTCACGACCAAGCAGCACGTGACATAACGTTGACCCTCTACCTGAGGGTCAGGGTTCGCAGCACCGGACAGCGAGATCAGGCGAAAGAGGCGAGAGGCACTCACCGTGGCAGCTCCGCAGAACTACCTAGCGGTCATCAAGGTCGTCGGCGTCGGCGGCGGTGGTGTGAACGCGGTCAACCGGATGATCGAGGTCGGCCTCAAGGGCGTCGAGTTCATCGCCGTGAACACCGACGCGCAGGCGCTCCTCATGTCCGACGCGGACGTGAAGCTCGACGTCGGCCGGGAGCTCACCCGTGGGCTCGGCGCCGGCGCCGACCCGGAGGTGGGTCGCAAGGCCGCCGAGGACCACGCCGAGGAGATCGAAGAGGTGCTCAAGGGCGCCGACATGGTCTTCGTCACCGCGGGTGAGGGGGGTGGCACCGGCACCGGCGGCGCGCCCGTCGTGGCCCGCATCGCGCGCTCGCTGGGCGCCCTGACGATCGGCGTCGTGACCCGCCCGTTCACCTTCGAGGGCCGCCGCCGCGCGAACTCCGCCGAGAGCGGCATCTCGGAGCTGCGCGACGAGGTCGACACCCTCATCGTCATCCCGAACGACCGGCTGCTGCAGATCTCCGACCAGAAGGTCAGCATCCTCGACGCCTTCAAGTCGGCCGACCAGGTGCTGCTGTCCGGTGTCCAGGGCATCACCGACCTGATCACCACCCCCGGTCTGATCAACCTCGACTTCGCCGACGTGAAGTCGGTCATGCAGGGCGCCGGCTCGGCCCTCATGGGCATCGGCTCGGCCCGCGGCGACGACCGCGCGCTGCAGGCCGCCGAGGCCGCCGTCAACAGCCCGCTGCTCGAGGCGAGCATCGACGGCGCGCACGGCGTCCTGCTGTCGATCCAGGGTGGCTCCGACCTCGGTCTGTACGAGATCAACGAAGCCGCGCGCCTGGTCCAGGAGGCCGCGCACCCCGAGGCGAACATCATCTTCGGCACCGTCATCGACGACGCCCTCGGCGACGAGGTGCGCGTCACGGTCATCGCGGCCGGCTTCGACAACGGCTCGCCGCAGCGCCGCCGCGACGAGCGGGCGCTCGGGCAGGTCTCCGGCCGGCCGCAGCAGCAGGGCAGCGCCGTGCCGCCGCGGGCGGGCCGTCCGGTCCCGGCCCAGACCCCGACGCCCGAGCCGTCGTACGCCCCGGCCCCGCAGCCGCAGTACACCCAGGCGCAGCAGCAGCCGCAGCAGCAGCCGGCGCCCGCGTACGCCCAGCAGCAGCCGCAGTACGCCCCGGAGAAGCAGTACGCCCCGGCCCAGCCGGCCGAACCGCAGCAGCCCGTGCAGCAGTACACCCAGCAGCAGGCGCCGCAGATCGTCCCCGGCCAGGACCCGGTGCAGGTCCCGCGGATCATCGAGCTCCCGCAGGACACCGCCTCGGTGCGGCGCCCGGCGCGCCCGCGTCCCGAGGAGGACGACCTGGACGTGCCCGACTTCCTCAAGTGAGGTCGCACGCGCACGGGAAGTCCCAGCGTTGAACGACGTGACCGTCCCGCTGCTGGACGCCGGTCTGCCGGCCGGCGTCCGCGGCGGGTTCACCACCCGCACCACCACGGGCCCGGCCAGCCGGGGTCCGTACGCCGGACTCAACCTCGGCGACCACGTCGGGGACGACCCCGCTCTCGTCGCCGCCCACCGCGACGCGCTGCGCCGCAGCGTGGGAGCCGACGCCCTCGTCGTCCCGCAGCAGGTCCACGGCGCCGACGTCGTGGAGGTCGTCAGCCCGCCCGCGCGACCGCCCGTCGCCGACGCGCTGTTCACCCGGGTTCCCGGCATCGCCCTGGGCGTCGTCGTCGCCGACTGCGTGCCGGTGCTGCTGGCCGACGCGGACGCCGGCCTGGTCGGCGTGGCGCACGCCGGCCGTCCCGGGCTCGTGGCCGGGGTCGTCCCCGCCCTGGTCGCCGCCCTGCGCGCCGCCGGCGCCACCGGCCTGCGGGCCGCGCTCGGCCCCTCCATCTGCGGCGGGTGCTACGAGGTGCCCCAGCAGATGTCCGACGACGTCGCCGTCCGGGTGCCGGCCGCCCGGGCCGCGACGCGCTGGGGAACCCCCGCGGTGGACGTCCCGGCCGGGGTGCTGGCCCAGCTCGCCGACCTCGGCGTGCCGGCCCGGCGCGTGGACCGCTGCACCGCCGAGCACGACGACCTGTACTCCTACCGCCGCGACGGCACGACGGGCCGCTCGGGCGCGGTCGTGGTGCTCACGTGAACCGCCGCGAGGAGCTCGACGCCGCGCTGGCTGCCACCCGCGGGCGGATCGAGGCCGCCGCGCGCGCCGCGGGTCGGGGTCCGGGCGAGATCACCCTCGTCGTCGTGACCAAGTTCTTCCCGGCCGAGGACGTGCGGCTCCTGGCCGGTCTCGGTGTGCGGGACGTGGGGGAGAACCGCGACCAGGAGGCCGGCGCCAAGGCCGCCGAACTGGCCGACCTGGCCGGTCTGCACTGGCACTTCGTCGGGCAGCTGCAGACCAACAAGGCCCGCTCGGTCGCCCGGTACGCCGACAGCGTCCACTCGCTCGACCGCGTCCGGCTCGTCCGGGCGCTGGGAACGGCTGCGGCGCAGGCCGGGCGCGAGCTCGGTTGCTTCGTGCAGGTCGACCTGGCGCCGGCCCTGGGGCAGGACCCCGACCCCGGCCGCGCCGGCGCGAGCGGCGAGGAGGTGCTGAGGGTGGCCGAGGCCGTCGCCGGTCAGGAGCACCTGCGGCTGCGCGGGCTGATGGCCGTCGCCCCGCTGGGCGTCGACCCCGCCGCGGCGTTCGCCGAGCTGGCCCGGACCGCCGAGCGGGTGCGTCGTGAGCACCCGGCCGCGCGGGAGCTGTCGGCCGGCATGAGCGCGGACCTGGAACAGGCCGTGGCGGCCGGTGCGACACACCTGCGTGTCGGCAGCGCGATCCTCGGATCCCGGCCGCCCGCGCGGTAACGTCCGACCCACCGCTCCCACCGCCCGGGAGCACCCGACGTCACGACAGCACGACCCCGAGGAGCCTGCGATGGCCGGCGCGCTGCGCAATGCGATGGTCTACCTCGGCCTCGCCGAGGACGACCGCTACGCCGAGGACGCCGAGGTCGACCAGGCGCGCCCGCGGACCGAGGTCGCCCGCGAGGTGCGCCAGGAGTCGCGCACCGAGGTGCGTCCTGAACCCCGCCCCGAGGTGCGGCACGAACCCCGCTCCGAACCGGCGCCGGAGCGCCGTTCCGCTCCCGCCGCCGCGACGGCCCAGGTGACCCCGATCAGGAAGCAGGTGGCCCAGGTGGTCCCCCAGACGTCGAGCCCCGTGTCGTCCGTGTCCTCGGCGGCCGAGCTGCACCGGATCACGACCATCCACCCGCGCACGTACAACGAGGCCAAGGTCATCGGCGAGTCGTTCCGCGACGGCGTCCCGGTCATCATGAACCTGACGGACATGGACGACTCCGACGCCAAGCGACTCGTCGACTTCTCCGCCGGTCTCGTCTTCGGGCTGCACGGTTCGATAGAGCGCGTGACCGCCAAGGTCTTCCTGCTCTCGCCGGCCAACGTGGAGGTCGCCTCCCAGGAGGAGGAGCGCCCGACCGAGCGAACCTTCTTCAACCAGTCCTGAAGGGTCCCGGGTACCCGGCGCGATCAGGCAGGATGACTCCGTGGCCGTGGTCTTCAAGCTCCTCGAAATCGTCGTCCTGCTCTTCTTCATCTGCCTGATCGGTCGGCTCGTGCTCGACTGGGTCCAGGCGCTCTCGCGCGAGTGGCGTCCCCGCGGGGCCGTGCTGGTCGTCGCCGAGGCCGTGTACACGGTGACCGACCCGCCGCTGAAGCTGCTGCGCCGGATCCTGCCCCCGCTGCGGCTGGGGGCGGTGCAGCTGGACCTCGCCTTCCTCGTGCTGGCGATCCTGTGCTCGATCCTCATGCCCACGTTCGACGGACTGTCCCGGCAGGCGGCCTTGTCCTGATCGCTGCGTGATCGTCCCGTCCCGCGTGGGCGTGACTGCCCGATGCCCGGTCGTCACCCGGCGACCGGCAGCGCCTCCGCCGGTCGTGGGCACGATCACGTCCGCTACGGTGCGGTAGGTTTCGGGCTGTCCGACCCGGGTGGTTCGTCGGGTTCGAGTGGTCCGTCTACGTGTGGCTCGTCGGGACACGTCCGACAGCCCAGGTCCGACAGCGAGGTGTGGAAGATGCCGCTCACTCCGGAAGACGTCGTCGAGAAGCGTTTCAACCCCACACGGGTGCGTGAGGGGTACGCCCAGGACGAGGTCGACGACTTCCTCGACGAGGTCGTCGCCGAGTTGCGACGTCTCAACGCCGAGAACTCGGAGCTGCGCGGGCAGCTCAACCAGTGCCAGGCGCGGGTCACCGAACTGACCCGGGTCCAGTCCGCTCCCGCGGACGGCCAGGCGGTCGCGCCGGAAGCGCAGCCCGAGCAGGAGCCGGCGCCGGCACCGGAACCGGAGCCCGTCGGCGCCGCCCCGGCGGTCGCCGAACCCGTCGCGGACGAGGACGCCACCTCCCGGGCCGCCGGGGTCATCGCGTTGGCCCAGCGACTGCACGACGAGTACGTCCGCGAGGGCGAGTCCCGGCGGGACGCCCTGGTGCTGGCCGCGCAGGAGCAGGCCGAGACCGTCGTGGCCGAGGCCGAGGCCCGCCGGGACCGCACGCTCGGCGAGCTGGAGTCCCGCCGGCAGCAGTTGCAGGAGACCATCCACCAGCTCCACGACCGCGAGAGCACCTACCGCGAGCAGCTCGAGCAGTTCATCGCCACCCAGCTCGAGGACCTGCGCCGGATCGCCCGAGTGGTGCCCGACGACGCCGTGAGCCGTTGACGTCAGTCGTTGACGTGAGCCGCTGAGGCCGGCCCCGCACCGCGCGGCAGCCGCCATCCCGTGACGGGGTGGCGGCTGTCGTCGTCTGACGGTGTCCCGATGTGTGCAAGGTGAACTGCGCACCCGATCGGGCCAGCTTTGACAACTTTGCGTTTCCAGTTGCTCACACAGGGTGATAGTCCCTAGTGTCTCCCGCACGCGGCACCACGGGCCGCGCTCAAGGCGAGGGGGGATCACGATGCACGGGGTGTCTGCAGGGGCCGCGACGGCTGCGGTGGGAACGACGGGGCGGGCCGCCCGGGCCGCCGCGGTGCGCGAACTGCCGGTCAAGGAGTCCGAGGAGGCCTGGACCGCCGAGGAACTGGCCGAGGTCCGGTCCGAGCTGATGGGCGAGGTCGGCCGGCTGACCCGCGAGCTCGACGACGCGACGTCCTCCTTCTCCGCCCTGGTGCGTTCCGGCGAGGGGGCCGGTGACGACCAGGTCGACCACGGGGCGACGACGGCCGGCCGCGAGCACGAGATGACCATCCTGAACAACGCGCGCGACCTGCTCGAGCAGACCCAGCGCGCCCTGGTGCGGATGGCCTCCGGCGCCTACGGCGTCTGCGAGACGTGCGGCGGCCCGATCGGCAAGGCCCGCCTGCAGGCCTTCCCGCGGGTGACGCTGTGCATGGGGTGCAAGTCCCGGGCCGAGCGCCGCTGACCCGTTCGCCCACCGTCCTCCGGCGCCGCGGGCAGCGCCGGAGGACGGTGGGGGCGTGGGAGACTGGCCCGGCCATGAGCGATGCCGAGAACCCGCCCCAGCGTCCCCGCCGCACCCTCTGGACCTTCGCGGTCTGGGCGGTCGTGTACGCGCTCGACCAGGTCACCAAGGTCCTCGCCGTGGCGCACCTCACCCCGTACGAGCCGGAGCCGTTCATCGGCGACCTGCTGCAGTTCCACCTGATCCGCAACCCCGGGGCCGCGTTCAGCTTCGCGACCGGGTTCACCTGGATCTTCACGATCCTGGCCGCCGTCGTGGTGGTCGTCGTGGTGCGCATGTCCCGCAAGCTGTTCAGCCTGCCCTGGGCCCTCGCGCTGGGCTTCCTGCTGGCCGGGGCGACCGGCAACCTCACCGACCGGCTGCTGCGCCAGCCCGGGTTCGCCCGCGGACACGTCGTGGACTTCCTCCAGCTGCCGAACTGGCCGATCTTCAACGTCGCCGACGCCAGCATCTGCGTCGCCGCGGTGCTGATCGCCGTCCTGGCGGTCCGCGGAGTCGGTCTCGACGGCACCCGCGAAACCCGAACGGTGAAGGGTGAGCAGGAGGCCGGAGGTGCCTGAGCTGCGCAGCCTGCCCGTCCCCGACGGCCTGGAGGGTGAGCGCGTCGACGCGGCCCTGTCCCGGCTGCTCGGGTTGTCCCGCACCCGGATCGCGGAGCTGACCGCCGAGGGCCTGGTCGTCGTCGACGGCGCCGTCGTCGGCAAGTCCGACCGGTTGCGCGCCGGGTCCTGGCTCGAGGTCGAGGTCCCCGACCCGCCGGCCGCGCCCACGGTGGTCGCCGAGGCCGTCGAGGGCCTGACGGTCGTCCACGACGACGACGACCTGGTGGTCGTCGACAAGCCCGTCGGCGTCGCCGCCCACCCCAGCCCGGGCTGGACCGGCCCGACCGTCGTCGGCGGCCTCGCCGGCGCCGGCTACCGCATCGCCACCTCGGGGGCCTCCGAACGGCAGGGCGTCGTGCACCGCCTCGACGTGGGCACCTCCGGGCTCATGGTGGTGGCCAAGAGCGAGCACGCCTACACCGCGCTCAAGCGCGCCTTCAAGGAGCGCACGGTCGAGAAGGTCTACCACGCGGTCGTCCAGGGCCACCCCGATCCGCTGCGCGGCACCATCGACGCCCCGATCGGCCGGCACCCGGGCAGCAACTGGAAGTTCGCGGTAACGGCCGAGGGCAAGCCCAGCGTCACCCACTACGAGGTGCTGGAGGCGTTCCGCGCCGCCGCCTTGTGCGAGATCCACCTCGAGACCGGCCGCACCCACCAGATCCGGGTGCACTTCTCCGCGCTGCGGCACCCGTGCGTGGGGGACCTGACCTACGGGGCCGACCCGACGCTGGCCGCCCGGCTGGGCGTCTCGCGGCAGTGGCTGCACGCCGTGCGGCTCGGTTTCGAGCACCCCGGCACCGGGCAGCCCGTGGAGTTCACCAGCTCCTACCCGGCCGACCTGGCCACGGCGCTGGAGCGGCTGGGCGACTGACACGCCCGCTCGTGTGTCGGGCGCCGCCCGCGTCCGACCCGGCGCCTACCATCGACACGCACGCCAGCTCACCCCTTCAGGAGGCCCGCCCCCATGGCATCCGCGGACTCGTTCGTCCACCTGCACGTCCACACCGAGTACTCGATGCTGGACGGTGCCGCCAAGGTGGACGACCTCTTCCGCACCGCCGCGGAGATGGGCATGCCGGCCGTCGCCACGACCGACCACGGCTTCGTCTTCGGCGCCTACGACTTCTGGAAGACGGCCAAGAAGCACGGCGTGAAGCCGATCATCGGCGTCGAGGCCTACCTGACGCCGGGCACGGCCCGCCAGGACAAGACGCGCGTGAAGTGGGGCGACCCCAACGGCCGCTCGGGCGACGACGTCTCGGGTGCGGGCTCGTACACGCACATGACCATGCTGGCCGAGAACACCGCCGGCATGCACAACCTGTTCAAGATGAGCAGCCTGGCCAGCCTGGAGGGCTTCCTCTACAAGCCCCGCATGGACCGCGAACTGCTGTCGCAGTACTCCGCGGGGCTCATCGCCACCACGGGCTGCCCCTCGGGGGAGGTGCAGACCCGGCTGCGGCTGGGCCAGTACGACGAGGCCCGCCAGGCCGCCGCGGACTACCGCGACATCTTCGGCCGGGACAACTTCTTCTGCGAGCTGATGGACCACGGCCTCGACATCGAGCGCCGCGTGCAGGACGACCTGCTCAAGCTCGCCAAGGACCTCGACCTGCCGCTGCTGGCCACCAACGACCTGCACTACACCCACGCCCAGGACGCCGCCGCGCACGCGGCGCTGCTGTGCGTGCAGTCCGGCTCGACGCTGGCCGACCCCAAGCGGTTCAAGTTCGACGCCGACGAGTTCTACCTCAAGACCCCGGCCGAGATGCGGCACGTGTGGCGCGACCACCCCGAGGCCTGCGACAACACCCTGCTCATCGCCGAGCGCTGCGAGGTCGAGTTCACCGAGTCGACCGGTGCCTACATGCCGCGCTTCCCCTGCCCCGAGGGGGAGAACGAGGAGAGCTGGTTCGTCAAGGAGGTCTGGTCGGGCCTGAACTACCGCTACGACGGCCAGATCCCCGACGACGTGCGCAAGCAGGCCGACTACGAGATCGAGGTCATCACCTCCAAGGGGTACGCCGGGTACTTCCTCGTCGTCGCCGACTTCATCAACTGGTCCAAGGCCAACGGGATCCGCGTCGGCCCCGGTCGTGGTTCGGGTGCGGGGTCGATGGCCGCGTACGCCATGAAGATCACCGACCTGGACCCGTTGCGGCACGGCCTGTTCTTCGAGCGCTTCCTCAACCCCGAGCGCATGTCCATGCCCGACTTCGACGTCGACTTCGACGAGCGCCGGCGGGGTGAGGTCATCCAGTACGTCGTCGAGAAGTACGGCACCGACCGTGTCGCGCAGATCGTCACCTACGGCACCATCAAGGCCAAGCAGGCCGTCAAGGACTCCTCGCGCGTCCTGGGTTTCCCCTTCTCGATGGGCGACCGGATCACCAAGACGATGCCGCCGGCCGTCATGGGCAAGGACATCCCGCTGTCGGGCATCTTCGACCCCAACCACAAGCGGTACTCCGAGGCCGGTGAGTTCCGCGACCTGTACAAGGCCGACCCCGAGGTCGTGAAGGTCGTCGACACCGCCCGCGGCCTGGAGGGCCTGAAGCGGCAGTGGGGCGTGCACGCCGCCGGCGTCATCATGTCCTCCGACCCGCTGATCGACCTCATCCCGATCATGAAGCGGGAAGCCGACGGGGCGATCATCACGCAGTTCGACTACCCGACGTGCGAGACGCTCGGGCTGGTCAAGATGGACTTCCTGGGCCTGCGCAACCTCACGATCCTCGACGACGCGCTGAAGAACGTCGTGGCCAACGGCAAGGAGGCCGTCGACCTCGAGAAGCTCCAGCTCGACGACAAGGCGACGTTCGACCTGCTCGGCCGCGGCGACACCCTGGGCGTGTTCCAGTTCGACGGCGGGCCGATGCGCTCGCTGCTGCGCCTGATGCGCCCGGACAACTTCGAGGACATCTCCGCCGTCGGCGCCCTCTACCGGCCCGGTCCGATGGGGGCGGGGTCGCACACCGCGTACGCGCGGCGCAAGAACGGCCAGGAGCCGATCACCCCGATCCACCCCGAGCTCGAGGAACCGCTCAAGGACATCCTGGGGACGACCTACGGGTTGATCGTGTACCAGGAGCAGGTCATGTCGATCGCGCAGAAGGTCGCCGGGTACACCCTGGGCTCGGCCGACCTGCTGCGCCGCGCGATGGGCAAGAAGAAGCGCGAGGTCCTCGACGCCGAGTTCGTCGGCTTCGAGAAGGGCATGCTGGACAACGGGTTCAGCAAGGAGTGCGTCAAGGCGCTGTGGGACATCCTGGTCCCCTTCTCCGACTACGCGTTCAACAAGGCCCACTCGGCCGCCTACGGCCTGGTGTCGTACTGGACGGCCTACCTCAAGGCGAACTACCCGGCCGAGTACATGGCCGCGGTGCTCACCTCGGTGCGCGACGACAAGGACAAGTCGGCCCTCTACCTCAACGAGTGCCGCCGCATGGGCATCAAGGTGCTGCCGCCGGACGTCAACGAGTCCAGCGCGAACTTCACCGCCGTCGGCACCGACATCCGGTTCGGCCTCACCGCCATCCGCAACGTCGGCGCCAACGTCGTGGACGCCATCGTGGCTGCGCGGCAGGAGAAGTCGCGCTACGAGTCCTTCCAGGACTTCCTCACCAAGGTGCCGGCGGTGGTTTGCAACAAGCGGACCATCGAATCGCTCATCAAGGCCGGCGCGTTCGACTCCCTCGGCCACGTGCGCCGTGCGCTGGTGGCCAAGCACGAGGACGCCGTCGACGCCGTCGTGGACGTCAAGCGCAACGAGGCGATCGGCCAGTTCGACCTGTTCGCAGGCCTCGGCGGGGACGACTCCGGCGACGGTGGTGGGGGTTTCGAGGTCGTCATCCCCGACCTGCCCGAGTGGGAGAAGTCCGAACTCCTCGCCCACGAGCGGCAGATGCTGGGCCTGTACGTCTCCGACCACCCGCTGTTCGGGCTGGAGCGGTTGCTGCAGAACGCCTCCGACGTGTCGATCTCGACGCTGCTGGAGGACGAGTCCCGTCCCGACGGTGCGCAGATCACCATCGCCGGGATGATCACCGGCCTGCAGCGCAAGACGACCAAGCAGGGCAACTACTGGGCGATCGTCACGGTCGAGGACCTCGCCGGGGCCATCGAGTGCCTGTTCTTCCCGCAGGCCTACACGGACGTGGCCCAGCTGCTGGCCGAGGACCTCGTCGTCGTCGTCAAGGGCCGGCTGAACCGCCGCGACGAGGTGCCGACGATCTACGCCTCCGGGTTGACGGTCCCGGACATCTCCAGCTCCGACGGTGTGCCGGTCACGGTCACCATGCCGACCGCGAAGTGCACGCAGCCGGTGGTCGAGAAGCTGAAGTCGGTGCTGGAGACCCACAAGGGGTCGACGGAGGTCCGGCTGCGGCTGACCAAGAACGGCAACGGCGGCGGCACGCTCATGCGGCTGGACGACTCGCTGCGGGTGACTCCCAGCCCCGCCCTGTTCGGTGACCTCAAGCAGTTGCTCGGGCCGGCCTGCCTGGTCTGAGGAGGACCGCTCGGGGACGGGCGGCAGGAACCTGCCGACCGGCGCAGCTCCGCGTCGGGCCCGCCGCGGGTGCTCCCGGGAGGGCCGCGGTGCCGCAAGGCTGTGCCGCGACCCTGCCGACGGGAGTGAGCCCCCATGCGCCGAGCGACGCCGCGGTGACCGCGCCTGCGGTCACCCTGCGCCCGATCTTCCCCCGCGAACCCACCGCGCCGGCGCCGGATCCCGGCGCCTCGTGGGTGGGCCAGGTCGACGAGACCCAGCTCGACGGGCTCGCCGACCGGGGCGCCCGGATCGTCCTGGCCGGTGCCAGCGGCTTGTCCCGGGCCCGTCTGGCGGTGCGGCGCGGTCCGGTCCTGCGCGGTTTCGTCGAGGTCGACGTCCACGACGGCACCCTCGACGCCGACGCGCTGCGAGAACTCGCCGCCGCCCTGCCCGAGCCCGGCCCCGACCGCGGGCACGGCGCCGACGTGCCCGTCAGCGTCGTGCTCTGCAGCCGGGACCGTCCCGGCCCGCTGCGGGACGCGCTGGTCTCGCTGCTGCGCCTGGACCACCCCGACTTCGAGGTCGTCGTGGTGGACAACTCCGCGGACCCCACCGGATCACGTGCCCTCGTGGACGGGCTGGCCGACGAGCGGCTGGTCCTGGTCCACGAGCCCCGGCCGGGGTTGTCGCGTGCCCGCAACGCGGGGCTGGTCGCCGCCCGGCACGAGGTGGTGGCCTTCACCGACGACGACGTGGTCGTGGACCGGTGGTGGCTGCGGGCCGTCGCGGCTCCCTTCGCCGACGGCACGGTCGCGTGCGTCTGCGGCATCGTCCCCAGCGGGGAACTGCTGTCGGCGGCGCAGCGCTACTTCGACGAACGCGTGACCTGGGCGCGCAACTGCACCCCGACGCGGTACAGCCTGGACGCGCCGCCGGCCGGGCACCCGCTGTTCCCCTTCGAGGCCGGGCTGTACGGCACGGGGGCGAACTTCGCGGTGCGGCGGGCCGACGTGCTGCGGCTGGGGGGTTTCGACGAGGCGCTCGGTGCCGGGTCGCCCAGCGGCGGTGGCGAGGACGTCGACGTCTTCGTCGCCGTGGTCCTGGCCGGCCGGACCCTGGCCTACGCCCCCGACGCCGTCGTGTGGCACCGGCACCGCGCCTCCTGGGAGGAACTGCTCTCGCAGTCGCGCGCCTACGGGCGGGGCCTGGGAGCGTGGCTGACCAAGATCGCCCTGTCGCCGCGCACGGCCGTCCGGTTCCTGCCCCGCGCCGGGGCCGCCGCCCGCCACGCCCGCTCCCTGACGCCCGGGAGCCACCCGGCCGGGAACGCCGAGGCGGACCGGCGGTGGCGCTCGCGCGCCAGCCGCGAGGAGTTCCGGCACATCGTCCGGGGCCCGGGGGCCTACCTGGGGGCCCGGGTCGCGGGTGCCCGGGTCCGTCCGCTGGCGGGGCTCGCGGCGGCCGCTCCCCACCCGCCGCGCTGAACCCGCCGCGCTGAACCCGCCGCGCTGAACCCGCCGCGCTGAGCCCGCGCTGAGCGCGCCCCGGGGTCAGCCGGTGCGGCCGCGCTCGGGACCGGGGACCTGCGGCGTCCACGCCCCGCCGTCGACGAGCGCGTCGACGGCGTCGAGCAGCCCGGAGCTGCGCTGCGAGGAGACCTTGCGCGCGAACAGGGGCCGGACCGCCTCGCCCCCCGACGCCCCCTGCGGGCCGGCGGCCGTGCCGGGCCTGCGCACGGCCCGCTCGACCTCCGGGAGGTCCTCGTCGGTCAGCCACTCCGGGTGGTACGCCCCGCCGCCGGCCCAGCGCTGGAACCACACGTGCGCGTGGTTGTCGGGGGCCGCGGGCCGGCCGGTGATCCGCGGGGAGCTGAGGATCGAGGCGACGAAGGTCTCGTCGGGAACCAGGCTGGTGCGCCAGAAGTCGACCAGGTCGGGGCGTTCGTCCAGGACGGTGAGCACGCGCTCGGCGTCGGGGCGGCTCCAGACCTTCCACTGCGACGAGGCCCGCAACCGCAGGCCGTCGGGGATCGGGCGGCGCCAGGGCCGCCGCAGCGGGACGCTGCCCAGGGTGAGGAGCTGGTCGCGGTGGACGAAGAAGCGCCGGTCCATCCGCCACATCCCGCCGTCACGGTGCCGGGGGGCGTCCCAGCCCCGGTAGGGCACGGGCAGGTTCACCATGCACGTGCGGTCCTGCCAGGGCTCCAGGCGGTCCAGGACCTCCTCGGGCCGGCACAGCAGGTAGTCCGCACCCGACAGGACCGCCACGCGGTCGGCGGAGAACCGGTGCAGCGCGGCGCGCACGGCCTCCATCTCGATCCGCACCAGCGACCAGCTGCTCAGCCGGCCGTCCCGGCGCGGTACCGCCAGGACGCGCGAGCCCCAGCCCCGCACCATCTCCCGGGCCTGCTCCCGCGGGGTCTTGACGTCGCAGTGCAGGACGACGGGGACGTCACCGAGCCGGGCGATCAGCCGTCGCACGTGCTGGGGGTCCTGGTGGGCCATGACCACCGCGGCGAGGGTCACCATGCGTCGATCACCAGGACAGGCCTCGGGGGCGCGTGGGCCGCGTGGTCATCGCTGGTCCTCCGGAGGGGGGCGTCGCCGGGTGTCGTGCGGGTGCTCCCGCGGCGGCGGTGGCCCGTTGCGGAACCGGGTGCGCGAGAACCACGCCGTCGGCGAGTCTGCCGTCGCGGCGCCGAGGCTGTCCACGCAGGTTCCCGCCGTCCGCCTGCCCGGGTGCGGGTCCCGGCCGTGCGCAGGGCGCGCCGGGACACGGATCGAGGCGGGGACGAGGCGGGGATACCGTGACGGGGTGAAGCAGCGCGCACGCCCGGTCGTCCTCGACGGGCCGCCCCCGCGGGTGGGCACGCCGTGGGCCGGGCGGCTGCCGTTCGTCCTGCTCTTCGGCCAGGCCGTCCTCGGCCTCCTCGTCGGTCTGGTGTGGTGGCTGCTGACGCGCGAGCCGGCGCCCTGGACGGTCGGTGAGCCGGTCGTGACCTCCACGGCGGTGTACCCGATGGCGCGCGACGGCGTGTTCACCGTCCTGACCGGCCTGGTCGGCCTCGCCGCCGGGGTCCTGGTCCTGGCGCGCAGCGGGGAACGTCCGCTGCCGCCCTTCGGTGCCGCGTCGGCCGGCGCACTGGCCGGCGCCCTCCTCGCCGCGGGCGTCGGCAGCGCCCTGCCGCCGACCGCCGGGGACGACGCGGCCCACGTCACCGTCCACGCCTGGGCCGTCGTGCTCGTCCAGCCCTTCGTGGTCGCCGCGGTGGTCGCGGTGGTGACCTTGGTGCGGTCCCTGCTGGAGTGGGTCGACCGTCCGTAGGACGCCTCGACGTTCCTGCACCCCGCAACCCCTCCACCTGCCCCACCGGGGTCACCGGAACTCCACGACGTCGGCGGCACCGCCCGCGGCTCCGGTCCGCCGCCGGCCTCCGCGGCACCGGTGCGCGCCCCGGCGACGTGGTCGCGGTCACCGCGGGTGAACCGGACGGGGAACTCCTCGACGACCTCGCTGACGACCTCGCCGACGACCTCGCCGACGACGTGGTTCCGGTAGTTGCTGAACCCCGCGCAGCCGGCCGGACCCGGGGCGTGGAATGGTCGCGAACGGTTGAACGGTCTACCGTGACCGGCGGACGTGAACCGCCACAGCGAAGGAGCTCCTGGTGTCCGTGCTCGCACTCCTGGACCGGGAGCGGATCGTCGCGCCACCCGGTTTCAACCGCTGGCTCGTCCCGCCCGCCGCGCTGGCCGTGCACCTGTGCATCGGCCAGGTCTACGCCACCAGCGTCTACAAGACCGCTCTGGTGCAGCACTTCGAGGTGAGCCAGACCGCGGTCGGCGTCGTCTTCTCGATCGCCATCGTCATGCTCGGGTTGTCGGCCGCGGTCTGCGGCACGTGGGTCGACCGCAGTGGCCCGCGCAAGGCGATGGCCGCGTCGGCGGCGTGCTGGGTCACCGGGTACCTGGTCGGCTCGCTGGGGATCGCCACCGGTCAGCTGTGGCTGCTGTACCTGGGCTACGGCGTCATCGGCGGGATCGGGCTGGGCATCGGGTACATCTCCCCGGTCTCCACGCTCATCAAGTGGTTCCCGGACCGGCCGGGCCTGGCGACCGGCATGGCCATCATGGGTTTCGGCGGCGGCGCGCTCATCGCGAGCCCGCTCTCGACGCGGCTGCTGGCGCTGTACGACCCGGAGTACGACTCCTCGGTGACCGGCAGCGCGCCGGCGGGTTCGGCGGTCGCCCTGCTGTTCCTCACCTTCGCGGTGGTCCACGCCCTGTTCATGACCTACGGCGCGGTCACCATCCGCGTTCCGGCCGACGGCTGGAGGCCGGACGGTTTCGACCCGGCCTCCATCAAGCAGAAGGCGCTGGTGACGACGGCGAGCGTCTCGGCCCGCAACGCGATCCGGACCCCGCAGTTCTACCTGCTGTGGATCGTGCTGTTCTGCAACGTCACTGCGGGCATCGGGATCCTGGAACAGGCCTCGCCGATGATCCAGGACTTCTTCCGCGCCGACGACGGCGTCTCGGCCGTGTCGGCGGCCGCGGCCGGTGGTTTCGTCGGGTTGCTGTCGATGGCGAACATGGCCGGCCGGTTCGTGTGGTCCTCGACCTCCGACGTCATCGGCCGCAAACCGGTCTACGTGCTCTACCTCGGCGTGGGTCTGGTGACGTACTTCCTGCTGGCCACGTTCGGCCAGGTCGGCACGGCGCTGTTCGTGCTGCTCGCGGTCGTCATCCTGTCCTTCTACGGCGGGGGTTTCGCGACCGTCCCGGCGTACCTGCGCGACCTGTTCGGCACGTTCCAGGTCGGTGCGATCCACGGCCGGCTGCTGACGGCGTGGTCGGCGGCCGGCGTCGCCGGACCGCTCATCGTCAACGGTTTCCTCGACGCCCAGGGCGATCCCGGCAGCCTGACCGCCGAGGCGTACCGGCCGGCGCTGCTGACGATGGTGGCGGTGCTCGCGGTCGGTTTCGTCGCCAACCTGCTGGTGCGCCCGGTGGCCTCGAGGTTCCACGAACCCGCGGTGGCGCAGGAGGGGAGCCTTCGATGAGCGGACCGGTGAGCGGTGCACGCACGAGCAGCGGCCGGGCGACCGGACGGGTGGCCGCCGGTTGGGCCCTGGTGGGGGTCCCGCTGGCCTACGGGGTGGTCGAAACCCTCATCAGGGTGTCGAACCTGTTCACCGGCTAGCCGTCACCGAGCCAGGTCGGTGAACCGCGCCCCCGTCGCCACGGCCAGGTCGGCGGGGGACAGTTCCACCTGCAGCCCGCGCCGGCCGGCGCTGACCAGGACGGTGTCGAACCGCTGCGCGGAGGAGTCGACGAACGTGGGCAGGGCGGTCTTCTGGCCCAGCGGGCTGATGCCGCCGACGACGTAGCCGCTGCTGCGCTGGGCGCGCGCCGGGTCGGCCATGGCGGCCCTCTTCCCGCCGGCCGCCGCGGCCAGCGCCTTCAGGTCGAGCATCCCGGCGACGGGGACGACGGCGCAGACCAGCGCGCCGTCGACGTCGGCCAGCAACGTCTTGAACACCCGGTGCTCGTCGACGTCGAGCCCACCGGCCCGCAGGGCCCGCACGGCCTCGTCGCCGAAACCGTCGTGGGCGGCGTGGTCGTAGGGCCGGGGCGTGTGGGCGATCCCGGCCGCGGTCAGCACCTTCAACGCGGGCGTCCCGGTCTCCTGCGTCTTCTTCGCCATCAGTTGGACACCGGCCACTCGGGCAGCTCGGTGGCCGGGACCGCGCCGAAGGCGCGCAGCAGCGCGATCTCGCGCCGCAGGACCTCCAGCTCGGCCTGCAGGCGGGTGACGGTGTCGGGCGCCTCCAGCAGGCGCTGGCGCTGCTCGGTGTCCAGCACCATCGCGGCCGCCACCAGGTACGACAGCACCCGCGGGTCGTCGGGCACCTGCGCGCCGCCGATGTCCAGCACCTCGCGGTACTCGTCGAAGCGCCGGCTCACGGCGTCGAACAGGACCGTCAGCCGGCCGTCGGAGTCGTCGTCCTCCTCGTCGTCGTCGCCGAACGGCTCGACCAGCCCGGTCAGGTACGGGGTGCCGGCGGCGTCGTCGATGCCGACGAGCCTGAACCGGCTCGCCCCGACCGTGACCAGCTCGTAGCGGCCGTCCTCGGTCTCGGTGACCTCGCGCACCAGCGCGACGCAGCCGACGGCGTGCAGGGCCGAGACGTTGCCCTCGCCGACCTCGTGCCCGGCCTTGATCGCCACGACCCCGAAGCCGCGCACGTCCTCCTCGGACTCCAGGTCCTCGGCGCCCGCGACGAGGTCCTGGACCAGCGACCGGTACCGGGGTTCGAAGACGTTCAGGGGCAGCACGAGTCCGGGGAACAGGACGCTGCCCAGCGGGAACAGCGGAAGGCGTTGCGGCACGCGAGCCACCCTAGGACCTCCCTTCCGTAGACTCCTCCCCCGTGAGCACCCCCCTCCTGCGCCGCACCGACCTGCGGGGCCAGACCCTGGACGCGATGGCCCTGCGCGCGCTCGTCCCGCGCGCCGACGTCGACGTGGCCGCCGCCCTGGCGAGCGTCGCGCCGATCTGCGAGGACGTCCGCTCGCGCGGCGTCCCGGCGCTGCTGGAGCTCACCGAGCGCTTCGACGGGGTGCGGATCGAGCACGTCCGGGTGCCCGCGCACGCCCTGCACGAGGCCCTCGAGGCGCTCGACCCGCAGGTGCGCGCCGGCCTGGAGGAGTCCATCCGCCGGGCGCGGCTGGTCCACGGCGACCAGCGCCGCACCGACACCACCACCCAGGTCGTCCCGGGCGGCAGCGTCACCGAACGCTGGGTCCCCGTCGGCCGGGTCGGGTTGTACGTGCCCGGTGGCCGCGCCGTCTACCCCTCCAGCGTCGTCATGAACGTCGTCCCGGCCCAGGCCGCCGGCGTGGCCTCGATCGCGGTGACCACGCCGGCGCAGAAGGAGTTCGGCGGGTCGGCGCACCCGACGATCCTGGCCGCCTGCGCGCTGCTGGGCGTGGAGGAGGTCTACTCCGTCGGCGGGGCCCAGGCCATCGCGATGTTCGCCTACGGCGCCCGCGACGCCGACGGCACGGTCGTGGTCGAACCCGTCGACGTCGTCACCGGCCCGGGCAACATCTACGTCGCCTCCGCCAAGCGGTACGTCCAGGGCGTCGTCGGCATCGACTCCGAGGCCGGCCCGACCGAGATCGCGGTCCTGGCCGACGACAGCGCCGACCCCGTCCACGTCGCGGCCGACCTGGTCAGCCAGGCCGAGCACGACCCGCTGGCCGCGGCCGTGCTCGTGACGCCCTCGGAGGCGCTCGCGGACGCCGTCGACGCCGTCCTGGCCGACCGCGTGGCGGCCACCAAGCACTCGGGACGGATCGAGGAGGCGCTGCGCGGCAAGCAGTCCGGCACCGTCCTGGTCGACTCCGTGGAGGCCGGGCTGGCCGTGGTCGACGCCTACGCGGCCGAGCACCTGGAGATCCAGACCGTCGAGGCCCGGGCCGTGGCGGCGCGCGTTCGCAACGCCGGCGCCGTCTTCGTCGGCGCGCACTCCCCGGTCTCCCTGGGCGACTACTGCGCCGGGTCCAACCACGTGCTGCCGACCGGCGGGACGGCCGCCCACTCCGGGGGGTTGAGCGTGCAGACGTTCCTGCGCGGGGTCCACGTCGTCGACTACGACGAGGACGCGCTGCGCGAGGTCGCCCCCCACGTGGTGGCCCTGGCCCGGTCCGAGGACCTGCCCGCCCACGGCGAGGCCGTCACGGCCCGCTTCGCCGCGGAGCCGGCGGAGGTGACCGCGTGAGCACCCCGCACGAGCCCGACCTGCCCGGGGAGGACTCCGGCTTCGACTTCGACGCCGAGTTCGCCAAGGCCTTCGGCCCGAAGGCGCCGGTCCGCTCGGCGCTGGTCGTGCCCGTGGCGAACGCGAAGAAGCTGGCCGAGGTCTGCACGCTGGCCGAGGTCCACGCCCACGTCGTCCCGGTCAAGGGGCTGGGGTGCGTGCTGGTGACCGAGGACCCGGGCACGGGGGAGCAGGACGCGCAGACCCTGTCCCGGCTGGTCCAGGGCGCCGAGATCGTGCTGCTCACCGTCGGCGAGGAGTCGATCGAGGGGCAGACGTGGCGCTCCGGCGAGCGCGGGGAGGACCCCAGACCCGGCCTGCTGCTGTCGGTGTGGCCCGACCTGGTCCAGCAGCTGGTGCTGGGCCGGGTCGACCCGGCCGAGGCCGCCGGTGCCGCGGCCTCGGGGGAGGGCAGCCGGCGGGGTGCCTTCTGGCGGTTGCTGCGCGGCAAGGACGACGACCAGGGCGACTCCACCCCGGCGTGACCGTGCACCCGCGTGGCTCTCCCCACCCGTGCACGGGTGGGGAGAGCGGCGGGGTGCTGATCAGTCGAAGCGCGAGGCCGCCCGCATCTTGTTCGTGGCGTCCAGCGCGGCGACCTTGTAGGCCTCGGACAGCGTCGGGTAGTTGAAGACCGTGTCCACCAGGTGGTCCACGGTGCCGCCGCAGGTCATGACGGCCTGCCCGACGTGGACGAGCTCGGTGGCGGTGGCGCCCACGACGTGCACGCCGAGCAGCTTGCGGTCCTCGGTGGAGACCAGCAGCTTCAGCTTGCCGTGCGAGTCCCCGACGATCGCGCCGCGGGCCAGTTCCCGGTAGCGGGCCACGCCCACCTCGTAGGGGATCGCGGCGCGGGTCAGCTCGTCCTCGGTGTGACCGCAGTAGCTGATCTCCGGCACCGAGTAGATGCCGATGGGCTGCAGCTCGATGAGGGAGTTCACCTGCTCCCCGAACGCGTGGTACGCCGCCAGCCGGCCCTGCTCCATGGAGGTGGAGGCCAGTGCGGGGAAGCCGATGACGTCACCGACGGCGTAGATGTGCTCGACCTCGGTGCGGAACTGCTTGTCCACGACCAGGCGGCCGCGCTTGTCGGCCTCCAGCCCGGCGGCGGCCAGGTCGAGCGAGTCGGTGGCGCCCTGACGGCCCGCGGAGTACAGCACGGTGTCGGCCGTGATGCGCTTGCCGGAGGCGAGCGTCGTCAGGGTGCCCTGGTCGTCGGCCTGCACCTTCACGACGGACTCGCCGAGGCGGAACGCCACGCGCAGGTCGCGCAGGTGGAACTTCAGCGCCTCGACGATCTCGGAGTCGCAGAAGTCCAGGAACTGCGGCCGCGACTCCACCACGGTGACCTTGGTGCCCAGTGCGGCGAACATCGAGGCGTACTCGATGCCGATGACCCCGGCGCCGACGACCACCATCGTCTGCGGCACCTCCTCCAGCTGCAGCACGCCGTCGGAGTCGACGACGCGGCCGTGGCCGAAGTCCACGTCGGCCGGGCGCGCCGGGCGCGTGCCCACGGCGACGACGAACTTGTCGGCGGTCAGGTGCCGGGCGGGCGTCCCGGGTGCCTCGACGACGACGCTGTGTGGGCCGGTGAACCGGGCCATCCCGTCGTGCAGGTCCACGCGGTTGCGCGAGAGCTGGTCGCGCACGACCTCGGCCTCACGGCGCATGACGTGCGTGGTGCGGGCCAGCAGGTCGGCCATCGTGATGTCCTGCTTGACCCGGAAGTTCGCGCCGTACACGTCGCGCACGCTCATGCCGGTCAGGTGCACGACCGCCTCGCGCAGCGTCTTGCTGGGGATGGTGCCCGTGTTGACGCAGACACCACCCATCATGGAACCGCCGTCCACCACGGCGGCGTGCTTGCCGAGCTTGGCGGCGGCGATGGCCGCCTTCTGCCCACCGGGTCCCGAACCGAGCACCAGCAGGTCGTAGTGGTCGCGCATGTTCACCATCTTCGGCACGTCGACGGTGGATCTCCACCCGTGTCGCGAGAACCGGACGTGACACGGGACTGCCGCCCTCGGTCGCCGGGCTTCAGACGACCAGCGACCCGGCCTCCTCGGCGTCGATGACGGCCCTGGCCAGGTCCTGCGGGGAGGCGTGCACCGCGAACGGCATGGCGTGCGTGAGGTAGCCGCGGTGCGGGCCGGCGCCGTCGGCGTGCCCGGTGGTGTGCGCGTGCAGGTGGACGTCCTTGGTCCCGTCGATGCGCACGTGCGGGTCGCGGCCGTGCCGGGTCACCGCGACGGTGCGCCCCCGGTACGCGAACTCCTCCACCAGCGGGTCCGCCCCGGAGGCGGAGTCGTCGGGGAACGGACGGACGACCGCCGCGAGGGTGCCGCCGGCGAAGGCGGCCCACGTGCCGGCCAGGTAGTGCCTGCGACTGATCACGACGTCCTCCCGGGTGAGGTTCCTAGACGTACCGGTATCCGAGGGTCCTGACGTCGAGCACCGACTCGATCGTCCGGGGAGTGCGCAGCTCACGCAGTTCGTCGCCCCGGTTGTGCCCGTCCGGGCCGCCGGAGACCGGTTCGTAGGTGTCGACGCCGTACCGCTCCTGCCACCAGCACCAGATCCGGTCGACGTTGCAGTGGTGCAACCAGAACGCCGGGTCGTTGGGCGCGGTGGCGAACAGCATGTCCCCACCGATCCACGTGTGCACCTGGTTGTGCATCCGCGGATGCCCGTCCCACCCCTCCAGCCGGTTGCGGAAGCCGCCGGTGACGGTCGCGTCCCAGGGGGCGACGTCGTAGACGGTGTGGTTCTCCATCAGGTCGGTCAGCTGCGCCCAGTCCGGGCAGTCGGAGGAGCCGTTCGGGTCCCGGCCCAGCCTGCGCACGATCCCCGGGGTGGCGCGGGGGACGAACGCCCCGGTGCTGACCTCGAACAGCAGGCAGTCCCAGTCGGCGAAGGGGCCGTCGGGTACGCGGTCGTCCTCGTCCGGGTCGCCGTCGGAGCCGAGGTAGCCGGCGGTCCACAGCACCGACCGGGCCGCGTCGCCCTCGTTGCGTTCCGCCTCGACCTCCCAGGCCCAGTACGGCAGGCCCGGCAGCGTGGGGTCGACCGCGAGGAGTTCGGTCTCGAACTCCAGCAGGAACGCCCGGTGCCAGGGCGTGAACGCCGGGCCGGAGTGGGCCACGTTGCGCGAGGAGCCCACCGGGGTCGGCGTGTTCATCGCCGCCGTGTGCCGGCGGGTGAAGTCGTCGTAGGTCCCCTCGGACTTCAGGACGTCCAGCGCGGCGGTGAACGCGTCCACCTCCGCCTGCGACATGTCCAGGATGTTCATCCGGTCGACCACGCCCACCCCCAGATCGGTTCCGTCGCGCCAGACGCTAGTGGCGCCGGACCGCGACCGGTTCCCGGTGACGCGCAGCGCGGCGGGAATCCGCCGCCGGGGGCGGTCGGCCTGCCGCGGCCCCGTGCGGGCCGGACCGCACGCGGCCTGCGGCGCCCCACCGGAGCTGCAAACGTTCCCAGATTGGTGCGCGCCGGGCCTTCCGCACGGGGTGCCGGGTGTCCTAGCGTTCTGGGTGCAAGGCCGAACCGAACGACCCGAAGACGCGTCCCCGGAGGAACTCCCCCGTGCCCCACATGAACGTGGCCGTGCTCGGTTGCTGGCACGTCCACGCCAAGGACTACGCCCGCTCCGCAGCGGCCCATCCCGACACCACCCTGGTCGCGGCCTGGGACCACGATCCCGAGCTCGGCCGGCCGCTGGCCGAGGAGTTCGGGATCGAGTACACCGACGACCTGGACGCGCTGCTGGCCCGCGGGGACGTGCACGCGGTCACCATCACCACCGAGACCACCGCGCACACCGAGGTGATCGGCAAGGCGCTGGCCGCGGGCAAGCACGTGTTCACCGAGAAGCTGCTGGCCCCCACGGTCGCCGAGTGCGAGCAGCTCGTGGCGCAGGCCCGCGAGGCCGGGCTCGCGCTGGTCGTCTCGCTGCCGCGGCTGTACCACGGCTACACCCTGGCGGTGACCGAGCTGCTGGCCGCCGGCAGCCTGGGCCCGCTGACCTACGCCCGCGTGCGGTTGTCCCACGACGGAGCCGTCCACGGCCGGACGACGGGAACGAGCGGGGGCTGGCTGCCCGACCGGTTCTTCGACCCCGTCCCCAGCGTCGGCGGGGCCCTGACCGACCTGGGCTGCCACCCGGTCTACCTCACGCAGCTGTTCCTCGGCCAGACCCCGCAGACCGTGCGGGCGGTGTACGGCTCGATCACCCCGCGCGCTGTGGAGGACCACGCCGTCGTGACCGTCGGGTACGACGACGGCCGCATCGGCGTCGTCGAGGCGGGTTTCGTCAGCAACGACGCGTTCACGATCGACGTGCACGGCACCGAGGGCTCGGTGCACTACACGCAGGACGGGTCCCGGCTGTGGCGCCGGTACCCCGACGGGAAGGTCGAGGACCTCGCCGTGCCGGCCGACGCGCCGGACGCCTTCGCCCAGTGGGTGCAGCACGCCGCGGCCGGCACCACCGCCACCGAGAACCTCGAACGGGCCGTCGAACTCACCCGCCTCGTCGTGCGGGCCAACGAAGCAGCTGGGGAGAAGAAGTGAGCGACATCGTCAAGGTCGGCCTCATCGGTGGCGGCGGCATCACCCGTGCCCACGTCCGCGGCTACCTCGCCCACGCCGACAAGATCGCCGTGACCGCGGTCGCGGACGTCGTGGAGGAGGCGGCGAACACCCGGGCCGCGGAACTGGGCGCCAAGCCGTTCACCGACTACCGCGAGATGCTGCGCACCGCCGACGTCGACGCCGTCGACATCTGCCTGCCGCACCACCTGCACGCCGACGCCATCATCGCCGCGGCCGAGGCCGGCAAGCACGTCCTGTGCGAGAAGCCGTTGTGCCTCACCGCCGAGGAGGCCGGGAAGGTGGCCGAAGCGGTCCGCGCGAACCAGGTGACGCTGATGTGCGCGCACAACCAGCTGTTCTTCCCCTCGGTCGCCAAGGCCAGGGAACTGCTCGACTCCGGCCTCCTCGGCACGGTCTACGAGGTCCGCACCACCGACAGCTTCCACAACGACTTCGACCCCGAGAACATGGGCTGGCGCGCCTCGGCCAAGACCAGCGGTGGCGGTGAGCTCATCGACACCGGCTACCACCCGACGTACCTGCTGCTGCACCTGGCGAACGCGCAGCCGACCGAGGCGACGGCGTTCCTGTCGACGCACCGGCTGAAGTTCATGGAGGGCGAGGACTCCGCGCAGGTGCTGGTCCGCTTCGAGAACGGCGTCGTCGGCCAGATGGTCACCAGCTGGGCCTACGACCCGGCTCCGGGGACGGAGAAGTTCTCCGTCGTCGGCGAGCTCGGCTCGCTGACGGGCACCGAGAGCTCGCTGACCTACCGGCTGCGCAGCGGCGAGGAGGAGACCTTCGAGTTCCCCGAGGTCGACGCCTTCGCCGACGAGATCGGCGCCTTCGCCGACTGCCTGCGCGAGGGCCGGCGCCCGATCCACACCGAGGTCGAGGGCATCGCCGTCCTCGGCGTGCTGCTCGCGGCCTACGAGGGCGCGCGCACCGGCACGATCGCCCAGGTCCTGACGATCTGACCCCGCCTCCGCGGGGGGGGGGGGGGGGGGGGGGGGGGGGGGGGGGGGGGGGGGGGGGGGGGGGGGGGGGGGGGGCGGGGGGGGGGGGGGGGGCGGGGTGGTGCCAGCGCCGCGGGCCTCCCGCGCCCGCGCGCCCCCCCCCCCCCCCCCCCCCCCCCCCCCCCCCCCCCCCCCCCCCCCCCCCCCCCCCCCCCCCCCCCCCCCCCCCCCCCCCCCCCCCCCCCCACCGCGCGGTCAGCGGCGGACGCTGACGACGACCTCGGTCTCGCTGACGCTGTCCACACCGACGGTGAAGCCACCGACCTCGGCCGTCGTGCCGACCGCGAGCGACACCTCCTGCCCGGCCACCTCGAGGTCGACGGTCCCGTCGGTGACGCCGGTCAGCCGCGCCTCGACCCCCAGCACCGACACCTCCGCCGAGCCCTCGCCGCGCGGGTAGGTGATCGTGCAGCCGTCGAGGGTGCAGTCGGTGCTCGACCCCTGGCCCTCCCCGTCACCACCCGAGCAGGCGGCCACGGCGAGGCCGAGGGCGGCGAGGAGCAGGGGCAGGGATCGTCGGGGCACCCCACGATCATCGCAGCGGCCCGCGGGCGCGCGAGGTCACCGGCGCGGTCTGGGACACTGGCCCCCGTGACCGAGACGACCGCCCGCCCGGGGCAGCGTGGATCCGCCGAGACCGCGCTGGCCGACCTCCCGCTGCGCGAGGACCTGCGGGACGAGCACTCCTACGGCGCTCCGCAGCTGCAGGTCCCGGTCGTCCTCAACGTCAACGAGAACCCGTACCCGGTCGCCCCGCAGATCGTCGCCGACATCGCCGCGGCCGTGGCCGAGGCGGCCGTGGGCCTGAACCGGTACCCCGACCGGGAGTTCCTCGGCCTGCGCGCCGACCTCGCCGCGTTCCTGCGCACCGAGTCCGGCGCCGAGCTGGCGCCCGAGCAGGTCTGGGCCGCGAACGGCTCCAACGAGGTCATGCTGCACGTCCTGCAGGCCTTCGGCGGACCCGGCCGGACGGCGCTGAGCTTCGCCCCGACGTACTCGATGTACCCCGAGTACGCCCGCGACACGCTCACCACGTGGGTCACCGGCCGGCGCGAGCACGACTTCACGATCGACGTCGACCACGCCCGCGAGCAGATCCGCCGGCACCGTCCCTCCGTCGTGCTGCTGACCAGCCCGAACAACCCGACGGGCACCGCGCTGCCGACCTCGACGATCGAGGCCGTCCTGGACGAGGCGCGCGGTGCCGTGGTCGTCGTCGACGAGGCCTACGGGGAGTTCCGCCGCACGGGAACTCCCAGCGCCCTGGAGCTCCTGCCCCGGTACGGCAACCTCGCCGTCAGCCGCACCATGAGCAAGGCGTTCTCCCTGGCCGGCGCGCGGGTGGGCTACCTCGCCGCCTCGACGGCGTTCGTCGACGCGCTGCGGATCGTCCGGTTGCCCTACCACCTGTCGGCCGTCACGCAGGCCACCGCCCGCGCGGCGCTGAAGCACTCCGCCACGCTGCTCTCGACCGTCGACGAACTGCGCACGCGCCGCGACGAGACCGTCGAGTGGTTGCGCGGCAAGGGTTTCGACGTCGCCGAGTCGGACGCGAACTTCGTCCTGTTCGGGCGGTTCGAGGACCGGCACGCGGTCTGGCAGGGGTTGCTGGACCGTGGTGTCCTCATCCGCGAGACCGGCCCGGACGGCTGGTTGCGCGTCACCATCGGCTCGGCCGACGAGATGCAGCAGTTCCGTACCGCACTCCAGGAAGTGGTGGGCAAGCAGTGAGCCGTACCGCGCGCATCGAGCGCAGCACCAGCGAATCCTCCGTCCTGGTCGAACTCGACCTCGACGGCACGGGGAAGACGCAGATCGACACCTCGGTGCCGTTCTACGACCACATGCTCACCGCGCTGGGCAAGCACTCCCTCATGGACCTCACCGTCCGGGCCGAGGGCGACACCCACATCGACGTCCACCACACCGTCGAGGACACCGCCATCGTCCTGGGTCAGGCGTTCCGCCAGGCCCTGGGCGACAAGACCGGGATCCGCCGGTTCGCCGACGCGACCGTCCCGCTGGACGAGGCGCTCGCGCACGTGGTCGTCGACGTCTCCGGCCGCCCGTACTGCGTGCACACCGGCGAACCCGAGGGGCAGGAGTACCACCTCATCGGCGGTCACTTCACCGGTTCGCTGACGCGGCACCTGCTGGAGAGCTTCGCGTTCCACGCCCAGATCTGCCTGCACGTGCGGGTCCTGGCCGGCCGCGACCCGCACCACGTCGTCGAGGCGCAGTTCAAGGCGCTGGCCCGCGCGCTGCGCTACGCCGTCGAGCCCGACCCGCGGGTGCAGGGCGTCCCCTCCACGAAGGGGGCGTTGTGAGCCGGAAGGTCGTCGTCCTGGACTACGGGTTCGGCAACGTCCGCTCCGCCGTCCGCGCGCTGGAACGGGTCGGCGCCGACGTCGAGCTCACCTCCGACCGGAAGCAGGCCCTGGAGGCCGACGGCCTGCTCGTCCCGGGTGTCGGGGCGTTCGCGGCCGTCAACGCGGGGCTGAAGGCGATCGGCGGGGACACCATCGTCGACCGCCGCCTCGCCGGCGGCCGGCCGGTGCTGGGGATCTGCGTCGGGCTGCAGGTGATGTTCGAGAGCGGGACCGAACCCGGCGAGGGGATCGCCGAGGGGCTGGGCCAGTGGCCCGGGACCGTCGATCGGCTGCCCGCCGACGTCGTTCCGCACATGGGCTGGTCGACCGTCGAACCGCCCGCCGGGACCCGGTTGTTCGCCGGGGTGGAGGACGAGCGGTTCTACTTCGTCCACTCCTACGCCGTGCAGCGCTTCGAGATGGTCGACACCACCGACGGCCGGGTTCCGCTGCCGCAGGTCACCTGGGCCGAGCACGGCACGCGGTTCGTCGCGGCGGTCGAGAACGGTGCGCTGTCGGCGACCCAGTTCCACCCCGAGAAGTCCGGTGACGCGGGGTTCGCGCTCCTGCGCAACTGGGTCACCTCCCTCGACTGATCCCCGATCGCGGAGGGGGGCGGGGGAGGGGCGGGAAGCCTCGTAGACTCGCCCCCCGTGACCAGCGAGAACCCCCCCAGCACCTCCCGGCTCGAACTGCTGCCCGCGGTCGACGTCGCCGACGGCCAGGCCGTGCGACTCGTCCAGGGCGAGGCCGGCAGCGAGACCTTCTACGGTGCACCGCTGGACGCGGCGCTGGCGTGGCAGGAGGCCGGCGCGGAGTGGGTGCACCTGGTCGACCTCGACGCCGCCTTCGGACGCGGCTCGAACCGCGAACTGCTCGCCGAGGTCGTCGGCCGCCTCGACGTCGCCGTGGAACTGTCCGGCGGCATCCGCGACGACGCCTCGCTCGAGGCGGCGCTGGCGACCGGCTGCCGCCGCGTCAACCTCGGCACCGCGGCGCTGGAGAACCCCGACTGGACCCGCGCGGCGATCGCGAAGCACGGTGACCGCATCGCCGTGGGCCTCGACGTGCGCGGCACGACGCTCGCCGCCCGCGGCTGGACCCGTGAGGGCGGGGACCTGTGGGAGGTCCTGGCCCGTCTCGACGCCGACGGCTGCTCGCGCTACGTCGTCACCGACGTCACCAAGGACGGCACGCTGCGCGGCCCGAACGTCGACCTGCTGCGCGAGGTCTGCTCGAAGACGCAGGCTCCCGTGGTCGCCTCCGGCGGCATCTCCAGCCTCGACGACCTGCGCGTCCTGCGCGACCTCGTCGAGGCCGGCGTGGAGGGTGCGATCGTCGGCAAGGCGTTGTACGCGGGCAACTTCACGCTGCCGCAGGCGCTCGACGTCGCGGGCCGGCCCTGAGCTCGTGACGCACGATCCGGGGGCCACCGACTCCGCGGGCGTTCCGTGGGCGGGCAGGACGTTGCGCCCCAACGCCTTCGCCGCCGACGACGGCAGCCGGGCCGCCGCGGTGGCCGACGCGCTGGCGGCGTGGTCGCAGGTCGGGGACGACCCGGCGGCCCGGCTGCACGCCGAACGTGACGTCGTCGCCGCCCTGGCCGGCACCCGGGTCTTCGCGCCCGTCGTGGCCGAGCTCGGGGAACTCGACGAGCACGGTGGCGACAAGAGCGCCGACATGGCGCTGGCGCTGCTGACCCAGCCGGACGGCCGGCGCGGTCTGCCGTTGTTCACCGACCTCGCGGCGCTGACGGCCTGGCGCGGCGACGCTCGCCCGGTGCCGGTCCCGGCCGAGCAGGCCGCGCTGTCGGGAGCGCAGGAGGAGTGCGACGTCCTGGTGCTCGACCCGGCCGGCCCGGTCTCCTTCGTGGTGCGGCGCAGCGCCTTCTGGGCGCTGGCCCGCGGCGAGGCGTGGAATCCCGCGGCACTCGACGCCCGGATCGCCGCGGCCGTCGCCGATGCGGTGCGCGACCTGCCGGCGGTCCGCGGCACCCGGTGCAAACCGGGTCACGGTGCCGAACTGCGCGTCGTCCTCGGGGTCACCCCCGGGCTGGACCGCCCGGCGCTGAGCGACCTGCTGCGCGTCGTGGGGGAGCGGCTGGCCGCCGGCGTCGTCGCCGAGCGCGCCGAGTCCCTGGAGTTCCAGGTCCTGCCCGCCTGAGGGGCGGCCGGGAGCGGACCGTTGACGCAGTGGGCCGGACCTACCGGCCCACTGCGTCAACGGTCCACCCACGGGACCGCGCGATCAGGCGGCGACGGGTGCTTCCGGTCCGTCGGCCGGCGCGTCGGCGGAGGCCTGCGCGTCCTGGGCCACGGCCTGCTCGCGCGCCTTGATCGTCGTGTACGCGCCGACGCCCGCGGCGGCCAGCGCCAGGACGGTCGTCCACTTCTTGTTGAACACGTGCCCGGTGGCCGCGTCGAGGCTGATCCGGCCCGGCCCGCCGACGGCCAGGGCCAGCGAGGCGAGCCCCAGCACGGCCGGGTACTCGAAGCCGCCGGAGGTGGCGAAGAAGCCGTTCGGCTTGTGCACCACGGACGCCGCCGCCATGGCCGCGGCGGCCGAGGCGCCACCGACCGGGGTCGCCAGGCCCAGGGCGAGCAACGCGCCGCCGCCGGCCTCGGACGCACCGGCCAGGACGGCGTTGCGCTTGCCCGGACGGAAGCCCATGGCGTGCATGGCGCCGGCGGTGCCCTCGATGCCGCCGCCGCCGAAGGCGCCGAAGAGCTTCTGCGCGCCGTGCGCGATGAGCGTGCCGCCGATGCCGAGGCGCAGGGCCAGCAGGCCGAGGTCGTTGTTGGCCACGGGGTTCCTCCAAGTGCTTGCGAGTTCAAGGGGTTGCAGCGCCCTATTCGACCACCCCGGAGCCCTGCCCGGTGCGGCGGGGGCGGAAACCGGGCGCAGGAGGGTCCCCGGGCCTGTCAGAGTGCTCGTCGTGCCACCTGCAGTTCCCTCCCGCGCCGGCTCCCTCGCACGGGTGTTCCGCCCCTACCGCGACGTCCTGTCGGTGCGCGGGGTCGTCGTCCTGGAGCTCGTCGGTTCCCTGGGCCGGGTCCCGTTGTTCATGGCCGGCATCGTCTGCGTGCTGCACGTCGTGCAGACCCTCGGCCTGGGCTACGGCCCGGCCGGTCTGGTGGGTGCGGCGGCCACGATCGGCACCGCGATCAGCTCGCCGTGGCGCGGCTGGGTCGTGGACCGCTACGGGCTGCGGCGGGCGCTGGTCCCGACCGTCCTGGCGCAGGCCGTCTGCTGGTCGGTGGCGCCGTTCCTGCCGTACACGGGGCTGCTGGCGGTCTCCTTCCTCGCCGGCACGCTCGGCCCGCCGGTGTTCACGGTCGTGCGTCAGTCGCTGGCGGTGGTCGTCCCGCCCGAACGTCGCCGCACGGCCTTCTCCCTGGACGCCGTCCTCGTGGAGTTCTCCTACATGGTCGGCCCCGCGGCGGGCACGGCCATCGCCCTGGGCTTCTCGACGACGGTGGCCATGCTGGTCGTCGGGGCCGCCCAGGTCGTCGCGGCGGCGGCGATGTTCGTCCTGAACCCGCCGTTGCGCAGCACCCCGCCCGGGCCGGAGCACGAGGAGCGGCGCGCGACCGGCACGCACGGGATCTGGACGTCGGCCCTGCTGCTGGCGATGGCGTGCGCGTTCGCCGCCGACCTCGTGCTGTCGGCCACCGACATCGCCGTCGTCGCGCGGCTGCGCGAGGAGGGAGCGGTCGGCTGGACGGGGCTGGTGCTCGCCGTCTGGGCCGCCGGGTCGGTCGTGGGCGGGCTCGTGCACGGGGTGCTGCCGCGGGCGGTGCCGCCGTGGCTGCTGGTGATCTGCCTCGGCGCGGCGACCGTTCCGCTGACCGTCCTGCACGGGCCGCTGGCGCTGGCCCTGGGCACGTTCGTCGCGGGCTTGTTCTGCGCGCCGGTCATCAGCGCCACCGTCGACCTCGTCGCCCACGGGGTGCACGAGTCGGTGCGCGGGCGGGCGATGGGCTGGCACGCGGCGGCCACCACCGTCGGGGCGGCCCTGGGGGCGCCGCTGGCCGGGGCGGTCAGCGACGCCGGCGGCCCGGGGGCGCCGTTCCTGGTCGTCGGTGTGCTGGGCCTGGCCGCGGGGGCGGCGACGGCCGTGGTCGCCGCCCGGACGCGTCTCAGACCACGCTTCCCGTGAGCCGCTCGCCCGGCCCCTTGCCCGGCTCGTCCGGCACGTCAGAGGCCTCGCGGAAGGCCAGCTGCAGCGAGCGCAGCCCGTCGCGCAGGGAGCGGGCGTGCTGGCCGCCGATGTCCGGCGCGGAGGTGACGACCAGACCGGCCAGGGCGGTGATGAGGATGCGGGCCTCGGCCAGGTCGAGGTGGTCGCTCGCGTCGGGTCCCTCGGCCAGGCCGCACTTGACGGCGGCGGCGCTCATGAGGTGCACGGCGGTGGTGGTGATGAGCTCGGCGGCGGGGACGTCGGCGATGTCGCGGGCCGCGAGGGCTCCCGGATCCGCCACGGGGTCGCCGGCGGGTCCCTCGGCGGGTTCCTCGGAGGGAGGAGTCTGTGACTGCATGCTGCTACCCTGGCAGGCGACCGACCGGCTCGCGTCACCGGACCTCCTCGCGGAGGTGCGGGGTTCGTGGGGCCGGCACGCGAAGCGGAGGCCTCCTCCCACCCCGGCGCCCAGCGGCGCCGCGGGTCCCGGTCCGCGCTCCTCTCCGGAGGGGCGCAGCGACGCTCGATCGTCGTCGTGCCCCTCGTGGGTGCGCCGGGGACGTCGGGCGCCGCAGGATCCGGCAGGCCTCCGTCTCGCGTCCGAGCACGGGGGCCTTCCTCGTGTCCGGCGGCCCCACGACGACGACGAAGGAGCTACACATCAGCGAGCCCCGCATCAACGACCGCATCCGTGTTCCCGAGGTGCGGCTCGTAGGCCCCAACGGTGAACAGGTCGGGATCGTGCGCGTCGAGGACGCGCTGCGGCTGGCGGACGAGGCAGGTCTCGACCTGGTCGAGGTCGCCCCCACGGCGCGACCGCCGGTCTGCAAGCTGATGGACTTCGGCAAGTTCAAGTACGAGTCCGACATGAAGGCCCGCGAAGCCCGCAAGAACCAGTCGAACACGATCCTCAAAGAGATCCGCTTCCGCCTGAAGATCGACCCGCACGACTACGGCACCAAGAAGGGCCACGTCGAGCGGTTCCTCAAGGCGGGGGACAAGGTCAAGGTGATGATCATGTTCCGCGGACGTGAGCAGTCCCGCCCGGAGATGGGTTTCCGGCTGCTGCAGCGTCTCGCGGAGGACGTCTCCGACCTGGGCAGCGTGGAGAGCTCGCCGCGCCAGGACGGCCGCAACATGGTGATGGTCATCGGGCCGCACAAGAAGAAGGCCGAGGCCAAGGCCGAGGAGCGTCGCCGCAAGGACGCCGCCGCCGAGGCCGACCAGGCGCCGACCGCCACGAGCGAGGAGACCGGCGGCGCGACCGCGCCGGACGAGACCCCCGCGACGGCGTCCTGACGTCGAGGCCCGCGAGGACGTCCTGGTCCCCGCGGGCCAACCGCCAGACCAGGCCGGGGGGTGCACCCCCGGCATCGAACACAGGAGAAGACGTGCCCAAGAACAAGACCCACTCCGGCGCCAAGAAGCGTTTCCGCACCACCGGTTCCGGCAAGGTCATGCGCGAGCAGGCCAACAAGCGCCACCTGCTCGAGGTCAAGTCGAGCAAGCGCACCCGCCGCCTCTCGGTCGACCAGGTCGTCTCGCCCGCGGACGCCAAGAAGATCAAGAAGCTCCTCGGCATCTGATCTGCGGCCGGCCCTGCGGGGCCGGTGACGTGACCCGACCACTGCGGGCGCGCGACCTCACGGTCCGCCGTCGCCCGCGATCCCGACCAAGCTAGGAGTACCCCGTGGCACGCGTGAAGCGCGCAGTCAACGCCCAGAAGAAGCGCCGTACCGTCCTCGAGCAGGCGAGCGGCTACCGCGGTCAGCGTTCGCGCCTGTACCGCAAGGCGAAGGAGCAGGTCACCCACTCCCTCGTCTACGCGTACCGCGACCGCAAGGCGCGCAAGGGCGACTTCCGTCGTCTGTGGATCCAGCGCATCAACGCCGCGGCCCGCGCCGAGGGCATGACGTACAACCGCTTCATCCAGGGCCTGAAGGCCGCTGAGATCGAGGTCGACCGTCGCATGCTGGCCGAGCTCGCGGTGTCGGACCCGGCTGCCTTCAGCGCGCTGGTGACGACCGCCAAGGCTGCGCTCCCGGCCGCCCCCGTGGCCGCCGAGGGCTCCGCGGCCTGAGCACGACCGCTCCCGAACGCCCGGCAGTGCCCGCCATGGACCACCCCGTCCTCTCGAACCCTCGAGCGGAACGGGTGAAGGCCGTGCGGGCGCTGACCGGGCGTTCCGCGCGTTCCCGGCACGGCCGGTTCCTGGCCGAGGGGCCGCAGGCCGTGCGCGAGGCCGTCGCGGCCGGCGCCGCCCTCGAGCTGTACACCACGGCCGAGGCGGCACGGAGGTACCCCGGGATCGTCGACGGCGCACCGAAGGTGTGGACGGTGACCGACGAGGTGCTGGCCGCCATGACCGACACCGTCACTCCGCAGGGACTGCTCGCGGTGTGCCCGACCGCGACGGCCGACCTCGACGACGTCCTGGCCACGCACCCGCGGCTGGTCGCCGTCCTGGACAAGGTCCGCGACCCGGGCAACGCCGGCACCGTGCTGCGGGCGGCCGACGCCGCCGGGGCCGACGCCGTCGTGCTCACCGCCTCCAGCGTCGACGTCTTCAACCCCAAGTGCGTGCGCTCCACGGCCGGCAGCCTGTTCCACCTGCCCGTCGTCGTCGGCGTCCCCCTCGAGGAGGTCGTGACCGCGTTGCAGCGCAGCGGGTCCACCGTGCTGGCCGCGGACGGCGAGGGTGAGCACGACCTGGACGACCTGGCCGACGAGGCCGCGCGCGGGACGGCGGGGCACCTCGACCTGCGCCGGCGCACCGCGTGGGTCTTCGGCAACGAGGCCGCCGGGCTGGACGAGGCCGGCCGGTCGCTGGCCGACGCCGTCGTGCGGGTTCCGCTGCACGGGCGGGCCGAGAGCCTGAACCTGGCCACCGCGGCCGTGGTCTGCCTCTACGCCAGCGCCCGCGCGCACCGCGACCCACGCCCTGAACCGCGCCGCGCCGGGGGCTGACGGTTCCTGGACTGGTGCAGGGTGCCGGATGCCCTAATGTCGCACCGTGCCCGAGGCGAGGGGGAACGCCGAGGCCGTGTCGTCGGCCCCTGGATCCCGCGCGCCCGGTCTGGCCCTGGACGACCTGCCCGACGGTCTCGTGGTGGTGGCGGCCGACGGATCCATCACCGACCTGAACGACGTCGCCGGGCGACTGCTCGGACGCCCGCGCGGTGAGCTCCTGGGGATGCCGCTGCGCCGGGCCCTCCCGTTGCAGGACACCTCCGGACGCCGCTGGTGGGACGTGCTGCGCGACGACGGCCGCCGTCCCAGCGGGGTGACCGACGACGGTCACGGTGAACGCCTGCTCCTGCTGCCCGGCGGCACCGAACTCCTGGTCACCGCCCGCTTCCACCGCGACGCCACCGGCACCCTGCAGCGGGCCGTGCTCGCGCTGCGCACGCCCGACGAGCGCCGGCGCGCCGAGACCGACACCACGAGCCTCATCGCCACCGTCGCGCACGAGCTGCGGTCCCCGCTGACCTCCGTCAAGCAGTTCACCGCCAGTCTGCTGCGCCGCTGGGACCGCTTCACGGACGAGCAGAAGCGGCTCATGCTCTCCACCGTGCAGGCCGACGCCGAGCGCGTCAGCCGGCTCGTCGGGGACCTGCTGGACGTCGCCCGGGTCGACGCCGGCCGGCTCACGGTGCACCGCCGGCCGATGGACCTGGCGACGCTGGTGCGCGAGCACGTCGACCGGTTGCGGATGGCCGGGTACGACGACGACCGCTTCGTCCTGACCGTGGCCGAGGACCTGCCCGAGCTGTGGGCCGACCCCGACCGGATGGCCCAGGTCGTGACGAACCTCGTCGACAACGCCGTGCGGCACGGGGCCGGCACCGTGGCCGTGGACGTGACCGGTGCGGACGGCTCGATCGTCCTGACCGTCGACGACGCCGGGGAGGGCATCGCGGCGGAGAACCGCCCCTACGTGTTCTCCAAGTTCTGGCACGGCGGCGGCCGCAGCGGCACCGGCCTGGGCCTGTACGTCACGCGCGGGCTCGTGGAGGCGCACGGCGGCGACGTCGACGTCGACAGCTCCCCGGCCGGGGGTGCCCGGTTCACCGTCCGGCTGCCGGCGGGGGAACCGGGCTGAGCCTCGGTCCGGCGTCTGGGAGGATCGGTGCAGACCCACCCGTTCCACCCCGCCCCGTCCGAGGAGTGCCCACCACGATGTCCGAGCAGCCCGACGCCCCCGACGGAGCGGTCGACGAGACGAGCGTCCAGGCCGCCCTCGACGCCGCCCTCGCGGCCGTGGCCGCGGCCGCCGACCTCGACGAGCTCAAGGCCGCCCGGCTGGCCCACGCCGGCGACCGCAGCCCGCTGGCGCTGGCCAACCGCGCCATCGGCACCCTGCCCGGGCCCGAGAAGGCCGCTGCGGGCAAGCGCGTCGGCCAGGCCCGCGGCCGGCTGAACGGCGCCCTCGCGGCCCGCGCGCAGGTGCTCGAGGCCGAGCACACCGAGCGGGTGCTGCGCGAGGAGGTCGTCGACGTCACGCTGCCGACGGCCCGCGCCGACCGGGGCGCGCGCCACCCCATCCCGCTGCTGGTCGAGCGCGTCTCGGACGTGTTCACCGCCATGGGCTGGGAGGTCGCCGAGGGCCCCGAGGTCGAGGCCGAGTGGTTCAACTTCGACGCCCTGAACTTCGACGCCGACCACCCGGCGCGGCAGATGCAGGACACCTTCTTCGTGGCCGACGCCGACGGCGGCGCCGACTCCGGTCTGGTCCTGCGCACGCACACCTCGCCGGTGCAGAGCCGCTCGCTGCTCTCGCGCGGTGTCCCGCTGTACGTCGTCTGCCCGGGCAAGGTGTTCCGCACCGACGAGCTCGATGCGACGCACACCCCGGTCTTCCACCAGCTCGAGGGGATCGCCGTCGACGAGAACCTCACGATGGCCAACCTCAAGGGCACCCTGGACCACTTCGCCCGCGCGATGTTCGGCGACGCCGTCGAGACCCGCTGGCGGCCGGCGTTCTTCCCGTTCACCGAGCCCAGCGCGGAACTGGACCTGCGGTTCTCCCTGGGCCGGGACGCCGAACGCGGCTGGATCGAGTGGGGTGGCTGCGGCATGGTCAACCCGAACGTGCTGCGGGCGGCCGGGATCGACCCCGACCGCTACCAGGGTTTCGCCTTCGGGATGGGGATCGAGCGGACGTTGATGTTCCGCAACGGGGTGACGGACATGCGCGACATGGTGGAGGGCGACGTGCGGTTCAGCCGGGCGTTCGGCGTGGAGGACCTCTCCGCGTCCGCAGTGGCGACGGTGCTGGCCGGTGCGTCCGATCCGGGCACCGCGGCGGGGGAGGAGAACCTCTGATGCGCATCCCGTTGAGCTGGCTGGCCGAGCACGTCGACCTCGAGCCGGAGGCCGCCGGCGTCGACGTCGCGGCCTCGCTGGTCCGGGTGGGGCTGGAGGAGGAGGGGATCCACACCGCCGGAGTCACCGGTCCCGTCGTCGTCGGCCGCGTCCTGGACCTGGTGGGGGAACCCCAGAAGAACGGCAAGACGATCAACTGGACCCACGTCGACGTGGGCCCGCAGCACAACGGTCCCGAGGGCAACCGCGGGATCGTCTGCGGCGCGCACAACTTCGTCGAGGGCGACCTGGTCGTCGTCGCGCTGCCCGGGGCCGAACTGCCCGGGGGTTTCGGCATCGCCGCGCGCAAGACGTACGGCCACGTCTCCGACGGCATGATCTGCTCGGCCAAGGAACTGGGCCTGGGCGAGGACCACGACGGCATCATCGTCCTGACGCAGTTCCTGCCCGGGGTCGACGTGACGCCCGGCCAGGACGCGCTGGAGCTGCTCGGTCTGGCCGAGGAGACCGTCGAGGTCAACGTCACACCCGACCGGGGCTACTGCTTCTCCCTGCGCGGCATCGCGCGCGAGTACGCGCACGGCACCCGCCGGCCGCTGGCCGAGGTGTTCCGCGACCCCGTGGACGTGCAGGTGCCCCTGGCGTCCGGCCCGGGGTACCCCGTGCGACTGGAGGACGACGCGCCGGTGCGCGGCGCGGTCGGCTGCGACCGGTTCGTCGCCCGCGTCGTGCGCGGTGTGGACCCCTCCGCGCCCACGCCGCGGTTCGTCGCGGACCGGTTGCGGCAGGCCGGGATGCGGCCGATCTCGCTGGCCGTCGACGTGACGAACTACGTCATGCTCGCGACGGGGCAGCCGCTGCACGCCTACGACCTCGGCCGGTTGCAGGGCGAGGTCGTCGTCCGGCGCGCACGGGCGGGGGAGGAGCTGACGACCCTCGACGGCGTCGAGCGCACGCTGCACCCCGAGGACCTGCTCATCACCGACGAGGTCCCCGGGGACCCGGCGACGTCGCGGGTCCTGAGCATCGCCGGCGTCATGGGCGGCGCCTCCAGCGAGGTCTCCGCGGCGACCACCGACGTGCTGCTGGAGGGCGCGCACTTCGCCCAGGTGAGCATCGCCCGCAGCGCCCGCCGGCACCGGCTGCCCTCGGAGGCGGCCAAGCGGTTCGAGCGCGGCACCGACCCGGCGATCTGCGACCGGGCCGTCGAACTGGCCGTCCGGCTGCTCGTGGAGCACGGCGGCGGAACTCCCGACACCACGGCCACCGACGTCGGGGAACCGGCCGCGCCGCAGGCCATCACGATGGACGTCGGGTTCCCCGAGCGCGTCGTCGGCGTCCGCTACGAGGCCGACGACATCGTCTCGATCCTCACCGAGATCGGCTGTGAGGTGACGGTCGACGGGTCCTCGCTGACCGTCGTCCCGCCGACGTGGCGTCCCGACCTGGTCGGCCGGGTCCACCTCGTCGAGGAGGTCGCCCGCCTGGCCGGCTACGACGCGATCCCCTCGGTGCTGCCGCCGGCGCCCGCCGGGTCCGGCCTCACCTCCTCGCAGCGCGCGCGCCGGTCGGTCGCCCGGGCGCTGGTCGACGACGGTTTCGTCGAGGTGCTCAGCTACCCGTTCGTGGCGGCCTCCGTCTTCGACGCCCAGCAGGTCCCGGCGAACGACCCGCGCCGGAACGCGCTGCGGCTGGCGAACCCGTTGTCGGAGCAGCAGCCGCTGATGCGCACCAGCCTGCTCGACTCGCTGACCGAGACGGTGCGCCGCAACGTCTCCCGCGGACTGCGCGACCTCGCGGTCGTGGAGCTGGGATCGGTGACGCACCCGCAGCCGGGCGCCGGCGCGGCCGAGGTCCTGGGGGTCGAGCAACGGCCCGGCGAGGAGGAACTGGCCCGCCTGCGCGCCGCCGTACCCGCCCAGCCGCTGCACGTCGCCGGCGTCCTGACCGGCACCCGTCGCCGGCCGGGAGCCCTCGGCGACGGTTTCGCCCGCGGCGGGGAACCGGCGAGCTGGGCCGACGCCGTCGAGGCGGCCCGCACGGTCGCGGCGGCGATCGGGGTCGACGTCGTGGTCGAGGCCGCCGAGCACGCTCCGTGGCACCCGGGCCGTTGCGCCCGGATCGCCACGGCGCAGGGGCACACCGTCGGGTACGCGGGGGAACTGCACCCCAGCGCGGTCGCGGCGCTCGAGCTGCCCGCGCGCGCCGCGGCCTTCGAGCTCGACCTCGACGTCCTGCTCGCCCAGGTCGGCGCCGCCGCGCAGGTGGACCCGCTGTCCGGGTACCCGGCCGCGACGCAGGACGTCGCTCTCGTCGTGGACGCCGCGACCCCTGCGGCGCAGGTGCAGGGCGCGCTGCGCGACGGCGCCGGGCCGCTGCTGGAGGACGTGCACCTGTTCGACGTCTACACCGGCGCCCAGGTGGGGGAGGGCAGGAAGTCGCTGGCCTTCGCGCTGCGCTTCCGCGCGCCGGACCGCACGCTGACGGCCGAGGAGGCCAGTGCGGCCCGCGACGCCGCCGTGGCCGTGGCCACCGAGCGGACGGGAGCCAGCCAGCGTGTCTGAGGCGCCCGGGGCAGGGATCGAGGCGGAGTCGGTGGACCTGACCGACCTCCGGCCCGGACGCGCGCTCGTGACCGGTGCCAGTCAGGGCATCGGCCGCGCGGTCGCGCTCGGCCTGGCCCACGCCGGGTTCACCGTCGGCGTCGTGGCCCGTGGCGCCCGGGCGCTGGACGAACTGGTCGAGGAGATCACCGCCGACGGCGGCCGGGCGGTGGCGACGGCGTTCGACGTCGCCGACGCGGCGGCCGTCGCGTCGGGGGTGCACGCCCTGGAGGCCGAGCTCGGGGGGTTCGACCTGCTCGTGCAGGCCGCCGGCCGCATCGAGCCGGCCGAGGTGCCGCCGTGGGAGGCGGACCCGGCGCACGTGCGCGCCGTCGTGGAGGCCAACGTCCTGGGCCCCTTCCACGTCGCCCGGGCCGTGCTGCCCGGGATGGTGGCCCGGGGCGCCGGGAGGGTCGTCGACCTCAGTTCGGGGTCGGCGTACAAGGATTCCGGCGCGTACGCGGCCTACGGGGCCAGCAAGGCCGCGCTGTTCCGGCTCGGCGGCGCGATCGCCGTCGCCGGGGCCGAGCACGGCATCCGCGCCTTCGAGCTGTCGCCCGGGGTGGTGCGCACGGCGATGTCGACGAGCATGAGCCAGCACGCCGACCGCACCGAGTGGACCGACCCCGACGACGTCGTGGCGATGGTGCTGGCCATCGCCCGGGGTGAGCTGGACGCGTGGTCGGGCCGGTTCCTGCGCGCCGGGACCGACACCGTGGAGTCGCTGCGCGAGGCGGAGGCGACGCTGACGCCGTCGGCGCGCCGGCTCGTGGTGGTGCCCTACGGGGCGGACGACCCGATCGCCTGACGGCCACGCGACCACCCGCAACTGCATGGCTAGCCGAGTGCGTGTATGGTCATGCACATGGAACCCGGGAAGCGGCTGACGGTCGCCGTCGCAGGGGCCAGCGGCTACGCCGGTGGCGAGGTCCTGCGCGTGCTGCTGAACCACCCGCACGTCGAGATCGGCGCCCTGACCGGCGCCTCCAACGCGGGCAGCCGCCTCGGTGAGCTGCAGCCGCACCTGCTGCCGCTGGCCGACCGCGTCCTGCAGCCCACGACGACCGAGGTCCTCGCCGGGCACGACGTCGTCTTCCTGGCCCTGCCGCACGGCGCGTCGGCCGCCGTGGCCGCCGACCTCGGCGACGACGTCCTGGTCGTCGACCTCGGCGCCGACCACCGGCTGACCGACCCCGCCGCGTGGGAGAGGTTCTACGGCGGCGAACACGCCGGCACCTGGCCCTACGGCCTGCCCGAACTGCCGCTGGCCGGTGGAGGGTCGCAGCGGGCCAACCTCGTGGGGGCCCGGCGCATCGCCGTGCCCGGCTGCTACCCGACGTCGGTCTCGCTCGCGCTGGCACCCGGTTTCGCCGCCGGGCTGCTCGAACCCACCGACGTCGTCGTCGTCGCGGCCTCCGGCACCTCCGGTGCGGGCAAGGCCCTCAAGCCGCACCTGCTGGGCTCGGAGGTCATGGGCTCGATGAGCCCCTACGGCGTCGGCGGCGGGCACCGGCACACCCCCGAGATCGAGCAGAACCTCGGCCTGGCCGGCGGCTCGGACGTCACCGTCTCGTTCACGCCGACCCTGGCGCCGATGTCCCGGGGGATCCTCGCCACCTGCACCGCACGGCTGACTCCGGGGGTCTCGGCCGCCGAGGTGCGCTCGGCGTGGGAGAAGGCCTACGCCGCCGAGACCTTCGTGCACCTGCTGCCCGAGGGGCAGTGGCCCTCCACGGCCATGGTGCTCGGCGGGAACGCCTGCGCGCTGCAGCTGGCCGTCGACGAGCACGCCGGTCGCGTCCTCGTCGTGGCGGCCATCGACAACCTCGTCAAGGGAACCGCCGGAGGGGCCGTGCAATCGGTGAACATCGCGCTCGGGCTGCCCGAGGACGCGGGCCTGACCGCCGTGGGGGTCGCGCCGTGAGCGTGACCGCCGCACGAGGCTTCCGGGCCGCCGGCGTCACCGCGGGCCTGAAGGCCTCCGGGAAGCCCGACCTCGCCCTCGTGGTCAACGACGGCCCCCTCGACGCCGGCGCCGCCGTCTACACCTCCAACCGGTGCAAGGCGCACCCGGTGCTGTGGAGCGAACGCGCCAGCGCCGACGGCCACCTCAAGGCCGTCGTCCTGAACTCCGGCGGGGCGAACTGCTTCACCGGCCCGCAGGGTTTCCAGACCACCCACGCCACGGCCGAACTCGTCGGCGAGCTCGTCGGCTCCGGGGCCGGTGACGTCGTCGTCTGCTCCACCGGCCTCATCGGCGTCGAACTGCCGCGGCAGAGGGTCCTCGACGGCGTGCAGCAGGCCTTCGAGGCGCTCTCGACGGACGGCGGCACCGCCGCGGCGACGGCGATCATGACGACCGACACGGTCTCCAAGCAGGCCATCGCCAGCGGCGACGGCTTCGTCGTCGGCGGCATGGCCAAGGGCGCGGGCATGCTCGCCCCGGGCCTGGCGACCATGCTCGTCGTGCTGACGACCGACGCGGTCGTCGAGGCCGAGGCCCTCGACGCCTCGCTGCGTGCGGCGACCCGCACGACGTTCGACCGCCTCGACTCCGACGGCTGCATGTCCACCAACGACACCGTCGTGCTGCTGGCCTCCGGCGCCAGCGGCGTCACCCCGGACCCGGCCGCCTTCGACGAGGCCGTCCGCCGGGTGTGCGCCGACCTGGCCCGCATGCTCGTCGGCGACGCCGAGGGCGCCGACCACGACATCGCCATCGAGGTCGTCGGCGCCGCCAGCGAGGACGAGGCCGTCGAGGTCGCGCGCTCGGTGGCGCGCAACAACCTGTTCAAGGCCGCCGTCTTCGGCAAGGACCCCAACTGGGGCCGGGTCATGGCCGCCGTCGGGACCACCTCGGCGCAGTTCGACCCGCAGACCCTCGACGTCTCGCTCAACGGGGTCGCGGTGTGCGTCGACGGCACGCCGCACGCCGATCCCGCGACGGTCGACCTGGAACCCCGCGAGGTCCGGGTACGCATCGACCTCAAGGCCGGGTCGCAGGCCGCGACGGTGTGGACCAACGACCTGACCCACGCCTACGTCCACGAGAACAGCGCGTACTCGTCGTGAGCGATCTGACCGAACTCTCGGCCGCCGACAAGACGAGCGTCCTCGTCGAGGCCCTGCCGTGGCTGCAGAAGTGGCGCGGTGCCCTCGTCGTCCTGAAGTACGGCGGCAACGCCATGGTCGACGAGGACCTCAAGCGGGCGTTCGCGCAGGACGTCGTGTTCCTGCGCACCGCCGGCTTGCGTCCCGTCGTCGTCCACGGCGGCGGACCGCAGATCTCGGCGATGCTGAAGAAGCTGGACATCCCCAGCGAGTTCCGCGGCGGGCTGCGCGTCACGACGCCGGAGACCATGGACGTCGTCCGCATGGTCCTCACCGGTCAGGTGGGCCGCGAACTCGTCGGCCTGCTCAACGCGCACGGCCCGCTGGCCGTCGGGTTGTCGGGGGAGGACGCCGGACTGCTGCGGGCCAAGCGCCGGCACGCCGTCGTCGACGGCGAACCCGTGGACGTCGGGCTCGTGGGCGACGTCGTGGGCGTCGACCCGGGCGCGGTCGTCGACCTGCTCGACGCCGGGCGCATCCCGGTCATCTCCACGATCGCGCCGGAGGTCGACGACGAGGGCAACCCGCTGCACGGGCAGGTCCTCAACGTCAACGCCGACACCGCGGCGTCGGCCATCGCCGTCGCCCTGGGCGCGCAGAAGTTCGTCGTCATGACCGACGTGGCGGGCCTGTACCGGGACTGGCCGAACACCGACTCCCTGGTCCGTGAGATCGGCGCGGCCGACCTGGCCGACCTGCTCCCGAGCCTGGAGTCGGGGATGGTCCCGAAGATGGAGGCCTGTCTGCGCGCGGTGCGCGGCGGGGTTCCGCGCGCCACCGTCATCGACGGCCGGCAAGCACATTCCGTTCTGCTGGAGGTCTTCACGACCTCCGGCAACGGCACGATGGTCGTGCCGTGAACCCGCAGGGAGACGACGTGGAACTCGCCACGACGAGCGGGCAGGCGGCCGACGCGCTGCCCGCCACCGACGGCAGCGGCCAGGCCTGGCTGCAGCGGTACACGACCTCGGTCATGCAGACCTTCGGCACCCCCCAGCGCGTCCTGGTCCGCGGCGAGGGCTGCCACGTCTGGGACGCCGACGGCAACAAGTACCTCGACCTGCTCGGCGGGATCGCGACGAACGCCCTCGGGCACGCCCACCCGCTGCTCGTCGCGGCCGTCACCGCCCAGCTGACGACGCTGGGGCACGTGTCGAACTTCTTCGCCACCGCCCCGCAGATCGCGCTGGCCGAACGGCTCCTCGAGGTCTCCCGGGCTCCGGAGGGGTCGGCGGTGTTCTTCGCCAACTCCGGCGCCGAGGCCAACGAGGCCGCGTTCAAGATGGCCCGCCGCACCGGGCGGACCAAGGTCATCTCGACCCTCGGCGCCTTCCACGGCCGCACCATGGGCGCCCTGGCCCTGACCGCCAAGGAGGCCTACCGGGCCCCCTTCGAGCCGCTGCCCGGCGGCGTGGAGTTCGTCCCCTACGGCGACCTCGGCGCACTGGGCCGGGCCGTCGACGGCGCCACGGCCGCGGTGTTCCTCGAACCCCTGCAGGGCGAGAACGGCGTCGTCCCCGCGCCCGAGGGGTACCTGGCCGCGGCCCGCCGGATCACCGCCGAGCACGGCGCGCTGCTCGTCCTGGACGAGGTGCAGACCGGCATCGGCCGCACCGGTGAGTGGTTCGCGCACCACAACCCCCGGCACGAGGGCGTCGTCCCCGACGTCATGACCCTGGCCAAGGGGCTGGGCGGCGGCATCCCCGTCGGTGCCGTCGTGGCGTTCGGCCCGCGCAACGCCGCCCTGCTGGGCGCAGGTCAGCACGGCACGACGTTCGGCGGCAACCCCGTCGCCTCGGCCGCCGGGCTCGCGGTGCTGCACGCCATCGAGCGCGACGCCCTGCTGGACAACGTGAACGCCGTCGGAGCGCACCTGCGGACGGCGATCGAGGCGCTGGGCCACCCCCTCGTGGAGGGGGTCCGCGGTGAGGGGCTGCTGCTCGGCGTCGCGCTGACCGAACCCGTCGCCGGTCACGTCGTCACCGCGGCGCTGGAGCGGGGTTTCATCGTCAACGCCGCCCGGCCGGACACCGTCCGCCTCGCGCCCCCGCTCGTCCTGACCACCGCGCAGGCCGACACGTTCGTCGCCGCCCTGCCCGAGATCCTGAACGGAGCGACCCCGTGACCGTGCGGCACTTCCTCGCCGACGACGACCTCACCCCCGCCGAGCAGGCCGAGGTCCTGGCGCTCGCGGCCCGCCTGAAGGCCGACAGGTTCGCCGAGAGGCCGCTGGCCGGCCCGCAGACCGTCGCCCTGCTGTTCGACAAGCCCTCCACCCGGACCCGGGTCTCGTTCAGCGTCGGCGTGGCCGACCTCGGCGGGGTTCCGCTCGTCGTCGACGCGGCCGGTTCCCAGCTCGGCCGCGGTGAACCCGTCGCCGACACCGCACGGGTCCTCGAGCGCATGGCCGCGGCGATCGTGTGGCGCACGTTCGCGCAGAGCGACATCGTGGAGATGGCGGCGAACTCCCGCGTGCCGGTCGTGAACTCCCTCACCGACGAGTACCACCCCTGCCAGATCCTCGCCGACCTGCAGACGGTCGCCGAGCACAAGGGGACGCTGGCCGGGCTGACGCTGGCCTACGTCGGCGACGGGGCCAACAACATGGCGCACTCCTACGCCCTCGGTGGCGCGACGGCCGGCCTGCACGTGCGGATCGGAACTCCCGCCTCCGACCTGCCGAACGCGGACGTCATCGCCCGCGCCCAGGCGGTCGCCGCGCGGACGGGGGGTTCGGTGACCGTCACCTCCGACGCGGTCGAGGCCGTGACCGGCGCGGACGTCGTGGCCACCGACACCTGGATCTCGATGGGCCAGGAGGGCCAGGAGTACGAGCGGTTCCGCGCCTTCTCGCTGACCTCGCAGCTGCTGGCGCAGGCGAAGGACGACGCGATCGTCCTGCACTGCCTGCCCGCCTACCGCGGCAAGGAGATCGACGCCGACGTCCTCGACGGCCCGCAGTCGGTCGTGTGGGACGAGGCGGAGAACCGGTTGCACGCGCAGAAGGCGCTGCTCGTCTGGCTGCTCGAGAAGTCGCGATGACGCTTCCACCGGGGTCCGGCGCGGGTACGAAGGCGTTCCGGCACGACCGGATCGCCGCGGTGCTGGCCCGGTTCCCGGTGCGTTCGCAGACCGAACTGGCCACCCACCTCGCCGAGGAGGGAGTGGCCGTCACCCAGGCCACGCTGTCGCGCGACCTCGTCGAGCTCGGCGCGGTCAAGGTGCGCGACGGCGACCGGGGACTGGTCTACGCGCTGCCCGCCGAGGGTGGCGACCGCACCCCGCGCAGCGGCGTCGGCCAGGAGGTCCTCGACGCCCGGCTGGCCCGCTGGTGCGAGGAACTGCTCGTCAGCGCCGAGGCGTCGGCCAACCTCGTCGTGCTGCGCACCCCGCCGGGGGCCGCTCAGTTCCTGGCCAGCGCCGTCGACCACTCGGTCATGCCGACCCTGCTGGGCACCATCGCCGGGGACGACACCGTCCTGGTCATCACCCGCGACCCGCTCGGCGGGGACGCGGTCGCCGCCCGGTTCCTGGCCCTGGCCCGCCGGGCCACCCCCGACGAGAACCGACACGACCATCAAGAAGACCTCGAGAACGAAGTGGACGCGTGATGTCTGGGAAGCCGCAGCAGGGTGAGAAGGGCTTGTGGGGCGCGCGCTTCGCGACCGGGCCCGCGGCCGCGATGGCGGCGCTGTCGAAGTCCACGCACTTCGACTTCCGGCTGGCCCGCTACGACCTCGCCGGTTCCCGCGCGCACGCCCGCGTCCTGCGCACGGCCGGTCTGCTCGACGACGCCACGCTGGACGCGCTGCTGGCCGGGATCGACGCGTTGGAGGCCGACGTCGTCTCCGGGGCGTTCGTGCCCGCCGCCGACGACGAGGACGTCCACTCGGCGCTGGAACGCGCCCTGGTCGAACGCGTCGGCGCCGACGTCGGCGGCCGGCTGCGTGCGGGCCGCTCGCGCAACGACCAGATCGCCACCCTGCTGCGCATGTTCCTGCGCGACCACGCCCGCGTCGTCGCCGGTCTCGTGCTGGACGTCGTCGAGGCGCTGCTGACCCAGGCCGCCGCGCACCCCGCGGCGGCGATGCCGGGGCGCACGCACCTCCAGCACGCCCAGCCGGTCCTGCTCGGCCACCACCTCATGGCCCACGCCTGGCCGCTGCTGCGCGACGTCGAACGCCTGCGCGACTGGGACGCCCGCGCGGCGGTCTCGCCGTACGGGTCGGGAGCCCTGGCCGGCTCCTCCCTGGGCCTGGACCCCGTCGCGGTCGCCCACGAGCTCGGGTTCACCCGCAGCGTGGAGAACTCCATCGACGGCACCGCCTCGCGCGACGTCGCCGCCGAGTTCGCGTTCGTCGCCGCGATGATCGGCGTCGACCTGTCCCGGATCTCGGAGGAGGTCATCGCCTGGGCGACCAAGGAGTTCTCCTTCGTCACGCTCGACGACGCGTGGTCGACGGGGTCGAGCATCATGCCGCAGAAGAAGAACCCCGACGTCGCCGAGCTCGCGCGCGGCAAGGCGGGGCGGCTCATCGGTGACCTCACGGGGTTGCTCGCGACGCTCAAGGGCCTGCCCCTGGCGTACAACCGCGACCTGCAGGAGGACAAGGAGCCCGTCTTCGACGCGGTCGACACCCTCGAGGTCCTGCTGCCCGCCGTCGCCGGGATGGTGGCCACCCTGCACTTCCACACCGACCGGATGGCCGCGCTGGCCCCGCAGGGCTTCGCCCTGGCCACCGACGTCGCCGAGTGGCTGGTGCGCCAAGGGGTTCCCTTCCGCGACGCGCACCAGATCTCCGGGGCCTGCGTGCGCCGCTGCGAGCAGCGCTCGGCGCAGGAGGGCCGCAGCGTGGAGTTGTGGGACCTGACGGTGGAGGACCTCGCCGCGATCTCGCCGCACCTGACGCCCGAGGTCAAGGACGTCCTGTCGACCGAGGGGTCGCTGTCCTCCCGCGACGGGATCGGTGGCACCGCCCCCGTGCGGGTGGCCGAGCAGCTGGAGGCCGCGCAGGACGCGCTCGCGGCGCACCTGGCGTGGGCACGACCCTGAACGTGCCCGCGGCGTTGGAGCGGTCCTTCTTCGACCGCGAGGTGCTGGAGGTGGCGCGCGACCTGATCGGCCGCGTCGTGCGCCACCGCACACCGGCGGGCGTCGTGGCGGTCCGGCTCTCCGAGGTCGAGGCGTACGCGGGGCAGGCCGATCCCGGCTCGCACGCCTACCGCGGCCGGACCCCGCGCACGGCGGTCATGTTCGGCCCGCCCGGTCACGCGTACGTGTACTTCTCCTACGGCATGCACTGGTGCATGAACCTGGTGTGCGGGCCGGAGGGGGAGGCCTCGGCCGTCCTGCTGCGCGCCGGCGCCGTGGTGGAGGGACTGGAGCTGGCCCGGTCGCGGCGGCCGGCCGCCAAGAAGGACGTGGACCTCGCCCGGGGGCCTGCCCGGCTCACGCAGGCGCTGGGGGTCGACCGCGCGCTGGACGGTGCCGACGTCTGCTCCGGCGGTGAGTTGGAGGTGCTGGCGGGGTCTCCCGTGGCGGACGCCGACGTGGTGTGGGGACCGCGGGTCGGGGTCGCCGGTGCCGGCGCGCCGACCCCGTGGCGCGTTTCCCTCGTGAACGACCCCACGGTCTCCGCGTACCGTGTCGGCGGGCGGAGGTCGCCCGGAACGCGAAGCACCTAGGGGAGAACGAGTCGTGAGCGACGTCTGGGACGAACTGCAGTGGCGAGGCCTGGTGGCGCACTCCACCGACGAGGCCGCGCTGCGGGAGGCTCTGGCGACGGGACCGCTCACCTACTACGTGGGTTTCGACCCCACGGCGGCGAGTCTGCACGTGGGTCACCTCGTGCAGGTGCTGACCGCCAAGCGGTTGCAGCAGGCGGGGCACCACCCGCTGATCCTCGTGGGCGGGGCGACGGGGCTGGTCGGTGACCCGCGGCCCTCGGCCGAGCGCACCATGAACGACCCCTCGGTGGTGGCCGGCTGGGTGACGGGGCTGCAGGCGCAGATCGCGCCGTTCCTCGACTTCGACGGGCCGGCGAAGGCGACCATGGTCAACAACCTCGACTGGACGCAGTCCATGTCGACCATCGAGTTCCTGCGCGACGTGGGCAAGCACTTCAGCGTCAACCGCATGCTCGACCGCGAGGCCGTGAGCAAGCGCCTGGCCACGACGGGCATCTCGTTCACCGAGTTCAGCTACGTCCTGCTGCAGAGCAACGACTACCTCCAGCTGAACCGCCTGCACGGGTGCACGCTGCAGCTGGGCGGGTCGGACCAGTGGGGGAACATCACCGCCGGCTGCGAGCTCGTGCGCCGCGTGGACCAGAAGACGGTGCACGCCCTGGCGACGCCGCTGCTGACGAAGGCCGACGGGACGAAGTTCGGCAAGACCGAGGCCGGGGCCGTCTGGCTCGACCCGGACCTGACCTCGCCGTACGCCTTCTTCCAGTTCTGGCTGAACGCCGAGGACGCGAAGGTCGTCGACTACCTGAAGGCCTTCAGCTTCCGGTCCCCGGCCGAGATCGAGGAGCTCGCACGGCAGGTCGAGGAGAACCCGCGCGCGCGGGCCGCCCAGCGGGCCCTGGCGCACGAGGTGACGGCTCTGGTCCACGGTGAGGCGGCCGCGGTGGCCGTGCAGGAGGCGTCCTCGGCGCTCTTCGGCGGCGGCGAGCTGGGCGGCATCGACGAGCGCACCCTGCGGGGGGCGCTCGAGGAGCTCCCGACGGCGGTGCCGGCCGACCCCGACGTGCGCCTGGCGCAGCTGTTCGCCGACACCGGCCTGGCCCCGAGCCTGAGCGGGGCCCGCCGCACGATCGGGGAGGGGGGCGCCTACGTGAACAACACCAAGGTGACCGACCCGGAGGCGACGCTCGCGGACGTGGACCTGCTGCACGGCCGCTACGCCGTGCTCCGTCGCGGCAAGAAGTCGCTCGCCGCAGTCGCTCTTCCGTTGCCGCAGTAGGAGATCGATGGCCGGAGCATGATCGATTTGCTTCGGCCGCCGACCGCCGCGTACTGTTCTTCATGTCGCCCCGACGGGGCGGAAAACCAGAACCGCTCAGGTTGGGTGATCCGCGTCCGACGGGTGGCACCGGAAGGCCTGATCGGGGCTGGGTTGAAGTTCGGCCTGGTGTCTGGTTAAGGTGGGGAAGTTGCCCCTTTTCCTCCGGCCCTGGTACGGGGTTCGGGTGGGGTGGGTGCGTCCGGTTCTTGAGAACTCAACAGTGTGCCAAAAATGTTGATGCCATATGTATCAACCCCCAATGGTCTTGACCAACCATGGTGAAGATCGGGGATTCCTTTGGGATTGACCCTCGTCGTGTGCTCGCCAGCGCACGATGGGGTTTTCGAGACCAAGGGTCAACTATGCAAGTCAAATGATCTAGGTTGCCTTCGGGTGATCGAGGTTTTTCGACGGAGAGTTTGATCCTGGCTCAGGACGAACGCTGGCGGCGTGCTTAACACATGCAAGTCGAACGGTGAACCCTCTTCGGAGGGGGATCAGTGGCGAACGGGTGAGTAACACGTGAGCAAC